>DASVAC010000060.1:0-17363 GCA_036376535.1 Gemmatimonadaceae bacterium | reverse complement strand
TCCACGAGGCGCGAATCCAGGTCGACGATCCAATACTCGGGAACGCGTGCGCGTTGATAGCGCCGTCGCTTGAGCTGGCGGTCGTAGCGTGCCGTTGCTGGCGAGAGCACCTCGATCACCAGCACGAGTGCGGTGATGTCGGTCCAGTCGCGCAGCTGTTTGTCGCCGGCAGTGCGATAGACGAAGAGATCGGGTTGCAATACCTCCTCCTCGCCTAACGAAATGTCCGCGGGAGAGCCGAGCAGGTGGCCCGCGGACGTCTGCCGGAGCCATGCATCGAGCACTCTCCCCAGCGTCCAAACGGCCACCTGGTGAATACCTCTCGGCGACGGCGTCACGACGAGCTCGCCGGACACGAGCTCGTAGCGACCGCCGTCGTCGGGCAAGGCGCGCACCTCGTCCGCGGTCCACGGATGTGCAGCGGCTGGCATACCCATAACGCTCGGCTCGGCTGTGCGAGAAGGCAAGGGGTCACGCGTGCACGATATCGCCGGCTGGCGGAGAGGTCGTGACCGAATTCTTGCGCGCATCATCGGTTCCTTGCTCGCGACGCGTCTAGGCACGCTCCATCGGATATATCGATAGCATCCGTCTAGCAATTCCCGTGGTCCGTCATTCGTTGTTCGTTTCGTGTTTTCCTACCCGTGGTCCGTCCAGGGTTGTTCGTGACCAGCGCGTCGCGAAACATGATGTGACCTGAGAAGCCGGCCGTGGCCGTCACCGGATGACGAACGCCGAACGCCGGACCACGGGTAGGAAAACACGAAAACGAACAACGAGTGACGGACCACGGGGAGTATCCCGCGCGAGATTGGGCCTCGTCGTCAGGTCCGTCGATGGCAACCGTTGCACCCAGCGATTGAATTCGCCTTTGTTGCACTTCAGACGCAGTCTACCAGGTCGATCTCGCGTCAGTCGTCTGACGCCGGCGTAACCGCGCGAGCGGCGCCTCGCCTAACGATCAGGCCGTACACCGGCACACCAGCCAGGATCACGCCGAAGACGGCAAGGGTGGGCCAGCGGCTTGCCGGCTCGATCAACGCGCTCGCCAACAAGTAGACGGCGGCCAGGATGAAGATGGCCGGTACGACGGGATACCACGGAACGCGAAAGGCCGGATCGTGACCCGGGCGTCTCCGGAGCGTGAACACGGATGCCACCGCCAGCGCATAGAACGGGACGATCGCGGTGATGAACAGGTCGGCGAGCTGCTCGAAGGACTGCATCAGGACAAAAATCACGCCGAGTACCGCGCTGAGCGCGATCGCCAGATAGGGTGTGCGAAATCGTGGGTGCACCGCGGCAATCGGCCGGTAGAGCAACCCGTCATCCGCCATCGCGAAAAAGATGCGCGGCGCGGTGAGCAGGGAGCCGTTGAGCGTTCCTAACGTTGCCAGCACCACCGTTAGGCCGACGAGCAACACCCCAGGGCTGCCGATGAGCTGCTGGGCAACATCGGCGGCGATGAGCTTCGACGCGCGCATGCGGTCGACCGGCAGGACTGCCAGATACGCGAGATTGGCCGCGAGATAAATGGCGATCACCGCGGCGGTTCCTCCAATGAGCGCGCGCGGCAGATTGCGCCGCGGGTTCGACACCTCGCCGGCGACGAAACTGAGGTCGGCCCATCCATCGTATGCCCAGAGCACAGCGACGAGCGCGAGCCCGAATTGTCCAGCCGACACGTGGGTCGATGCGGCGATGGGCGCTGCCGCCGGCGCGACGGTATCCGGATGGCCGACCGGGACCGCGACGAGCGCGAGCCCGACGATGAAGAGCAGCGCCCCGTATTTCGCCACCGTGCTGAGCTCGAGCACCAGCGCGCTCCACCGAACGCCGAGAATGTTCACGAGTGCGAGCACGATGATCGCGATGGCGGCGACAACGTGCACATATCCGGCGTACGGCGCGAGCGTCGGCTCATATCCGCGTGCACGAAAGGCGTATTCGGTGAAGGTGATCGCGACGGCGCCCAGGGCCGCGGCTCGGATGATCACGAGCTCCGCCCAACCGAATAGAAACGCCGGCAACCGGCCCCATCCCTCACGTATGAAGACGTAGATGCCGCCGGTGCGAGGCAGCGCGGATGCGACCTCGCCTAACGTGAGTGCGCCGCAGAGCGCGACCAGTCCACCCACGACCCATACCACCATGAGCGGAACCGCGGAGGGCACACGCTCCGCGATCGCCGCCGGCGATCGGAAAATGCCCGATCCGATCGTGGACCCGATGACGACCGCGATCGTGCTGAAGAATCCCAAACGGCGCGGCAACTCGGAACGCTCGCCGTTTTTCATGTGGTCCGGTGAACGCCTCGAAGTGTTCGCGCGGGTCTCGTCGCGAGCCCTGCTCCGATCAGTCTTCGCCCCACAGGTCGGTGAAGAACGCCGAGAGGTCGAGATCGAGCCCGCCTTGGCCGGTGTTCCCGGCCGGCTCCCACGTGAGTCGCTCTGTCAGGAGCTCCGGCCGCTCGTCGTCCGGGCGCCACCGTTCGACGAGCCGAGAGTCGATGTCGAAGATCCAGTACTCCGGGACGCGAGCGCGCTGATATCGACGGCGCTTGAGTTGGCGATCGTATCGCGCCGTTGACGGTGAAAGCACTTCGATGACCAAGACCAGCTCGCTGATGTCGTCCCAGTTGCGTAGATGTCCGCCACCGGCGGTCCGATACACGAACACGTCGGGCTGCAGTACCTCATCCTCGCCTAACGAGATATCGGCCGGCGAGGCGAGAACATGCCCGGCGCCGGTACGTTCGAGCCACGCGCGAATTCTCCACATGAGTTCCGACACCGCCACTTGGTGCATGCCACGCGGCGACGGCGTCACGACGAGCTCGCCGGACACGAGCTCGTAGCGATTGCCGTCGTCGGGCAAGGCGCGCACCTCGTCCGCGGTCCACCGATGTGCAGCGGCTGGCATACCCATAACGCTCGGCTCGGCTGTGCGAGAATACAAGGGGTCACGCCCGCACGGTATCGCCGACCCGTGCAAAGATCGTGATCGAATCCTTCCGGTCACCATCACTTCCTCTCACATTGCGGGTCCATGGCGGACTTCGGCGGGCTTTTCGATGTGACAGCGCACGGCGCGACCGTCGGCGCGTCGCGTGACGTATCGGCCGCGCTGCGCGACCTCGCGAAAACGATCCCGGCGTTGGGCGGAACGATGTATTTCCCGCCCGGCGACTACGCGCTGGCCGCCGACCTCGAGATCCCGCGGAACGTCGCGATGTGGTTTGTGAACGGTGCCCGACTGGTCCCGCGCGCCGGTACGACCCCGACGCTGCTCGTGCGCGGCGCGATCCAGGCCGGCCTGCACCAGATCTTCGGCTCAGGCCTAACGGTGCGGTTCGTTCCGCCGAATCTCATCGGCCCGAACACACGCGCCGCGCTCCTTGCCGACGTGCTCCCCGAATGGTGGGGCGCGCGCGGCGACGAGACGACCGACGATACCGTGGCGCTCCAATCGTGCATCGACGCCTGCTGCGGCTCGCCGTTCGAGCCGTTCACCACGCTGCCGGCACGCGGTGCCGTGCTGCCCACCACCAAGGGTCCGCCGCGGTGGGCGACTGCGCGGATGCGGTTAGGCGCCGGCGCCGTGTATCGCGTCACGCAGCCGCTGCGCGTCGTGAGCACCGAAGGCTTCGCGATCACCGGCGCCGGCATGGAGAACTCCGTGATCCGCGCGCACGGGAAACCGGCCGCGAAAGCGACCGGCGGCAGCACGCTCACCATCACGCGCGCGGGCGCCGCGTGGCACACCGACGAGCTGCGCGACATGTGGGTCTGCATGACCGCCGGCACCGGCGTCGGCCAGAGTGCCAAGGTCGCGAGCAACACCGCCGACTCGATCACGTTCACGACGGCGCAGCACGTGGCGCCGGATACGACGACGATGTTCGTCGTGCTCCCCGAGGCCGTGCTCGATCTCGACGGCTGCTTCGAGGGCTCGTTCGACCGGTTCAGCGTCGAGGGTGCGTCGGAAGCCGGTGCGTACACCGGCATCTATTATCACCGCAACCCGCAGCTCACCGCACGCGGTTCGTCGTCCACGAACTTCGCGTTCGTGAAAGTCGGCGGCCTAACGTGGGAAGCCGCGTGGCAGATCGGCGGTCTCGACGACCGCTACGACAACTTCCAAGAGGACATCACCGAGTTCCTCAACTGCCGCGCGCGCGGCGCCGGCGGCCCGGACTACACCGGACCATGGTATCGCAACGGCTGGGTGTTCGGCACCGGTACGTTCGCCAACAACCTGAATCACAACGCGCACGGCATCGACGCCGTGCGCTACGGCTACAACGTCTCGGTGCGCGCGACCAACGTCGCGATCTACGGCGGCACGCTGCAAACGGCGGGGCACGCCGACATCCAGATCGTGAACGGGCTCCAGGGCTACTTCACCGTATCGGGCATCCGCTCGGAGGGGAGCCGGGCGTTTCTCGCGTACGCGTACAGTCCGTACAACGTGTTCTGGTCGATTCGCGTGTCCGACATCGAGATCGATGCGCCGTCGCTCGTGCCTAACGCAAGCCAGGGCGAGGCCGGCGGGGACGTGATCACGACCGCGGCGCACTACACGGATCTCTCGGGCATCCGGGTGCTCAACCCGCCGATGGTCGTCAAACAGTCGACGTCGTCGGCGACGCGTACGTCGGTCACGCGCGCCGGCGCCGGCTGGGCGCCGCATCGATTCGCCGGGTGGACGTGGGTTGCCACTGGCGGAACGGGACAGGGCCAGATGGCCGAAGTGAGCGACAACACCGCCGACATGCTCACGTTTCGCGATCCGTTGGCGACCGCACCGGACTCGACGACGCAGTGGGACCTGTTCGTGCGGCCGCTCATTCGCGTCACCAAGGATGGCGCCGTGCTGCGCGTGAGCGGCGTGGCGCTGGCCGGCGGCACCATCGACAAGTCGTTGGTCGTGGCGCAGCACGCGTCGAGCGTGCACGCAACGGTGGAAGGGTTCTGCGAGCTCTCGTACGCGGGCGCGACGGTCACGACGATGTGGCCCGGCCCGATCGTCCTCGCGCCGCCCGGCGCCAAGGCCGGCGCATCGGTATCGTTAGGCGAGTTCGGCGCCCGTCCGTCGCCGGCCCTTGCGCGCGGGGCCGACGGCACGGTGCACGTCCCGGGCGCGGTGAGTGTAGGCGACGATGGCCGGTTAGGCTTCTTCGGCGCGGCGCCGGTGGCGCGCCCGCGGGTCGCGGGCGGGTCGAGCGGCGACGTGGTGCGCAGCCTCATCGACGCGCTCGCGGCCCTCGGCCTGATCAGCGACGCGACACGATAACGGCGGTCTCCACTGATCGGTGACGCCCGCGTTAGGCCATTAGGAGGCACCTGCACCGGCGTCGGGCGCCGCTGCGACGGCGACCGGTGACGGTCGCAGACTCCTGCGCAGCAACGTCCAGCCGATGACGCCGGCGATTACCGACGACGAGAGGATGCCCAACTTGGCGCTCTCGAGCAACGGCGACGCGCCGAATGCGAGCCCGGCGATGAACAGCGACATCGTGAATCCGATGCCGCCGAGCCAGCTCAAGCTGTGCACGGCGCGCCAGGAGACGCCCGTCGGAAGCGCCGCCAACCGGCTGCGCACCGCCAACCAGGAAAAGAGCGTGATGCCGATCGGCTTGCCGAACACCAGGCCGGCCATGACGCCGATGGTCACCGGCGTCCCGAGCGCTGAACCCGCGCGGCCGCCTAACGCCACGCCCGCGTTCGCGAGGGCGAAGAGCGGCATGATCACGAAGGCGACCAGCGCCCGGAGCTGCTGCTCGAGTGTCACGAGCGGAGCCTGCGCCTGGTCGCCCAACTCCCCGAGGCGCGCAATCGCCTCTTGTTGCGCCGGGTTGGTCAGGACCGTCGTCGCCGGCCCACAGCCGCGCTCGAAGTCGTCGAGCGCTTCACGTCCGCGGAGCAGGAACTCGTCCTCGTTGATCCGCGTGCGCGCCGGCACGACCACGGCCAGCAATACACCGGCGATGGTGGCGTGCACTCCCGAATGGAGCAACGCCAACCAGAGTGCCACGCCAAACAGTGCGTAGACGCCGCCGTGCCGCACGCCCGCCGCGTTGCACGTGGCGAGCAGCGCGACAATTCCGGCCGCGACGACGAGATTGCCCCATCCCAGACTCGCGGTATAGAAGAGCGCGATCACGAGCACCGCGCCCAGGTCGTCTACGATGGCCAAGGCCGCGAGCAACACACGCAGCCCCGCCGGCACGCGCGGACCGACGAGCGCCAGTACGCCTAACGCGAACGCAATGTCCGTCGCCATCGGGATGCCCCAGCCTCGCCCGGCGGCGGTGCCGTGGTTCAGCACCGCGTACAGCGTGGCCGGCACCACCATTCCACCAACGGCAGCGGCAATGGGCAGCGCCGCGTGACGCACGGAGGCGAGATCGCCGACCAGAAATTCGCGCTTGATCTCCAGGCCGACAAGGAAAAAGAACACCGCCATGAGCCCGTCGTTGATCCAATCCCGCAGGGTCATCGACACGCCCCACCCCGCGCCTCCGACCGTCACCGTCTGTTGCCACAGGCGCGTATAGCTGTCCGACCACGCGGAGTTGGACCACACGAGCGCGAGCGCTGTGCACGCCAGGAGGACGAGCCCACTCGCCGACTCCGTCTGCGCGAACCGATGAAATGGCCCGACGAGCCGCTCGGCGAGCGGAATCGACGTTGCATTTCTGTCGCGACCAATTCGAAGGCTGCGCACGGAATTTCGGTGTCTCATGGATGGTTCGTTCATGGCCGCAGAACCGCCGCTCGTTGGCCGATTCTGCCCGTTCAGGAAAACACGCTTGTCGAATCGCGTCGTCGCGAACTACCCTTTCAAAGATCGCCTTCTCCTCGCGCTTTGCCATGCTCGCAACCGACGCCACACTCCTCATTCACTTGGTCGGTTTCATGACCGGCATCGTTCTCTATGCGATGCTCGGCGTGATGACGTTGCGTGCCGGACCCTCGCGCGCGACATGGTCGCTCGCGATCCGCGTCGATCGCGTGCCGCTCGTCACGGCGATTCTCGGCTTGTCGTGGAATTGCGGCGCCCTCGTTATTTATGGCCTACGCGATCTGGGCGTCGGCGCGCCGCCGCCGTTGCTCACGGCGTTCGCGTTCTCGTCGCTCGGATTCCTCCCCGCGGTCGTTGTACACTCCGCCTTTCCAAGCGACGCGCGCGCCCGCGGCGGACGGTTGGTTGTGGCGTCGGCCTATCTGGTCAGCGCCGTCGCCGCTGCCTTACAGGTGCGGGCGGCGTTCCGGCACGACGCGCTACCCTGGCCGCCGGCAATGGTGCTGCTCACCGTCGGCTATCTGGCCATCATCGGCCTGCTCGTCATGTACTCGTCACGCCAGCCGGCTGTGCGGCGCGCGTTGTCCGGCGTGGCGTTAGCAGCATTCGCCGTCATGGCGCTTCACTTGAGCCAACACGCGACGTCGTCCGATACGTGGCCCATCGAGCTGGTTGGGCATCATGCATCGTTGCCGCTCGCGCTCGTGATTCTGTATCAGGACTACCGGTTTGCGCTCGCCGACCTGTTTCTCAAGCGTGCGTTGAGTCTGCTCGCTTTGATTGGCCTGTGGATGGCGCTGTACGTCGGTGTCGCCGCGCCTTACGTCCTGCCGCGGATGTCGGGCGACTGGACACAGCCCCTCGGCGTGGGCGCGCTGCTCGCGATGGGCGTCGTGACGGCGCTGGCCTACCCGGCGCTGCGGGCACTCGTCGGCCGGTTTGTCGACCGCGTGGTGTTGCGGCGCGCCGACTATCGACAGGTTCGCGCGCAGTTCCTGGCCACGGTCTCCACCTTAGGCTCGCCTAACGATGTGTTGCAGGCGGCGTGCGACGCCCTCGGCTCGGCGCTGTCGGCCAGCCGTGTGTGGTGGCGCGCGGCCGGCGACGACACGGTTCGGACCGATTGGCGCGCGCCGGCTATCGGGCGCGCGCCGGGCACCAGCATTCGCGTGCCAACCACCGAAGCGCCCGCGTATGTCATCGACGTCGGCCCGCTGACCGGTGGCCGCCGCCTCATGTCCGATGACATCGCCCTGCTCGAGCGCGTTGCGCTGGCCGCTGCACGCCGCATCGACTCGATCCGCGTCAGCGACGAACGGTACACGCGCGACGCGCGCGAGCGAGAAATGCTGCAGCTGGCCACGCAAGCGGAGCTCAAAGCGCTGCGCGCGCAGCTCAATCCGCATTTTCTGTTCAACGCGCTCACGACCATCGGCCAGCTGATCCAGGAAGCACCCGACCGCGCCGTGACCACGCTGTTTCGCCTAACGGCGCTGCTCCGCGCCGTGCTCCGCCGCGCCGATGGCGAGTTCACCACCGTGGCCGACGAAATGCAGATCGTACGCGCCTACCTCGACATCGAGCGCGCGCGATTCGAGGACGCACTGCACGTCTCGATCGACATGGACGACGCGGTGCGATCGTGCCGCATTCCGTCGCTGCTGCTCCAGCCGCTCGCCGAGAACGCCGTCAAACACGGGATCGCGCCGCGATTAGGCGGCGGCGCCGTGTCAGTCGACGCGCGCGCAGAAGCGGGCGACGACGCCGCTCACGGGCCTGCGATGCTCGTCCTGACGGTCTGCGACACCGGAGTCGGCGTCGGACCGCGCGACCTCGCACAGCGACGCGCGACCGGCATCGGGTTATCCACCGTTGCGCGCCGCCTCGAGCGGTGCTACGGCTGCGATGCCTCGCTCGAGATCCATAGCACGCCCGATGTGGGCACCACCGTCATCGTCCGCCTGCCGCTACCGGCGCTCGCCACGGCCGGTGCCGCGTGACGGACGTGCTGCGCGTCGTGATTGCCGACGACGAGCGCCCGGCGCGCGCCTTCCTCGCCGCCGCGCTGCGGACGTGTCGCGACGTGGAGCTGGTGGGCGAGGCCGACGGAGGCGCGGCAGCGGTGCGACTCATCGAAGCCACGCGTCCCGATCTCGCGCTGTTAGACCTCCAGATGCCAGAGGTCGATGGCCTGAGCGTCACCCGTCTCGTGCGCAAATCCGCGATGCCGCTCGTCGCGTTCGTGACCGCGTTCGACGAATACGCGGTGCGCGCGTTCGAGGTGAACGCGGTCGACTACGTGTTGAAACCGGTCGACCCCGAGCGGCTCGCCCGGACACTCGAGCGCGCACGCGCCCGGTTGGAGCGCGAAGATGTGCGCGACGACGAGGCCGAGCGTGCGCGTAGGGCCGTGTTCGCAGCCGGCGCCGGCGCGATCGAGTATCTGCGTCGTATTCCGGTTCGCGATGGCGATGACATCGTGCTGGTATCGGTAAGCGATGTCGCGTCGATCGTGGCGCACGGCGAGCTATTGTATCTCTTCACCGCGAAGGGATCGCGCTACGTGATCAACTATCGTCTCAAGGACATCGAGGCGCGAGTCGATCCCGCGATGTTCGTGCGTCTGTCGCGCAGCGCCCTCGCGAATCTCTCGATGGTGCAGCGCATCTCGCCCATGCCCGGCGGTAGCTATCTCGTATCGCTGGTCACGCGACAGCAGCTACCGGTGAGCCGGCAACGCGCACGCGTGCTGCGTCAGCACGTGCTGCGGCTGTAGTGCCTCCTGACTCCGCTGTTGCCGAGCAGGCGCCGACCACGCAACACCGATGACTGGTCAGCGAAGGTCGCGCACCGTTTTGTCGACCCAACGGACGACGCGATCCTTCGACTCGTCGGCGACGGGCAGCTGTCGAACTCTGGCGATCAGCGACCTGGGCTTGATCAAGCTCTCGGCGAGCAGCACGCGGACAAAGTCGCGGTCCTTGTCGCGGAACGCGGCGAGTTTACTCGCGGCCAGATCGTGAGTCTCCACACACCAGCCAATGAACCCGCGCGTGTTCTTGTTTTGCACTCTGACAGCACGCCGCTCCCAGCCGTTGGGAAGGCTGGCCGACTCGATCGGAACGCCGTGCACGTAGAAGCCATGCTGTCGGTGGAACATGGAGTCTTCGCCGAGCGCGCCGTCGATGAGGTCCACTTTGTCTACGGCGTGCTTCGGAGCGATGTCCGCCTCAGCAGATTGACGGAGCTCATCGGGGGCCTCAGGGCAAGATCCGAGAATCGCCTGAGAACCGAATACGATTACTTCGCCGTCCCCTGTGAGATCGCACGCGGCACGAATCGCGTGCTCGAGCTCCGCTCGCGTCATGTGCTAACGCATCGCTTTGTTCAGAACGCCGACGAATGGTAGCGTCTGCCGGAGTCGCGTGGCGCGCGGTCCGGGGTCGATCAGGATTCGACGCAGCTGTGCAGGCGTTGCAGTGCGCAGAATCTGTTTCCATTCGGCAAGCTCCTTGCGTTCGCCTGGGGACGCGGTCTTCCAACGGCGATCGATGTATCGGCGAGCTTCGTCGACGATCGTGGCGTCTCGTTTGATGGCGTCGGCTATCCGCGCGCCCGTATCGAGCGCAGCGGCATCATGATCACCGTGCGTGCGGATTCGGCGTTCCGGTTGCGGGAGGCGCGCATTCAAGATTCCGTCAGGCGGAAGGCCCAACAGGGGCACGGCATTGCGTAGATCCGAATCCGAAGGGCCGAGGCCTGCGTCCAAGTCGGCGTTCGACAGAGCCTGGACGTCGATCTGAACGTCGAGTGCTTTCTCGAGATGGGCTAGCTCGCGACGCAGCAACTCCGCATCTCTCGTCAACGCGCGCGAGCTGTCGATGACGTAGACGACGATTGGCTGCTCGGCTCGATCAGTGCCACGCGCCAGCCGATCGTCGAGCCACACGGCCATCGGCGGATGCTCCAGCGCGGCCGCCGCGGCTTTCAAGCCACGAATGAGTTTTTCGTAACGGAGTCGCTCCTGCGCGAACAGCGTGCGGATGGCATTCGCCAGAGGATGTCTCGCGCGAAGCGCGACGTGGGTATGAGGTCCTGTGCCGACGTACTCCACAATTGCACTCTCCTCGAGGCCTCGGAGCGCGCGATGTACGCTCGAGCGCTGCAGCTCCGCGTGCCGCGCCACGTCGGATGGGCTCATCGGGGCCGCCCGGTCTGTCAGGACGCGCAGCACACGAACGTTCGCCTCCGTGCCGAGCATGCGGTTGAGTGGCATGCGAACCGCGCTTTGCGGGCGCGACGTTGGACGCATTTCGTTCGCACCTGGAATGAGGGGCGGCTAATAAGCTACAGTCGATGCATATAAGCAACGCACGTATATTATAAGCAACGTGTCCCCCCCGGCAAGATGGGGACGGCCCGAGCGCTATGCGAGCATGCATGAAACTCGCCAAACCTCGTCCGTTCCTCGTCGCGTACCTGTCATACGCCACAATCGACCATTCGTGAAAATGCGTTAGGCTCGACCGGCGCGCGATCGTAGGATGCACGACTCTCAGCATGGAGTCCTGTGTGTCGATCGTGCATCGGATGAGCGCCGCGGTCGCCGCGGCAATGTTGGCGGTGGCCCCGGCGCGCGCGTCCGCGACGCGCGGCCTCCCACGCGGGCTGACCATCAACGGCGATCTCGCGGGAACGGTGGCCGACAGCGCCTCGGGCGAACGCTTGTACGGTGCCGAGATCACCGTTAGGCGAAACGGCCAGCCGATCGCGAGCACCGCCAGCGATCAGTTCGGCGCCTTCCGGGTGCACGGCCTCGCGGCCGGGACCTATCGCGTGGACGCCCGCTTCATCGGCTATCGCGCCGCGTCGCGCGATGTCGAGATGCCGGCCTCGGGCGCCGATGTGCACGTCGGCTTTCGGTTAGTCCCGGCACCGGTGAACCTGGAGGCGGTCACGGTCACGGCGTCCACGCCGATCGCTGTCGACACGCGCACCGGCGATCAGGTATTCGATCAGAATCGCTATCACGGCACACCGACCAACACCACGTCGCAGATTCTGCAGCAATCGATCGCCGGCGCGGCGCGCGCGCCGACCGGCGAAGTGCACATCCGCGGCCAACACGCCGAGTACACGTATTACATCGACGGCGTGCCTGTCCCCGCGGGCATCTCCGGCAGCTTGAACGAGCTGTTCGATCCGACGGTCGCGAATCGCATCGATTTCCAAACGGGCGGATGGGACGCCGAGTACGGAAACAAGAATGCGGCCATCATCAATGTCGAAACGAAAATCCCGACGGGCGGCTTTCATGCGAGCCTGAGCGCGTACGCGGGGTCGTACCAGTCAGACGGGCAGACACTGTCGCTGAGTAGCAATGTGGGACAATGGGGATTCTTCGTTTCGGGCACGCGACAGGAGACCGCGATGCGGCAGGAACCCGTGGTGGCCGACTCGGTGAACAACAAGCCGATCAACTTTCACAATAGCGGTCAAGACCTGTTCGGCTTCGGCAAGATCGAGTTCAGGCCGACGCCGCGCGACCTGTTCTCGCTCGACCTGAGCTGGGCGCGCACGCACTTCCTCACACCGTTCGATTCGTCGCAATCGCAGATCGACGACCGGCAACAGGACATCAACTCGTTCGCGAACCTGGCGTGGCACCACCAGTTCCACGGCGACAGCGCATCCGAGGAATCTGAAGCAGATCTGTTCATCGGCGCCTTCGCGCGCCACGGCGGCCTCACGTACTCGCCAGGCTCCGATGACGTGCCATCCTTCATTTTCTTTCCGGATACCACGCCATTCAACGTCAGCGAAGATCGGGCGTTCGACACGTACGGCGCGAAGATCGACTATGCGATGCGCCTCAGCCATGCGTTAGGCTTCAAGTTCGGGGCGCTTCCGTCGGTCACGACCGGACACGAGTTGTTCCATACCGTCGCCGGAGACGGCAGCGCCGGTCCGGCGTCGAACTCCGGCTTGTCCGGTCACGACGTTGGCGTGTATGCGCAGACCTCGATTACACCGGTGGAGTGGTTCGAGCTGAGGACCGGCGTGCGGTACGATTCGCACGTGGCGCCGTTCGCAGGCGATCAACACCAGGTGAGTCCTCGCGTTCGGCTCAACTTCTATCCCGATCCGGCGAACACGATCTACGTGTACTATGGCCGCCTGTTCCTGCCGACCAACATCGAGGATTTGCGCGCCATCACCAGCGTTGCCGACTCGGGTGTGGTCACGGCGCCGACGCTTCCGGAACGCGACAACTTCTACGAGATCGGGTACATTCACCGGTTCCCGTACGGCATCGTCGCCAAGCTCTCCGGGTATCGCAAAGAGAGCAGTCCCGGCATCGACGACAATACGGTGCCGGGATCGGCGATCACCACGTCAGTCAACATCCAGGAGGCGCGGATTACGGGGCTCGAGGCCGCGGTCGAGGTCAGGCCTAACGGTCCGGTGTCGGGGTACTTCAATTTCGCGCTGAATCACGCGTACGGGTTCGGCACGATCACGGGCGGGTTCTTCCCGTCGGCGCCGCCCTCGGGCGCGTTCGACCTGGACCACGACCAACGGGTGTCGGCGCTCGCGTCGGTCGTCTACTCGGCGCAGCACTTCTATGTGGGCGCCACTGGCACGTTCGGCACCGGTCTGACCAACGGCCTAACGCCGGACCCATCGGACCCGTCGCTGCCTCCGTACGGCACCGGGCTCTTCGACTTCAACAAAGGCTACAAGGTGAAGCCGAGCTTCATCCTCGACCTGAATGCCGGATACCAACTGGTGGTTGGCTCGACGGCCGTGCGCCTCGAGATCCATATCGACAACGTCTTCGACAACTGGTATCTGCTCAAAGGCGCGTTCTTCAGCGGCGCTTCAGTCGGCAGACCGCGGTCGGTACAGGTGCAGGTAAACGTCGCGTACTAACGGCCGGGAGATGCGCGGTAGTCGAGGCCGAGATCCAAAGCGGGTGTCGAGTGCGTGAGGCCGCCCACCGAAATGCGATCGACGCCCGTTTCTGCAATCGCGCGCACCCGCTCGAGCGTGACACCACCCGATGCTTCGAGCGGGACGCGCCCCGCCACGCGCGCCACGCACGCGCGCATCGCATCGAGTGACATGTTGTCGAGCAGGATCACGTCCGCGCCGGCCGCGAGCGCCGCGTCAACCTGGCCAATCTCGTCGCACTCGACCTCTACGCACATGCCGGGTCGGCTCGCCTCGCGCGCACGCCGCACCGCCAGTGCGATGTCGCCGCCTAACGCAGCAAGGTGGTTGTCCTTGATCAGGACGGCATCCGACAGGTCCGCGCGGTAGTTCACGCCGCCCCCGCACCGCACGGCATACCTCTCGAGCGCCCGAAGCGTCGGCGTCGTTTTCCGCGTGTCGTAAATCTTCGCCCGCGTGCCGCGCACGGCCTCCACATAACGCGCGGTGAGCGTTGCCACTCCCGACAACCGCTGCACGAAATTGAGCGCCACGCGCTCGGCGCTCAGCAGCGCACGCCACGGACCCGCGACCTCGGCCACCACGCCGCCGTCGCCGACGTGCGCGCCGTCGCCCGCCACGACACGAACGGTCACCTCGCCGCTCATGGTTTCGAACGCGCCGATCGCCAACGGGAGTCCCGCAATCACGCCGGCGGACCGCGCGACGATCGCCGCGCGACCTTTCGCTTCGGCGGGCACTGTGGCGAGCGTCGTCACGTCATCGAAGGCGTGATCCTCGTCGAGCGCCGCCCGCACGAGGGCGCGCATCGTCGCCCCGGACAACGGAAAGCCTAACGAAGCACTCGCCCCGGCCACCTGGGATGCGATCACTCGCCCACCATCGCCGCGGGTGCCGTCGGCGCCGTCGCTACGCCGCCGATCGCCACCATCCGGTCAATGGCGCCGCGCGCCCGATCGGCGATCTCCCGCGGCACGGTGATGCGATGCTCGAGCGCCTCGAGCGAATGCTTCACCTTGGGCAACGTCGTGACCTTCATATACTGGCACGACGCGCGATCGTCGGCGGCGAGGAACGTGCGCTCGGGATACGCCCGCTCGAGCCGGTGCAGAATCCCCACTTCGGTCGCCACAATGAACGTGTCGGCGTTCGATTGCGATGGACGCCGGATCATGCCCTCCGTGGACAACACCTGCACGCCCGTTGGATCGATGTCGCCGGCCGACATCGCTTCGATCAAGCTCGTCGAGCACCCGCACTCGGGGTGCACGAGGAACTCGGCTTCGGGATGCGCCGCGCGCTGCTCGGCCACGCGCGCGGGCGTGATGCCGGCGTGCACGTGGCACTCGCCCATCCACACGTGCATGTTCTCCCGTCCGGTCACGCGCCTAACGTGCGCACCCAGAAACATGTCGGGGAGGAACAGGATCTCGCGATCGGCGGGAACCGATTGCACCACTTCTACGGCGTTGCCCGACGTGCAGCAATAGTCGCTCTCGGCCTTCACCTCGGCGCTCGTGTTCACGTAGCTGACCACGACCGCGCCCGGGTGCTCGGCTTTCCACGCGCGCAACTGCGTCGCGTCGATGGTGGCCGACAACGAGCAGCCGGCGCCGAGGTCCGGAAGGAGAACGGTTTTCGCGGGCGAGAGGATGGCGGCAGTTTCGGCCATGAAGTGGACGCCGCAGAAGACGATCACGTCGGCCTCGGTCTGCGCCGCTTCGCGCGACAGGCCTAACGAATCGCCGACCACGTCGGCCACGTCCTGGACTTCGGGTCGCTGGTAGTTGTGCGCCAGGATGATGGCGTTGCGATCGCGCGCGAGCGCGCGAATCTCATCCTGAAGCGCGGCATATCGATCAGTGTATGGCATGTTGACTCCGGATCACGTCGTCACGAGCGCGCCGTTCCCGCGCCACAGGACGTGCCGGTGCTGCCAGCTCCGCCTCGAGCGCGGGAAATCGGTGCGATAATGGCCGCCGCGCGATTCTTCGCGCAGCAGCGCGGCCCGCGCGATGAGCCGCGCGGTGTCCACCAGGTTGGCCTCTTCGGTGGCGCCTTCGGGAAGACGGCGCTCGATCTCGTCGAGCGTCGCGAGGCACGTGCGCAGTCCATCGGCGGACCGCACGATGCCCGCGTGCTTCCACATCGTGTCTCGAACCATGTTCGCCGCCACCTGCGCGGCGCCGCGGTCGCTGAGCGGCGGCACGCGCCAAGCGCGCGCGGGCGGCGCCGCGTCCAACGGCGGCACCGTTTCCAGATCGCGCGCGACGCGCTCGGCAAATACGAGTCCCTCGAGGAGCGAGTTCGACGCGAGGCGATTGGCGCCGTGCACGCCCGTGCGCGCCACTTCACCGCACGCGTAGAGCCGGCGCAGCGTCGAGCGTCCCGCCAGGTCGGTCACGATGCCGCCCATCGCGTAGTGCGCGGCCGGCGTCACCGGGATGGGCTCGACGCGCGGGTCGACGCCGCGCGCCATGCAGAGCGCGAAGATGCCCGGGAACCGTTCGGCGAAGCCGGCGCCTAACGCAGTCGCATCGAGCCGGACGCCGCCGGTGGCCTGCTGCTCGCGGAACACCTCGCGCGCCACCACGTCGCGCGGCGCGAGCTCGGCGTCCGGATGGCGGGCCGGCATGAACCGCTCGCCTAACGCATTGATGAGCATCGCGCCTTCGCCGCGCACCGCCTCCGAGATGAGTGCCAGCGGCGTCTCGGGCGTGTCCAACGCCGTCGGATGGAACTGCACGAACTCCATGTCCTCGAGCTCGGCGCCTGCGCGGTAGGCGAGCGCGATCCCGTCGCCCGTCGCAACGGCCGGATTGGTCGTATAGCGGTAGACCTGGCCGCACCCACCCGTAGCGAGCACGGTCGCATCGGCGTGAATCTCGAGCGGCGCGCCGGCGTGGCTCGCGCGCACGCCGAAACAGATCCCGTCTTCGACCACCAACTCGAGCGCCCGCGTCCGCTCGAGCACGCGCACGCTGTCGGTTGCCCGCACCCGCTCGACGAGCGCACGCACGACCTCGGCGCCCGTCTGGTCGCCATGGGCGTGCACGATGCGCCGCTCCGAGTGTGCTGCCTCCTTGCCTAACAGAAACTCGCCGCGCGGATCCAGGTCGAAGTGCACGCCCGCCGACTTGAGCTCGCGCACGCGTGCGGGTCCCTCGTGCACCAGCACGTCGACGGCCGCGCGGTCGCACATCGCCGCGCCCGCGGCCAGGGTGTCCTGTTGGTGCAGCTCCGGCGAATCACCCGCGCCGATGGCGGCGGCGATCCCACCCTGTGCGTACGCCGTCGCGCTGTCGAAGAGCGAGCGTTTGGTGAGCAGCACCACGTCGCCCGACAGCGACGCGCGCCACGCCGTGTGCAGTCCGGCGACGCCGCTGCCGATGACCAGATACCGACACCGAAGTGCACGCCGTTCCATCGTGTGACCGAGCATATGCAGCCGAGCGGGACTTGGGCGTCCCGTCGGGTCTATGCGTTCGGGTTGGTCGGACGGAGCGTTGCGGCGGGTAGGTTCATCTGATCTCCCATTGGTAATGAGTGGAACCGAGCTGGGGGGCCGGTTGGGAAACGCCTTGGTTCCGCGGTGCGGAACC
>DASVAC010000059.1:0-10073 GCA_036376535.1 Gemmatimonadaceae bacterium | reverse complement strand
GATGGCTTGCGAGACGATGCCCACCGTGAGCGAGATGCGCGCGCCGTACACGATGCGCGACCACACATCGCGGCCCTGGTAGTCGGTGCCCATCCAGTGCGCGAACGATGGATGCTGGAGTTGCCCCGCGAGATCGATGGCAGTGGGATCGTACCGCGCGACCAACGGCGCCAGCGCCGCGAGCAGCACCAGCACGATCACGGTCACCAGGCCGAGCATCGCGCGCGGATCAGCGCGCAGCCGGCGCCACAGCAGAGGAAGCACGTCGGCGATTCGTGTGCGGAATGGTGTAACCTACCTCTTAAGTCATGCGGCACGCCATAGCGGACTGTGCCCGGCAGGACGCTATCAACCGTGCCGATGGGACCGAAGCGACAGCGCGACTGCCGACATCTACGCGATATGAACGCGTCGTTACCTTGGACGGATCGAACGCTGCTTCAATGAGACCGTTAGGAGGCGTCATGATCGGAGCTGTGACTTGTCTACTTGCCGCTATCGCGTGCCACCACCTGGACGAAAATGCAGCTCCACCGAATCCTCCGGACACCGCGCACGCTCTCACGGCCCCCGTCGTCACGCTGTCCCTGACGTGCACGGTGTCACGGACTGCGACCACTATCTCGTGCGCGCCTGCTGCACCTGGCGGAGCTGCCGGTGTCAGCGCAATCGTGATGCTCTCGCCGACTAACACGTACGCCGGGTTTGTTACTCACAATCTCGTGAAGGATACGGTGAGACAGGTATGGTCGTTCGACGCATTCTTTCACAACTCGCTGCAACAGACCGTTGGAACGCTCAACGGTACCACCGTGACGGGTTCGAAGATTTATGTGACGTCGATATCGGTGACCCAGGGAACCGGGCCCGTTCGCATGCTCAACCCCGATGGCACCGGGTGTCTCACCGCTCCGAATCAAGCGTACTTCACCTACGAGCAGATCGTCGCGCCAGACTCCAATTCCAACGCGAAACTGTGGAACGTCAGCGTGCCGAATACCGTCACGGTGCTGCGCATGAACATTCTCCTAACGACGGATTTCCCCGCCGAGCAGACGGTCACGTTTGTTCCGCCTGACACGATCCCCACGTGGGTGCACGCGGATACGAATGTCTCGCGCGACTCGCCCCGCTTTACCAAGCACATCGTGAAGGTACGATTTCGTCCAACGGCCACACTGATGGATCGCCAGCTCGCGGTTGCGCTGGTAAATGGAGTCGTCGTCGGTGGCCGGCACCTTCCGGACGGTAGCTTTGGCGTCTACTACGTGAAGGTGGCCGATGACGGCTCGGGAGACGGAATACTTGAAGCGGCGAAGACGCTCACCGCTCTCCCACAGGTCGAAAGCGCAATATTCGAGGTTTTCTTGAACGAGCAGCATCTTCGGCCAAATGACCGTGTCGACTAGCCGACTTGGAAGCTGATCCCAGGGCGAGGCTACTCTACCGGGTCTCGCAAGGAGGGCGGCGTATCGGCCGGCTGCTGCTTCCAGCGGCGGTGGTGCCAGAAGTACTGCTCGGGCGCGAGACGAATGTGTCGCTCGAGAATCTCGGTGTACGCAGCTACCACCGCATCCACGTCGCGGTCGAGGTTGCCGGTGTTGGTCACGGGAATGTCTTCGACTAACAAGTGGTAGCGGCCGTTCGGCTGTCGCAGCGCGGTGCCGAACACGAGCGGAGCATCGAAGCGGAGCGCGAACACCGCGGCGCCGCGCGGCGTCTTGGCGGGGCGTCCGAAGAAGTTCACGTAGGTGGACGCGATGTTGAGTCCGGCCTGATCGACGAGGATGCCGACCATGCCGTTCTCGCGCAGCGTGCGCGGGGTGCGCCGCACGGATTCGCGATCGCGCACGACCGTTAGGCCCAAGCGCGAGCGGACGCGGCTCACGTAGGCGTCGAAGAGCGGATTCCCCATCCGGCGAATCACCGCGTCGACGTGAATCCCGTGCGCGGCGACGTAGGCGGCGCAGAGCTCCCAGTTGCCGAGGTGGCCCGAGGCCGCGATGAGCCCGCGGCCCAACGCAAGCTTGCGCTCCACGAGGTCCCAGTTGTCGACGCGTTCGAAGAGGTCGAGCACCTGCTCGGGGCCCATGCGCGACAACAGCGCCGTCTCGACGGCCACGGTCCCCAGGTGGCGGTAGGCCCGTGCGGCGATGTCGCGCACCGCCGCGGCATCGAGCTCCGGAAACGCAGCGGCGATCTGGCGCTCGACGACCCGGCTCCGGATGCCTAACGGACGCCAGCCGAGCGAGGCGAGCGACGCGCCGGCGCGGAGGGCGCGGTCGCGGCCCAACAAGCCGAACGCGCCGATGAAGGAGCGGAGCGCGCCGTATTCGACGCGGTGGGCGAGCGACGGCGTGCGCGCCGGCGGTGCGGCGGTCACCAGGTGCTCCGGTCGCTGGCGGTGAGCGCCGCGCGTTCGAATGCGTCGACCATGAGCGTCTCGGTGTAGTCGCGGGCGACGCGCACGCGGCCGGCGCCGCCCATCGCGGCGCGTTGGTCCTCGTGCGCGAGGAGCCGCGCGATCGACGCGGCGGCATCGTGCGCGTCGCCTTGCGGCAGCACGATCCCCGTGATCCCGTCCGGCACATACAGCGCCGCCACCGTGCCGCGTTCGGCGATCACGGGAACGCGCGAGGCGAGGAGGTCGAGCACGGCGAAGGCGCCGTCGTCGCCGCCCGCCACCACCCACCCGAGATCGGCGAGGGCCAAGACGCCCAGGTCGTCGTGCCGCTCGTCGAGGAAGATGACGCTGCGGGAGATGCGGAGCGCGGCGGCGTGCATGCGGAGGTCATCATTCGGCGCGCCGGCACCGAGCATCACGAGGCGCAGCTCGGGGTGCCGGGGCGCGAGGAGCGCGATGACGCGGAGCACGTTGCTCGCGCGCGCGCGCGACCCGGCATCGTATCGGCACACGAGCAGCCGCCCCGCCGCGTCCGTTAGGCCGAGCGATCCGGGCGGGGCCGGGCGGACGGATTCGTAGAGGTGCGGGCGGACGCCTAACGGTACGACGGCGGGTCCGAGGCGCGCGTGCGGCACCGGCGGCGCGCGTTGGGCATCCTCGTCGGCCGCGTACACGAGGCCCACCGCCGCCGCGCGGAGCGAGAGTCGCGCCACGCCCGACAGCCGGAGCGGCTCGCCCGCCGGCGCGCGCCGGAGCACCGCCGCGCGCTCGGCCATCCGCGCCGCGCCCGCCGCCACCGCCTGCTCGCGGTCGGTGTGCACGCACACCACCTGGATGAATCGCTCCTGCAGCGCAGCGCGGAGGCGGCGAACCGCCGTGAGCAGCGGCAGGTCTAACGCAGTCGGCAGCACCTCGTACGAGCCGAACTCGAGCCGCTGCTCCACGGCGCTCTCGGGCGGACACGCGACCGTCACCGCGTGGCCGCGGTCGCTCAATCCGCGCGCGAGTGCGGCCGCGGCGCGGGCGCTCCCCGTCCAGGCGGGCGCCGAGAGATAGAACAGGATGCGCAGGTCAGTCCCGCGGCGGTTCCTCGCCGCGCTTGCCGAATTGAAGGCAGTACAGACGCCAGTACGCGCCGCGCCGGGCGAGCAGCTCGGGATGCGTGCCGCGCTCCACGATATAACCGTCGTCGAGCACGAGGATCTCGGTGGCGTGCTGGATCGTGGACAACCGGTGCGCGATCACGAACACGGTGCGTCCGGCGAGCAGGCGATCGATCGCCTCCTGCACGAGCCGCTCGGACTCGGTGTCGAGCGCGGACGTCGCCTCGTCGAGAATGAGCATGGGCGGGTCGACGAGCAGCGCGCGGGCGATGGCGATGCGCTGGCGCTGGCCGCCGGAGAGCCGCGTGCCGCGCTCGCCTAACGGAGTGTCGTAGCCGCGCGGGAGCTCGGCGATGAACTCGTGGGCGTTCGCCGCGCGCGCCGCGGCCTCGATCTGCGCGTCGGTGTACTGGCCCGAGCGGCCGTACGCGATGTTGCTGCGCACCGTGTCGTTGAAGATTACCGTCTCCTGGCTCACGATGCCGGTGAGCGCGCGCAGCGACTCGAGCGTGATCTCGCGCGTGTCCCTGCCGTCGAGCACGATGCGGCCGGCCGTCGGCTCGTAGAAGCGCGGGATGAGGTCGACCAGCGTCGTCTTGCCGGCGCCGCTCGCCCCGACGATCGCGAGCACGTCGCCCTTGTTGGCGGTGAACGCGATGTCGGAGAGCACGGGGCGTTGGCCGCTCTCGTAGGAGAACGTCACGTCCTCGAAGACCAAGGCGTCCTCGAAGTCGCGCACCACGCGCGTGCCGCGGTCGAGCGCCTTCTCCGTTGGGCGGTCGATGACATCGAACAATCGTTCCGATGCGGCGAACGCGTTCTGCGCGACGGCCGGGATCTGCGACAGTTGCTTGAGGGGCTGGAGCAGCCGCATCACGAACGTCAGGAAAACGAGAAACTGCGACGCCTGCAGCGCGTGATCCACCAGCACGTATCGCGCGCCGATCCAGAGCAGCAGCACCGTGATGCCCGCGCCTAACGTTTCGGTGATCGGTTGGGCGATGAGCGCCACGCGCGCCATGCGCACGAGACCCGATGAGTACGTGTGGCTCGCCCCGATGAACCGCTTCTCCTCGTACGGCTCGGCGCCGAACGCCTTCACCAGCCGGATCCCGCTCACGCTCTCCTGCAGCACGCTCATCATCTCGCCGTGGTCGTTGCGCAGCCGGCGGTAGCCGCGGCGGAGCCGGCGCAACAGCGGCTGGAGCGCGAACGTGAGCAGCGGCGCGACGACGAGCGCGATGAGGGTGAGGCGCCACGAGATCCCGAACAGATACGCCACGTAGATGATGACCAACGCGGACGCCGACAGCGCCTGCGTGACGATCTGCGTGACGAGCGTGCGCGTCTGCTCCGTATCGGCGAGCACCCGAGACAGGATCTGGCCCGTCTTGGTGGTGGTGAAGTATCCGATGGGCAGACGCTGCAGGTGGCGATACACCGCGTCGCGCAGATCGCGCGTCACGTACTCCTGCAGCTCCGCGCCCAACGTGCCGGCGATCCAGAGAAACAAGTTCTTGAGCGCGACCGTCGCCAGGATGACGAGGATGACGTTGCGCAGCGACTGCATGGGCTGCGCCGGGTCGAGCAGCCGCCCGATGGTGGCGTGCAGGAAGGTGTTGACCCACCCATTGCCTAACGGAATGGGCGGCTGCTTGAACAGCTCGTCGAGGAACGGGATGAGCAGCGCGAACGAGTACCCGTCGAGCGCCGCGCCGATGAAGTTCGCGACGATGTTCCCGGCCATGCGCCACACGTGCGGCCTGAGGAACGCGAACAGCCGGCGATACAAACGCACTGGCCTAACGACGCGGCGTGAGCAGCGCCACGGGCAGGATCACTTCCTCCGGCGTCACGCCGCCGTGGAGGAACGACCCGCGATAGCGCGTCTGGTACTCGCGCAGCTTGGTCGGATACACGAAGAACGTGTCGCCCACGGCGAGCAGCGTGTTGCCGCCGAGTCCGCGCCGCGGGAGCCGCAAGTCATCGAAGTTCGACCACAAGAGCGCGTGCTCGGCGCGCTCGGCGCGGAGGTCTTCGCCGAACTTGTAGCGCAGGTTGGCCGTCGCGTCGCGCTTCGCGAACACGGTGGCCGGCGTGTTACAGTGGATGGATCCGTGATCGCTCGTCACGAGCGCCGGAATGCCGCGGCGCGCGGCTTCCTTGAGCAGCCCGAACAACGTGGATCGCTCGAACCATTGGCGCGTGATCTGCCGAAGCGCGATCTCGTCTTTCGCGACCTCGTACAGAATGGCGGACTCGCTCCGTCCGTGCGTGAGCAGGTCCACGAAATTGAAGACGAACGCGCTCACGCCCTCGGACGCGATCGCGCTCGTTAGGCGACGCTCGAGCTCCGCCGAATCGCCCGACGTGGAGATCTTGTCGTACCGAACCGGCACGTTGGTCTTGAGCTCTTCCAGATGCGCCTCGAGCAATTCGTGCTCGTGCGCGTTGAGCGATTCATCCTCGCGCTCGCCCCACCAATCCGGGAATCGCGCCGCGATCTCGCTCGGAAACAGTCCGCTGAACAGCGCGTTGCGCGAGTACGGCGTCGCCGTGGGTACGATCGAGAAATAGTGCGTCGTCTCCACGTCGAAGAACGGCGCGAGCAACGGCTGGAGCACGCGCCATTGGTCGAGACGCAGACAATCGATGACCACGAACAGCGTCGCGCGCGAGCGCTCGAGAATCGGCAGCAGAAACTCGCTCACGATGTCGATCGAGAGCGGCGGACGGTCGCCCTCGAGATCGCGCAGCCACTTCGGGTACGCGTCGCGAAAATACGCGGCGAACTCGCGGCGCAAATCGGGATACAGCGCCTGCAGCGATTCGTAGAGACTCTGCTCGCGCGCCTGCGCAAGCTCGATGTCCCATTCCACGAATTCCGCGTACCGCGCGACCCAATCGCGCCAGCTCAAGTTGCGCTCGCGTTCCATTTCCATGGCGCGAAACCGCTCGACGAACGAGCGCGCGATGGCCTGTTGGCGGATGCGCGGCCCCTCGAGGACGCGCGTGATCACGCTCAGGACTTGCCGGGGATTGATCGGCTTGACGAGGTAGTCGCGCACATCGACGCCGATCGCTTCGCGCAGCGTCGCGTCCTCCTCGCTTTTCGTGACCATCACGATGGGGAGGAACGGGTCCAGCTCGCGGATTTCGCGGTACGCGTCCAGGCCGCGCTTGCCCGGCATCTGCTCGTCCAACAATACGATGCCGTACTGTCGGCGCCGCAGCATTTCGACCGCGTCGTCGGCGTTGGACGCTGCGTCGACCTCGAACCCCTTCTCACGCAAAAAGATGCGATGAGACTCGAGAAGGTCGGCTTCGTCGTCGATCCACAGCACCGACTTGGGGGGTTGCGCCATGCTGGCGCAATGTAGTATTGCCGGCAGGTGCCTGGTAGCTACCAACCCATGCCCGCGCCGAACCATTTCCCATTTCCTGCACTCGCTGCGCAGGCTGGACGGGCACCGTTAGGGGGCACACGCGAAGTGGCCCTGGCGTGCCTCATGGCGGCACGCCTCGCGATCAACGCGCGATCCGCGGCCAAAGAGCTCAGTCGGCGCGCGCACGCGGACCGCACGAGCAGCGCGCGCAACTGGTTCGCATCGCTCGCGATTCCGCCGGCGGTTCGCGCTGCGTGCACGCGGCTTACCGACGCAACGATTTGCGCCGATCCAACAGAAATTGGTACGGCGCTCGCCGGCGTCCTCGCCGCGGCGCGTCGCCACCTCGATGCCGCCGGCGCCGAGGAGCTGGATCGCGCCATCGCATCGCTGCGCGCCGAGTAGACGTCCCTACCCGCTCGGCGCGGGTCTCGATATCGTAGACGCTATGCCGCCCTCCGCTCACACCGACATTTCGCCGCTCTCGCAACTCATGATGCGCGTGGATGCGGTGGCCGATGGAACCGCGTCTGTCGACAGCATGCCGACAGGTTTTCCGAGCCTCGACAAGTTGTTGGGCGGCGGACTGCGTCGCGGCGACCTCGTCGTGTTGGGCGGCGACGTCGGCGTCGGCAAATCCGCGCTTGCGCTCGCGATAGCGCTGCGCGCGCGTGGCGCCGGGACAGCGGTCGAGCTGATATCCGGCGAAATGGATCTACCGCGCGTGCTCGAGCGCGTGTTGGCAATCGAGGGCAAAGCGTCCATCGACCAGATCCGACAAGGCAACCTGGACGAAACGACGCGCGCCGCACTCGGCGCCGCGGCGTTCCGGTTGCGCGAGACAATGCCGGGCATTTCGCGGCTCCCTGCCGGCGGCGCGGCCGAAGTGGTAGCGCAGGCTGCCGTGCACGAACCTGCTTTGCTCGTGGTCGATTCGCTGCAAGCGATGGCTGGCACTGCAACCGGCGCGCTGGATGACGAGCTCGCGCTCGCGGTGCGCGCGCTCAAGTCGCACGCGTTGGACGCCCAGGTCGCGGTGCTGCTCACCGCGCATCTGCCGGCGCTTGACCGGTCGCGCCCGGACCTGCGTCCCGCGCTCGATGACTTCGGCGCGCGCGGCGCCGTGAAGCAATTGTCCGACATCGTCCTCGGCTTGTTCCGGGAAGAGTTGTACGCGCCGTCGCCGGGACACGAGGGAGCAACCGAGCTGGCGGTGCTCAAGAACCGAAGCGGCCCGACGAGTTACGTAGACCTGTTTTTCTACAAGCAGTGGTTGCGATTCGAGGATATGGTCGAGTGACCAGGGAAGCGCGCGCTTCCCTCCTCGTTTAACTTTGACCCGGATACGTCGCGAGATTCCCCATGGCCGGTCATAGTAAATGGAAGCAGATCAAGCACTACAAGGCGGCAGCCGACGCAAAGCGCGGCGCCGTCTTTACCAAGCTCATTCGCGAAATCACGGTCGCGGCGCGGACCGGTGGCGGCGACCCTGGGGGTAATCCGCGGCTGCGCACGGCCATCGAGGCGGCGCGCGCGGCGTCCATGCCCAAGGAGAACATCGAGCGCGCGATCAAGAAGGGCACTGGCGAGCTCGAGGGTGTGGAGTATCAGGAGATCACGTACGAGGCGTTCGGACCCGGCGGTGTGGCGCTCCTGATTCACACGCTCACCGACAACGCGACGCGCACGGTGGCCGACATCCGGCACAAGTTGTCGCGCGGCGGCGGGAATCTCGGCGCGACGAACTCGGTGGCGTGGATGTTCGAGCGCAAAGGGCAGATCTTCGTACCCGCGCAGAGCGTGGACGAAGAAACGGCACTCGAAGCGGCGCTCGAAGCGGGCGCCGAGGATCTGACGCGCGAAGACGACCGCTACGTGATCTCGACCGATCCGTCGGCACTGCACGCGGTGAAGGCGGCGCTCGATGCGAAGCCCATCGCGACCGACGGCGCCGAGATCGCGATGATCCCCAAGACCACGGTGCACGTCGAGGGCAAGACGGCCGAGACGCTGCTCAAGTTGATGGAAGAGCTGGACGATTTGGACGACGTGCAGAAAGTCGAGGCGAACTTCGACATCGACCTCGCCGAAATGGCGAAGGCCTGAGCGCGACGGCGTGATTGTTTTAGGCATCGACCCGGGCACGGCCGCGACGGGCTACGGCGTGGTGACGGATCATTCGGGGGAGTCGCGGGCGGGCGGCTCCCTTTCGCTTGTCGAGTGCGGCGTGATTCGCACGGCGCCGCGCGACCCGCTGAGCGTGCGGTTGTGCGGCATCTACGACGAAATCCGCGCGATCATCGCGCGCCACAGGCCGGATGTGTTGGCCATCGAAGACGTGTTCTATGCCAAGAACGTGCGCACCACGGTCGTGCTCGGACACGCGCGCGGTGTGGTGCTGCTCGCGGCGCAGCAGAGCGGCATGATCATCTTCGAGTATCCGCCGGCCGAGATCAAGAAGAGCGTCGTGGGCGCGGGCGCGGCGACCAAGGAGCAGGTGCAGTTCATGGTCGCGCGGCTCTTGCGCCTCACGAGCGCGCCGCAGCCGAACGACGCCGCCGACGGCGTGGCCGCCGCGCTCGCGCACCTGTTGACGGCGCGCGTTCCGCGGCTGGAGCGCGCGCGATGATCGCGCAGGTGAGCGGCACGCTGGTGGCCAAGGATCTCGACCGGGTGGAGGTGATGACCGCGGGCGGCGTCGCCTACGAGCTCACGATTCCGTTAGGCGCGTACGAGCAGCTGCCGCGGTTAGGCGACGCGGTGACGCTGCAGACGCACGTCGTGGTGCGCGACGACGCGTGGCTGCTGTTCGGCTTCACGAACGCCCTCGAGAAGCGCGTGTTCCAGCGGTTGCTCACGGCCAACGGGGTTGGGCCTGCGCTGGCGATCGGGCTGCTGTCGGCGCTATCGGCCGAGCGATTGGTGCGCGCGATACAGGAAAAGGATCTCGCCACGCTGCAGGGTGTGCCGCGCGTGGGTCGCAAGAAGGCCGAGCGTCTGGTGGTCGACCTGGCCGACAAGTTGGATGACGTGATGCCGGCCGGCGACGGCGCGGCGCGCCCCGCGAGCGCGGCCGCCGACGACGCGATGCGCGCGCTCGTCTCGCTGGGCTACAGCACCGGCGACGCGGAGAAGGCGGTGCGGCGCGTGGTCGAGGCCGACGGGCGCGGGCTCTCGGCG
>DASVAC010000058.1:0-4450 GCA_036376535.1 Gemmatimonadaceae bacterium | reverse complement strand
CGCCGGTCCAGCGGATTCGCTACGCGTCCAACGAGACGAATTATTGTGCGCGCTGCCAGACGAACGGGCGGCTGCTGGCCGACCGCGCGATGTCGCGGCTGTTGCGCGAGGACTGGCCGAAATCGATCGACGAATTGGAATGAGACCCGAAGAACGGAAGGAGGATGGCGCATGGCACTATCGAGAAGTGGGCGGGCGCACGCGGAGCGAACTTTCACGCCGGTAACGCTGCTCCTGTTGCGGTCGTTGCGCGAGAACTATTACCGGGGTGGGTGGCACGGGCCTTCGGCTGCGGTGCGTGAGGCGTTGCGCGGTCTGGATGCGAACGCGGCCAGCTGGCGTCCGGGCACCGGGCGTCACAACATCTGGGAGCTCGCGCTGCACCTCGCGTACGCGCGACACATGATGCAAAAGCGGATGGGCATCGACGTCCCGCCATTTCCGCGCCGCCTAACCAAGCCCTGGTGGCCGGAGCTGCCGATGACGCTGACCGCGGACGCGTGGGCGGCGGACCTCGCTCTGCTCGAGTCGCTCCATCGGCGGCTCGTGGCGGCGGTATCCGGCGCGAGCCGCCGCCTGCTCGCGACGGTCCGCCCGGGTCGCAGCCTGACGATCGGCATGGAAGTGTTAGGCGTCGCGACGCACGACGCGTATCATGCTGGCCAGATGAACATGATCCGGCGGATCTGGGAGGCGTCCGAAGCCAGGCGGATGTCCTAGGGGCGGCGCTTGAGCCAGCCGCCGAAGCGTGCTGAAGAGGCCAGACGAGCTCAACCGCGCATTCCGACCTTGACGGGTCGAGGCGCGCTCCGCAAGTTAGGCTTGCGATACGAGTCGGTTCGCGTTCCGGTTGCCTAACGCAGCCTGATCGAGGTGCAGGTCGGAGGCCGCGCTTCGATGCGCGGGCAAGCATGCTCTGTTAGGCGCTGCATGCGGCCTGCTCGGCGCGCTAACCTCTGCTGCTGTCTCCAATCGACTGGTCGACTACGCGCGAGAAGCCGCGACTGAGCGTCATGACTTCAGGCAGTGTCCGAATCACCAAGCCTGCCGCGCCGATGGGCGAGCGCATCTCTTGGCCGCTAACATTTGCGTGCCACTATCTCACTCCGGCGATCATGACGGGCGCTTGCATGCATTTCTTGCTTGGTTCTCCTGGGACTCCGCACGCAGCCACAAGTGGATCCTCGTCGCCGAAGGCATGATCGGAGCTACTTTGGCGGGAGCAACGATCCGCCACATCAGTAGCCTGCGCGACCTCTGGCTGCGCGGTGACATGTTGCTATTTGCTCGTGGCGAGGATCGCGTCGAGGTGCCTGTCGACCGTGTAACGACTGTGCACGTCCCAGTGCGCTCCTGGTTGACGCAGATCGTGTCGATCTATTGGATGGACGACTCTGGCGTGGAGCGGCGCGTCAAGATCGCAGTGCGCGGGTCGTCACCTAATTGGCGCTCGCTGTTCCAACGCCTGATTGATCGTGTCCCACCCGTTCATGTGACCACAGAGTGAGCAATGCATGCCATCTTTCCTGTGGGTCGCAGCCCGGAGAGCAAGCGTCGTAGTACGAGTGAGGGCGCCGTGATTGCCGTGTCGATGGCCCGAGAATATCGCTCGAACCTCCGGGGCACACAGTTGGTCGGAGCAGATCAGCGATGGCCGAGGACGTCGTCGCCATGACCGGCGAGCCCGCAGACTTCCGTGGCCTATTCCTCGGTTTTGTTATTGCCGGCGTCGGATTCCTCGCCTGGTGCATGTGGCTCTTTCAGCGCGCGCGCGAGCCGTACCTGGCCAGCGACCGAAGGGCGCATCTTGAGCTCGCAGGCACAAACGTCTCGCGCGCGGCGCGGCCATCCTCGTGTATTACGAGTATTCCGTCGACGGGCGAGGTTACAGCGGCAAGCGACTCCGATTTGCGCCGCCAATAAGCCTGAGTTCCGAAGCCGCGCAGGCCGACTTGCTCAACTACCAACCGGGTAGCTCGATACAGATCCACTACAATCCGGCGGCGCCTAACGACTCAGTGGTCGAGGTGGGAGTCGTGCCTTACCTCTGGTACTGCGTCGCGGGCTCGGCTGTGTTTTGCGTGCTAACGATTGCCCTATTTCTCTCGCGCTAAAGCCAATACCGTGCGCCGCGCCGCGCGCACCATTCGGAGAGGGTCATGGCTCATGCCTTTCGGCGACGTTGAGCAGCGCGTGTGCGCTGGTGCGCGTCTACGCGTCAGGCCTCCCCGTGCACGCCCGCGAAGAACTCGTCCAACGCTATGCGCAACGGCTCGAGTGCGCGCTTGGGGTGCCACACGAGGCGATCCGCGAGTATCTCGGGACGCTCATCGCCCGCCCGCCATCGCTCGACGACTCGCGCGTCACAGTCCACGAGCCATAGTTCTTCGGTCGGCGAACGGAGATAGAACCGGCGCTTGAGTCCGCGATCGAACCGCGCCGTGGATGGCGACAGAACTTCCACCGCCAGCAGCAACTCCTTAATGATGGACCAGTCGCGCTTCGCGAGGCCCTCCGCCGGGATGCGATAAACGAATAGATCTGGTTGGACGAGGGTACCCTGCTCGATCTCGATGTCCGCGGGCGACGGCAACAACTCGCCTATGTGCTCGCGCCGCACGTAGGGAGACAGGTTGTCCCACAGTCGTGCGACCGCCCGCTGATGGAGCGCGTTAGGCGCCGGCGTCACGATGAGCACCCCGTCGATGCACTCATGACGGGTGCCGTCATCCGGCAGCGCGCGCACGTCCTCCGGCGTCCAATAGTGGTCGAGCGACTGGACCATGGCCATAGATTACGCTCGGCGGATGGCGTGAGGCAACGGGGCACCCGCTACGATGGACTGCAGACTGCGGGACATCATCATCGATTTCACGCGAACGGACCGAATGGACGCGCCGCGGGCCGCGCGGCGGCGGAGCCGCGAGATTTTACTCAGTATGCTGAGTATTTTTGCTCAACGTTGTGAGCAAAATGTCCTGCGTACGGCCTCCGGCATCCCAGTAGCGAGTACAGCGAGCACAGCCATGCTCATCCCGAAGGTGGCGGCAGTTTCGTATTGGAGTCGCGACACCGCCGCGATGCCTCGTTAGACGCACGACCGAGCCGAGCCGAGGTCGTTCGCGACCTGTTCCGGAAGCCAGCGCACAGTCATAAGATACTCCTCCCGCATATCGGCCGATTTGCTCGTCGGCCGCCTCCCGCCCGTACACGCTCGACGTTCAGTCGTTAGGCAAAGGACCTGCCGCATGCTCCGCATCGTCGCGATGGTCGGGGACGCCGAATCGTCCGCGCACCTCCGAGCCGCTATTGGCCGTTCGGCGCATCTGCTGTTCGTCCGCGACCCGGACGATTTCATCAAAAAAACGAGAGCCGAGCCGCCCGATATCATCGTGTTGGGTACGGACGAGGCAGCGCAGCCGATCGTGCGCCTGACGGTGCGCCAGGCCGTCGATCGCTTCCCGATGACGGCCGTGTTCGCGATCTGCTACCTGGTTCCGTCGGACATACGAGTGCTCAACCAGGCACATTACGTCGATGCAATGGACGTGCTCTTCGTCCGAGTCGAAAGCACGGAGGCCACGCGCGATCGATTGCTTCGGGCCGAACGCCAACAGTGTGCCGATATGCTCGTGCGGCGCACCGTCTGCCAGATCGCGCCCAACTGGCTCAGGCCCCTCATCGAGTGGTGCCTCACGCACGACTGTAGCTATCGGCCGGGCGTACGGTCTCTATCGAAAGCGATGGGAATGCGGCGCGAGACCCTGGCGCGCCTGTGCAGGGCGCGCGGAGTCTGCACGCCGCTCCAGTTGATCTCCTGGATGACCCTCCTCCGGGCGGCCGCCCGCCTAACGATGCCGCGCGCCAGCCTTCCGGCGATCGCTCATGAGCTCGGCTTTCCGTCAGCTGCGTCCCTCACGCGTCTTTTCGTGCGGTGCGCGCGAACGACGCCTACGCAGGTTCGAGAGAAGGGCTTTGACGCGTTTGCCGTGCGTGCGTTAGGAGCAATGCTCACTCCGGGGCATGCGCGCAGACAATCTCCCCGCCTGGCGCGGCGCAAGACGGAACGCGGAAACCGCATCTCGGCCCGTTAGCAAGCGGCGGGCGCACCATGCTCGAATCGCACCGATCACAAATCGTGCGGTATAGGTCACATTTCGTGCTTGCGCGGTCCCTGCATCGACATGTACGCTGCTGCCCGATTTGCAGCCGCCGATGCGTCACTTTCAAATCCGACGACGCGCGGCTGCACCGAGCGAGGAAGCTCTATGTCCGATGTCGGATCCAGCCCGGGTGCCGTCGCACTCGAGGGCGGCGTGTCGCGCGACTACCTGCTGCATCACCGCGTGTGCCCAACCGTTCTTACGGACGACGGTTCGTTGGTCGTCGCGGTGGCACCCGACGCGCTCGTGCCCGAAGCGCTCGATGACCTCGGCCTCGCCTACCGCCG
>DASVAC010000057.1:0-26814 GCA_036376535.1 Gemmatimonadaceae bacterium | reverse complement strand
AACGATGGCGTGTTCGTGCGAAGCGCCTATTTGGGTGCTCATACGATCCTCCATTGCGCGCGCCCGTGCGGTCTCGAGCTCGGCAGGAGATGCCTTCGCTTGAAGGAGTCATCGGGGCGATTGGGTGTACTCGCCATCTCTGGCCAGGGCAGGCGTCACGCATCACAGCATTGTCCGCCGCGTCTGCCGTGGTGGGCGAGCGCGGCGCTTTCCCAGCAGCGGCCGCGCGTTGCGCGCGCCGCGCGGCACGCCCTGTCGGCGGCGTGTCGCGTTCCCATCAGGGCTGCATTTCCCGCGCCCTATACGGCCGCCGATGCTCGCTCGTCCTTGCAGGCTCAGCGTCACGTTAGGGCCTCTTCCGGGCGCTCAATCCATTGCGCATTGTAGGCACCGGAACCCGGTGCGCGCGATCGGGTATCCCTTGCCAGTCGTCACGAAGTGGAGCTCGACCGCACCTATGATTTGCCGCGAATTCCGTGATCTGCATCCGGCGTTTCTCGACGATACGCTGAGCGCGCACGATGTGGTGGAGATGCAATTGCATCTCTCCGAGTGTGTGCGCTGTTCACGGTATGACACGGCAATGCGGCGCGGTCTGATGGTGTTGCGCAATCTGCCTGCGCTCGAGCCGTCAGCTGACTTTCTCGATCGCCTGAATCAAAAGCTTTTGGCTGCACAGGAAGTCGACGCCCGCGCGGAGCACTACCGCGGTCCGGGCGTCGGGTCGTTTTTAGCGATCGCGGCGAGCGTCGTGATCGTCGGATTCGTCGCCGCAATGGTGTTCGACGTTGCCCAACCGGCGCGCGATCTCCGATTGCCGCCTGTCATCGCGGTGCGTCCGCCCATGACGCCGACCGAATCGCCGTCCGGCGTCAACTCGGCGTTCGTGGCGTCGGCGTCCATGGGTCTGCCGGTGTGGCCCGCGGCCGTGATGGCCGAGCAAGCGCAGGAGCATTTCGCGGCGGAGGAGTTGGGACGGTAGCAGCCCGCGCGCGTTATATTCGCCGCTATGCCGGACGATCGCGCCTTCTACAAATCCATCGCATCGCGTTCCTTCGAGCGCGCGTACAGCATTCACGGCGACGAAGAGTTCCTGAAGGATGCAGCGGTGCGGCAGCTGCTCGCCGCCGCGCTCGATCCGGCGACGCGGGATTTCAATCTCGACATCTGTGACGCGGCTTCCGTGAATGCCGAAGCGCTCGCGTCGCTCCTGGCGACGCCGCCGATGATGGCGGAGCGCCGCATCGTGCTCGTACGCGACGCGGGATCGCTGCGCAAAGATGGACGCGCTGTGGTGGATCACTTCCTCGAGCGGGCGGCGTCGAAGACCGCGGACATCGTGCTCGTCCTCGTGTTCGGACCGGGAGAGCGCGGGAAGCCGGACCGATCGCTCGTGCAGCGCACGTTCTCGCTCGAGACGGAGCCGCTGACGGGCAACCGGGTGCCGAAGTGGATCGTGCACCACGCGCAGACTGTGTTAGGCGTGTCGGTCACCGACGAGGCGGCATCGCTCCTGTTCGACCACGCGGGGAACGATCTGGCCGCGCTGGCGGGCGAGCTGGACAAGCTGGCGAGCTACACGAACGGCGGCGTCATCGACGAGCAGGCCGTGACGGCGGTGGTGGGCGTGCGGCGCGGCGAGACGTTAGGTGACTTCCTCGATCTCGTGGGACGGCGCGACGCGCCGCGCGCACTGGCGCTCCTGGCGCACGTGCTCGACCAACCCAAGGTCTCGGCCGTCCCGATCGTGATGGCATTGACGACGCAGACGCAGGCGCTGGCGTGGGGGCGGGCGATGCGCGCGCGCGGAATGTCCGCGGGTCGGCTCGAGCGGGAGTACTACGAGCTGCTCAAGAGCGCGGGTGGCGCGTACACGGGTCGTCCGTGGGGTGAGGCGGTGAAGTCGTGGGCCGCGGCCATCGATGCGTGGGACGACGCGGCGCTCGATCGCGCCATGGACGCGCTCCTCGCCGCGGACATCGCGCTGAAGGAGACGCGGGTGTCGTCCGATGAAGAGATCCTCGCGCGACTCGTGTTGTCGATGTGCGCGGCCGCCGAGGAACCGGCGCGACGCGCCGTCGCCTGACGCCTAACCAACTTCCGTCATGACGATACGCTCTGCCTTGGGTGTGATGCTGGTGGTGCCGGCCCTCGCGTGGGGACAGACGAGCGATACGGCCCACTCGGATTCCGCGCACGCCGATACGGCGCCGGTCGCGGTAGCCCGTCCGGACTCCGCGCGCCCCGACTCCGTGCATCCGAACACCGTGCGCGCCGATTCCACCGGCGGCGACACGATTTTTCGCGCGGCCCAACGACTCGCGGCCGAAGGGCGCGGCGATTCCGCTCGTGCGTTAGTCGGGCAGAAACTCGACGCGGCGCCGCCCGGGTCGCCGGCGTATGTGGACGCGTTGTATTGGCGGGCGGTGGTGGCCGCGACGGCGGCCGACGCCGAGCGCGATCTGCGGACGATCATCGTGACGTATCCGGCGTCGGCGCGCAGCGCCGATGCGTTGATGCGGCTCGCGCAGCTCGAGCTCGCGCGCGGCGATCGCGATCAGGCGGTGGCGCACCTGAAGCGCATCGTGGTCGAGCATCCGGACAGTCCCAATCGCCCGCGCGCGGCGTTCTGGGTGGCGCGCACGCTGCTCGACGAGGGCAACCTGCCGGCGGGATGCGCGCGGCTGGCCGACGCGTCGCGCCTAACGCCAGCCAGCGAGGTGGAGCTGGCCAATCAGATCGGCTATCTCCAGCAGCGCTGCCAGGGCGTGGACACGACGGCGAAGGCCACGGCCGCGCCGGCGCCGAGCCGCAGTGCGACATCGGCGCCGACTCCGCCCGCGGCGCCGCAGGCGGCGAGCGGCACGTCCGCGCACGGCCGGTACACGGTTCAAGTGGCCGCGTTCTCGACGCTCGCGTCGGCCAACGGGCTGCGCGATGTGCTCGTGGCGCGGGGATATCCGGCCCGTGTGGTGGGAACGGCGAAACCGTTCCGCGTGCGCGTTGGGCGCTACGCGACGCGCGCCGATGCCGACGCCGCGGCGCGCGCCATGCGCGCGAAGAAGCTGACCGCATACGTGACGAGCGCGGAGACGCCGTGAGCCGCGAGACGGCCACGCCGTTGATGCAGCAGTACCGGGAGATCAAGGCGCGCCACCAGGACGCGATCCTGCTCTTTCGGATGGGAGATTTCTACGAGATGTTCTACGAGGACGCCGAGCTCGGCTCGCGCGCCCTCGGCCTAACGCTGACGAGCCGGAACAACGGCGGCGCGGCGGAGGTGCCGCTCGCGGGTGTGCCCGTCAAGGCGCTGAACGAGTATCTGCGCCGGCTGGTCGAGCAAGGCCACCGCGTCGCGATCTGCGAGCAAGTGGAAGATCCGAAGCTCGCCAAGGGCATCGTGCGGCGCGAAGTGGTGGAGACCATCACGCCCGGCGCCGCGTTCTCGGACGATCTGCTCGACGGCGCGCTCAACAATTACTTGTGCGCCGTGTGCGACGACACGTCGGCCATCGGCATCGCGGCGGCTGATCTGTCGACGGGCGAGCTGCGCCTGATTCGATCCACGCCCGCCGACGCGCCGGCGGTGCTCGCGCGTCTCTCGCCAAGCGAGATTCTGGTAGCGCGCGGGTCGTCGTCGGGTGCGTTCCGCGCTGCGTCGTCGCGCGACGAGGATGCGTTAGTCACCGAGCGCGAGGCCTGGGAGTTCGAACCCTCGTTGGCGGCGGACGAGCTCGCGCGGCAGTACGGTGTCGCGTCGCTCGAGGGGTTCGGCATCGGTCGAGACGACGCGCCGGCGGTGGGCGCGGCCGGCGCGCTCGTGCGGTATCTGCGCGAGTTGCAGCCGTCGGGCCTGCGGCATCTCGCGGCGCCGATCGTGGAACGCGATGGCGGCTCGATGCCGCTCGACGACATGACGCGCCGCAACCTCGAGCTGGTGGAATCGCTGCGCGGAGGCGGAACGGCGGGCACGCTGCTCGCCGTGTTGGACCGGACGACGACGCCGATGGGCGCGCGGCTGCTGCGTCAGTGGTTGCTCGCACCACTCGCCCAACGCTCAGGCATCGATGCGCGGCTGGATGCGGTCGGCGCGCTCGCGTCGGATCCGCTCGCGCGCGCCGCGCTGCGCACGGCGCTCGATGACGTGCGCGACGTGGAGCGGTTGGCCGGCAAAGCGGCCGCCGCGCGCGCCACGCCGCGCGAGCTGGGTGCGTTAGGCACGTCGCTCGCCGCGTTGCCGGCGGTCGAGCAGGCCGCGCGACGCGTCGCATCGGCGGCGCTCGTGGCCGAGATGCTGGGGCCGTGGGATCCATGCGCCGATCTGGCGGCGGCCATCGCGGTCACTCTCGTGGATGCGCCGCCGGTCGCGGTGGGCGACGAGCGCGTAATCCGCGACGGCGTGGACCCCGAGCTCGATGAGCTCCGTGCGCTGCGCGACGGGAGCAAGGACGCGATCGCGCGCATCCAAACGGCGGAGCGCGAGCGCACGGGCATTGCGTCGCTCAAGGTCGGCTACAACAAGGTGTTCGGGTACTACATCTCGATCACCAACGCCAACCGGCACCTCGTCCCCGAGCACTACCAACGGCGCCAGACGCTGGCGGGCGAAGAGCGTTACGTGACGCCCGAGCTCAAGGAATACGAGGAGAAAGTGCTGACGGCGTCGGAGCGGCTCGAGGTGCGCGAGCGCACGCTGTTCGAGGCGCTGCGCACCCGCGCGGGCGCGCAGGTGTCGCGGCTGCAGCGTGCGGCGGGCATCGTCGCGACGCTCGATGTGCTCGCGTCGCTCGCCGAGGCGGCCGAGCGGGAAGGTTACGTTAGGCCGACGATGACGGACGAGTTCGGCCTCGAGATCGCGGCCGGCCGCCACCCGGTGGTCGAGCGGATGATGCCGCGCGACAAGTTCATCCCGAACGACCTGTCGCTCGACGAGCAGGCGCGCGTGATCATCCTCACCGGGCCCAACATGGCCGGCAAGTCGACGATCCTGCGGCAGATCGGGCTCATCGTGCTCATGGCGCAGATGGGGAGCTTCGTGCCGGCGTCGCGCGCGCGGATCGGCATCGCCGATCGCGTGTTCACGCGCGTGGGCGCGAGCGACAATCTCGTGCGCGGCCAATCGACGTTCATGGTCGAGATGGCAGAGACGAGCGCGATCCTGCACACGGCGACCAGCCGCAGCCTGGTGCTGCTGGACGAGATCGGACGCGGCACGTCGACGTACGACGGCGTCTCGATCGCGTGGGCGGTGAGCGAGCACCTGCACGACCGCGTGGGCTGCAAGACGGTATTCGCGACGCACTACCACGAGCTGACGCAACTCGCGGACGAATTAGTAGCAGTTAGAAACTATAATGTGCTGGTGCGCGAGGTCGGCGACCAGGTGCTGTTTCTGCACACGCTCGCCGCCGGCGGCGCCGACCGGTCGTACGGCATCGAGGTGGGACGGCTGGCGGGATTGCCGGCACCGGTGTTGGCGCGGGCGCGCGAGGTGCTGCACCGCCTCGAGGGCGGCCATCTGGTCGCCCCCGCGCGCGCGACGGCGCCGCCCGAACAGCTCGCGCTGTTCGCGGAGGCCCCGCACCCGGTGGTGGAGATGCTGCGCGGCATCGAGCCCGACGACCTCACGCCGCGCCAGGCGCTCGACCGGCTCGCCGCCCTCGTGGAGGCGGCGCGCCGGCCCTCTGCCTAACGCAGCGCCGTCACGCGCGCTCCTCGACCACCAGCTCCACCGTTCCGCTCGCGGAGAGCAGGTCCACCTCCACGTGGTGCTTCCTGGTCCGCGTGAAGCGGATCGAGATGCGGGACGTGCCGACCGGCAGATTGCGGACGTCGAGCCGGTTCACGCCGTCGGGGAGCGTCGGCCGCACCACACGCAGGTGCCCCGCGAATCCGTCTGGCTCCAGGCCTAACAGAGCGCCCAACAGATACGGCACTGACCCGGCCGCCCACGCTTGCGGGTGGCATGCGACGGGATAGCGCACGGGCGTCCGGAACTCGCTGGTCGAAAATCCCGCGAACACTTCCGGCAGACGATACGAGCCAAAGAACGCGGCGGTGCGCAGCAGACTGTCGAACACGCGTCGCGCCGCGGCGTCGAGTCCGTAGTGGCGGAAGCCGGCTGCGATGAGCGCGTTGTCGTGCGGCCACACGGTGCCCAAATGATAGCCCACGGGGTTGAAGCGTCTCGCGCGCGTGGACAGCGTGCGAATCCCCCAGCCCGAAAACATGTCGGGCGCCATCATGCGCTGGGCCACGCGCCGAGCGCGCGCGGGCGTCGCGATGTGCGACCACAGCACCTGGCCGGCGTTGGACGTCACGACGGCGAGCGGACGGTCGTCGCGCTCGAGCGCGAGGGCGTAGCAGCCTAACTTCGAGATCCAGAAGTCGCGCTCGAATCGCCCGCGCAGCGCTTCGGCTTCGGCGCGCAGCGTCGTGGCGCGCGTGGCGTCGCCCGCACGGTCGTACACGTCGGCAATCAGCATGCGCGCGAGGTACGCGTACCCCTGGACCTCGGCCAACGCGATGGGCGGCGACGCCAGCTTGCCCGACGCCGTCACGATCGCGTCGCCGGAATCTTTCCATCCCTGGTTGATCAGCCCATGCTCCGACGTGCTGACGTAGTCGATGTATCCATCGCCGTTGGAGTCGGCGCCGTCGGCCATCCACGTGAGCGCGAGCTGGACGTGCTCGCGCAGCTCGCGGAACAACGACAGGTCGCCGGTCCACATCGCGTGGCGCGCGATGAGGATCAGGAACAACGGCGTAGCATCGACCGAGCCGTAGTACGGCGTGTGCGGAATGAGGTCGAGCCGCGCCATCTCGCCGACGCGAATCGAGTGAAGAATTTTGCCGGGCTGTTCGTCGCGCCACTGATCCGTGTTGCGCGCCTGGTAGACGGCGAGGAGCCGCGCCGTCTGCTCGGCGACGCGCGGTTCGCACGCCAGCATCTGGATCGCGGTGATGGCGGCGTCGCGTCCGAAGAGCGTCGCGAACCATGGGACGCCGGCCGCGTAGTACTCCTCGCTGCTGATGCTGCTGCGCAGGAGGCGCAGATCGGCGAACGAGCGCTCGAGGACCGCGTTGAGCAGCGAATGGTCGGTCGCGACGCTGGTGCGCGGCGTCTGCGCCAGCGCGCGGAGCGGCGCCGCCTGGTGCGTGCTGTACGTGCGCGCCGACACGCGGGCGCCGTCGCGGGTCGCGGCGCGCTCGTCGATGCGAAGCGTCACGCCTAACGTAACGGCGCGGCGCGGCGGCAGCCGGATCGCGAACCGCGCCGTCTGCTGGCTGTGGCGCTGCGGGGCGCGCGAGAACGCGATGGCGAGCGTGCGGCGGCAGTGGTCGCGTCCGTCGTACGACACCACGAGGGACCGGCCGCTCCACCGGGGCGCGTGCCGGATGCCTAACGTTTGCTGGAAGAGCCCGCGCACGGCAAACAGATCCTCGAACCGCGCATCGAACTGGAGCGTCAGCGGCAGCGTGATCGGCTCGAGTCCGAGGTTGCGGAGCTCGAGCACATCGGTGAGTCCGGGCGTGTCGCCGTGCAGCGTGCGGGTCCACCGAATGCCGATCGTCTCGCGCGGGATGAGGCGTCCGCGGCCCAGCCGCAGGTCCGGATTCGCCAGCTCGAGCACCGCCGAGCAGCCGATGTCGTCGGTCGTGGCGGCGAGCACGGTCGGCTGCTCTTTGCCTAACAGAATCTCGTAGCCGCGCAGATACCGGCAGTCGTGATAGTACAGCCCGAGGCCGTGACCGGGTGCGACCGGCACGCAGCCCGACGGATCCGTGAGGAAGAAGACGTTCTCGACCTTGGTCACGATCGCGTCGGCGATGCCCGACGTGACCGATGGCGTGCCGTGCGTGAGGATGCGCTGCTTGCGATCGGCGAGCTCTGCCTTGCGTCCGTTCTTCCTGCCGCCACGTCGTCCCCGGCCCGACCGCCCTCGCCCGTCGGTCATCGCGCCATGAGAAATTGCAGAACGTCCGAGCGCGTGACGATGCCCGAAATGCGATCCTGCGACCGCACGAGCACCGCCGGGTTCGATTTGGTGAGCAGCTTCACGATGCTGTCGAGCGATTGGCCCGACTCGACTAACGGAAACGGCGCGTCCATCACGTCGCTCACCGTCGCGTCCAACAGCGTCGTGTCCTCGAGCGCTTTGGCCGACACCACGCCTTCGCTCACGGAGCCGACGCAGTTGTTGCCCTCGATGACCGGCAGCTGCGACACGTCGTGCAGATTCATGAGGCGCAGCGCCTGACGCACCGTGGCTCCGGTGGCCACCGACACGACCGCCGGTGCATGGTCCGGCTTCGCGCCGAGGAGGTCGGCGATGCGCACGCGATCAGGGGCGAGCAGCTGGTTCTCGCGCATCCAGTCATCGTTGTAGAGCTTGGACAGGTATCGCTCACCCGTGTCGCACAGGAACGTCACGACCAGCGCGTGCGGGTCGTTCACTTCGCGCGCCACCTGCAGCGCCACGTGCGCGATGAGGCCCGCCGATCCGCCCACGAACAAGCCTTCCTCGCGGGTGAGACGGCGCGCCATGGCGAACGCATCGCGGTCGCTGACGGTGCGATAATCGTCGATGACCGTCATGTCCAACGTGGTCGGCACTTTGTCCTGTCCAATGCCCTCGACCTTGTACGGCGTTCCTTCGATCTTGTTCTTGCCCTTGCTGCGCCAGTACTCGGCGAGAATCGAGCCCGTGGGATCGCCGGCAATGATCCGAATGGCGGGGTTCTTCTCCTTGAGGTAGCGGCCTGCGCCGGTGATCGTGCCGCCCGTTCCCGCCGACGCGACGAAATGCGTGATGCGACCCGCGGTCTGCTCCCACAACTCGGGACCGGTGGTGTCGTAGTGCGCCTGCGGGTTCGCGTCGTTGTAGAATTGGTTGGCCAGGATTGCGTTAGGCAGCTCGGATGCGATCCGTTTGGCCATCATCACGTAATTGTCCGGATGGTCCGGCGCGACGGCCGTGGGCGTCACGATCACTTCGGCCCCGAACGCCTTGAGCAGCCGGACTTTTTCCTGCGACATCTTGTCGGGCATCGTGAAGATGCACTGATAGCCCTTGAGCGCCGCGGCGATCGCGAGGCCGATGCCGGTGTTGCCGCTCGTCCCCTCGACGATCGTGCCGCCTGGTTTGAGCTTCCCTTCGCGCTCGGCCCGCTCGATGATCGGAAGGCCGATGCGATCCTTCACGCTCCCGCCGGGATTGAAGAACTCCGCCTTCCCGTACACTGGCGTCGCGATGCCCTGCGTCACGTGGTTGAGCCGGATGAGCGGTGTCCACCCGATGGTCTGGAGGACGTCGTCGTAGGGCATCCGGTTGCGCTGGCTCGCGATCGTCAAAGGCGTCGAGGTCGACACGGAGGTGCTCATGGCTTGCGGTGTTGGGCGGAATGTGCGGTGTCGCGTAGCACCGTGTCGCCGGGAAGCGGCGGCATGTCCGGACGCCGGAAAAACACCGGCAGGAGGATCGAGACGCTCATCGGCTGCCCGTGCAGCATGGCCGGCTTGAATCGCAGCGATTGCGAACCGCTCACCGCAGCCGAGTCGAGCGCCGGATAACCCGACGATTCCACCACCGTGGTGGACTCTGGCGCGACCATGCCGACGGAGTCGATGCGGATTCGCAGTGTGACGTTCGCCTGAACGCCCTGTTTGTACAACGACATGGGATACAGAAACGGCGATTTGTCGTTGAGCATCACCGGCATGCTGTCGGGTCGCACACCCGCGGATTCCTGCACGCTTTCGATGGCCTTCTGCGCCGTGTCTCGATCGATGCAGCCCAAACCGGCAACGATCAGCGTGGCAAGCACCGCGCCGTGAGCGGCGCGGCGCGCGCGCGAACCGGTCGCGCGATGGTCGAGGCAACGAACCGAAGTGCTCGCGACGTGCATGGCATCAATGTAGCCGCGCGCTCTACCTTGCCGCACCATCAGAGCGCGCCCATTCTTCCCCCATGAACATCACGGTGTTGTTGGGTGGAACGTCGGCGGAGCGAGATGTGTCGTTGGCGTCGGGACTGCGCATTGCGCGCGCGCTGCGGGAGGTCGGACACGATGTGACGTCGCTCGATCCGGCGCGGGGTGTGATCGACGAGAGCGAAGAGCGCGCGATGGAAAAGGCCGGCGTGATGAAGGCCGCGCCGCCATCGTTGAGTGCTCTCGAGCACATGACGCAAACCTCGCTCTCGCCGTCGTTGGGAACACTGCCCGCGGTGCGCAACGCGGATGTCGTGTTTCTGGCGTTGCACGGCGGGTTCGGTGAAGACGGAACGGTGCAGGCGCTGCTCGACATGGTGGGCGTGCGATACACCGGCAGCGGTCATCTGGCGAGCGCGCTCGCGATGGACAAGGACCTCTCGAAGATTCTCTTTCGCGCGGCCGGTGTCCCGACGGCGGACTGGCTGCTCGTTAGCCAGGCAAGTGGAGTTCGTCCCGACGCCGCGTGTGTCGAGCGAGAATTGGGATGGCCGGTGGTGGTGAAACCATCCAAGCAGGGATCGACCGTTGGGCTTTCGGTCGTGCGCGCCGCGGCGGACCTCGCGTCGGCAGTGACTGACGCGATGCGATATGACGACGAGGTGATGATCGAGCGCTTCGTTCCGGGACGCGAGCTCACGGTGAGCGTGCTTGGGCGAAGCGCGCTGCCCGTGGGCGAAATCTTCCCGCGACACGAGATTTACGATTACGAGTGCAAGTACACGCCCGGCATGGCGCGCGAGGAATTCCCCGCCAGGCTGTCGGCGGACGAGACGGCGGACATTCAACGGCTGGCGCTGGCTGCGTTTCGCTCGCTCAAGCTTGACGGGTACGCGCGCATCGACTTCCGTATGACGGACCGGGGTGAATTTTTCTGTCTCGAGGCGAACACGCTGCCCGGGATGACGCCACTGAGCTTGCTGCCGCAGGCCGCGGCCGCGATGGGAATGGATTTCGGTGCGCTGTGCGAGCGCATCGTGGAACTCGCGATGGCAAAACCATCGCCGGCGATCGGGGGGAGACAAGACACGTGACGGCGCGCACCACGGGACCGGCAGCCGCGATCGCAGGGATCTCGCCCGGCATCCAGAGCCAAGGCGTCTGGATGGGCCGGCGTCAGCTCTTCGTCCGATTTGCGGCAGAAGCAGAGACAGCGGTGCTCTACACGCCCGAGATGTTGGCGCGCCATATCCAGCGCGTGGTCGGGCAGTCTCCGCTGCACTCGATTTCGCTGGGCGGCCGCGACCCATTGGCCAGCGAGGATTTGATCGTCGATGCGTTGCAGCGATGGCAGTCGCCGATCCCGGTGATGGTGGATTGCGATGGCGAGCGGCCGGAAGCGGTGACGAAAGTGGCGCCCTACGTCGCCATGGTACAGGTGACCGTCGAGTTCGTGAACACCGCCTCGAGTCTCGACCGGGCGTTGGCCTCGCTTGCAGCCGCCTCCGCAGCCGGTCGCGACCATGCTGCCGTATTGACGCCACACGAAGGAACCACGGATGGGCAGATGCTGTGGTTCATCGAGCAAGCACACCGGGTAGCCCCCGGCACGAAGATTGTTGTCCATCCAGTAGTTGGGGCGGAGCGGACAGGGGTAGACCGGCGATATGCTTCGCTACTGGAACGCGGGATGGCCATCCACAATGACCTCGCCTTTTGGCTTCGGATTCCGGGCCCGGTCGGTGGTCGTTAGCGCATGGCACCGGTTCTAAGGGGTTGGTGAGAGGAACCGCCCCGATTCGATCGTGTTATAACGACAAGGCTGTCCACGTACGCAGGTCCGCATGGCTTTCACGAGCGTCGACGAACAGGAAGCACCGCGCCTCACCCCGGCCGTCCAGTGGTTGATCGCGCTCAATGTCGCGGTCTTCTTCATCCAGCTGACGCTGGTGGGGCAAGCGGACGTGCAACGCGCGCTGGCGTTCGAGGTGCGCGATCTCACGACGCGTCCGTGGACGATCGTGACCTACATGTTCGTGCACGCGGGGTTCTGGCACCTGCTGCTGAACATGTGGATGCTCTGGATGTTCGGCCCGCGCGTGGAGCGCGCCTGGAATGCGCGGAGCTTCACGTTCTACTACGTGCTCTGCGGGTTAGGCGGATGGTTGTTCCACCTCATGATCGCGCGCGACGGCCAGTATCTCCTCGGCGCGTCGGCCGCGATCTTCGGGGTGATGCTCGCGTTCGCGATGCGCTGGCCCGATGAGGAAGTGACCCTCTTCCCGTTCGTCTTCATCTCGATCAAGGTCCGCTGGTACGTCGTGCTGTTGATCGGGATCACCGTGATCCAGGGTATGGTCTCGCTCAATGGCGGTGATACCGGCGTCGCGTACATGGCGCACCTGGGCGGACTCTTCGTCGGCTATCTGTATCTGCGCGTCGCCGCGGCACACAACGGTGCGGCGGGCGGCACGAGCGGCATCGACCGGCTTCGCCAGCGCATGTCGCAGGTCCCGGACATCACCGACGAAACGCCGCGCGCCATTCCGCGTGCGCAGCCTCGCTCGCGCGAGCGGACCAACGAAGTCGATGAAATCGTCGCGCGCAGCAATGCGCTCATGGCCAAGCGCGAAACGCTCGGTCCGTCGCTCGAGAGCAAGGTGGGCAAGAAAAAGACGGAGGAGCTCGATCTCGTGCTCGACAAGATTTCCGAGCGCGGCATCAGCAGCCTGACGCACGACGAACGCCGGCTGCTCGAGGAGATGTCGAAGCGACTGCGCAACGACTGAGCGCGCGCACCGCGCGTTGCTCGTCGTGAGGCGGCGGTCTATTCTTGAGCATGCCGCGCCCCGATCTGCTCGAGACGTTTCCCAACCCGCATACCGGCCGCGCCTACGAGATTCATCTCGAGTGCCCGGAGTTCACGTCGCTCTGTCCCGTTGGCGGGATCGAGAGCGACGCCGCGGAGTTGTCATTGTTGCAAGGTGGCGCGCCGGATTTCGGCACGATCCGCATCACCTACGTGCCGGCCGAGCGGTGCATCGAGCTCAAGAGTCTCAAGCTGTATCTCTGGAGCTTCCGCAACGACGGAATTTTCTACGAGCGTGCGGTGAACCGGATCCTCGATGATCTCGCCGCGTGCGCGTCACCCAGCTACATGGAAGTGGTGGGCGACTTCAACGTACGCGGCGGGATCAAGTCGGTGGTCACTGCGCGTCACGGGAGCCGGTAGGTCAGGTTCCCTTGACCTCGAAGTCCTGCACCATGCCGTGCATGACGTGGGGCTTGCCGTCCTTGCGGTCCGGCACGAAGCAGACGAACGCGTAGGTGCCGGGCGTGAGGTCGGCCGGGAAGTAGGCCGTGTCGCCCGGGGCCATGGCGGCGATGCCGCCTAACAGAGCGCCCGGCGGCGGGCCTTTCATGCCGTTGACCCACTGCGCGAACTGCGCGCCGGTCTTGCCGGGCTGGAGGCGGATGAGCACGACCTCGTGCGACTGGGGCCCGTTGTTGGTCACGCGGATGAGGTGGTGGCCGGTGGTGAGCGGCGCCGCGTCGGTGAAGGTGTAGTCGGCGAGCGTGACGCTGGCGTCTGCGTTAGGCGCCGCGGCGGCGGTGGTGCCGGTCGCCGGCGTGACCGTGAGCTCGCGCATCATGCCCTTGGCGATGTGCGGCGTGCCGTCGGGGCTGGGGACGAAGCACACGATGGCATAGGTGCCCGGCGCGAGATACTCGATCGCCTCGGACGTCCCGTTAGGCATGGGCGGATTCGGGCCGCCTGCGTCGACGATCCAGGCCGGCGGCGGGCCTTCTTGCTTGCCCATCGCTTTGATCGCCGCGGTGAAATCGGCGTAGGTCTTGCCTTGCTCGAGGCGGAGGAGCGCGGCCTGGTGCGGCTCGCGGCCGCTGTCGACCACGCGGATCGTCGTGAAACCGGCCGGAATCTGAGCCGGCGCGTCGAACATGTAGTCCGTGGCCGTGATGGTGAGGACGTTTGGCGCGGCCGGCGCGGGCGCGGCGGCCGTGGTGCTGTCGGCGGTTTTGGCGTCGGGCGTCGAGTGGGTGCACGCCGCGATCGCGGCGGCGGCCACGAGTGGCGCGACGCGGAAGCGTATCGATTGCCGCATGGATTGCTCGGGGAAAGAGAGGACAACCGGGGTTCGCCAATACTTCGATGTCCCATAGATCGCGTCAAGTGCTGCCGCCCCTGGCCACGACCGGGACGTTTGTAGTGACGTAGGCGCGGGACGTTCCGACTCACCCACGGCGTGGCGACCGACGGTGGCGGACGCGGGCAGCGTGAGTAGTGGTTCAACTTCGTGCGATTCGGGCGCGGCCGTTGAGCGACTCGGGACGTGTGAGACCTGCTGCGTCTCCCGAATCCGCCTCCGACGATGTTGAAAGCCTCACGACTGTGAACGCGGACGAGGCCGGACACGGACGGACAAAACAGGAACGTCGTTGTTGTGTCGGAAGCGGACATCGCCAGCAATGACAAATGAGTCCGCCTTGTCCGGCTGTGTCCGGGTGTGTCCGCTTCAAACTCGTAGATGCCTGTCAGGCAGCGGAGGCGGACACGCGAGACCCTGCTGACCTCTCGGGAAAGTCGACGGCAAACTGAACCAGCACGGCAGGTTGCATCCGCTTGAGGACGGCACGCGGACCGGCTAACTTTTTGTGCTTCGGCCAGGTAGCTCAGTTGGTAGAGCAGCGGACTGAAAATCCGCGTGTCGGCGGTTCGATTCCGTCCCTGGCCATTTCCTTCTGAGCCTGTCCATGCACGACGGCTCGAGTCACGCAGGTCCCAAGCGGCTGCTCCTGGCAGTCATCGTGCTCGGGACCCTGCTTCGCGCGGCGATCGCGGCGACGCTCGGCCTGGGGATCGACGAATCCTACGCGGTCGTGGTCGCGCGGACGCCGAGTTGGGCGACCTTCGATCATCCCGGGCTGTCGTTCTGGATTCCGGGTCTCCTCGCGCGCGCGACCGGCAGCGAGAACGCGCTGCTCGTGCGTGCGCCGTTCATCCTGATGTTCGCCGGCACGACCTGGCTCGTGTTCCGGTTAGGCGAAGAGTTAGGCGGCGCCCGAGCGGGCGCGACCGCCGCGCTCCTGCTCGCCATCGCACCGGTGTTCACCGTGGCCGCCGGCGGATGGGTGCTCCCCGACGGACCCCTCGATCTGTTCATGGCGGGCGCCGTACTGTGCCTGGGGCGCGCGATCACGGGTCCACCCGAGCGCGCCACCAGGTGGTGGCTGTTCGCCGGGCTGTGTGGCGCGTGCGCCGCCCTCTCGAAATATCAGGCCATTTTTCTGCCGATCGGCGCGGCGCTGTTCTTCGCCACGAGCCGCCGGTCGCGCCGCGCGTTCGCGGGTGCGGGACCGCCCGCGGCGGCGCTCATCGCTGCGTTAGGCGCAGTGCCCACGGTCGCGTGGAACGCCTCGCACGGCTGGGCATCGTTCGCCTTTCAGCTCGGCCGCGGCGCCCACGGCCGCGAGTCTGGCGTGGTCGCGCTGCTTGAGAACGTGGCGGGACAGGCGCTCTACCTGCTGCCGTGGCTGTGGGTGCCGCTCGCGGTGGTCCTGGTGCGCGCGCTCCGGCGCGGGCCGTCGGATCCGGTGCGCTGGCTCCTCTGCTGCATGGCGGCGCCGCCGATCGCGTTCTTCACGCTCGTCTCGTTAGGCGGAAACCCCGGACTCCCGCACTGGCCGATGGTCGGCTATCTGATGGTGTTCCCCCTGCTCGGCGACGCCGTCGCGCGCCGGCTCGCCGCGCGCGACCGCCGTACCCGGCGGTGGCTCGCCGCCTCGGTCGGCCTCTTCGCCGCCGTGCTCGCGCTCTTCTGGACGCAGGCCGCGACAGGATGGCTGGGTCGGGTCGCACCCGCGGTTGTGGCGGCCGGCGATCCTACACTCGACCTGGTCGACTGGACCGACGCCCAACCCGCACTCGCACGGCTCGGCGCAGGGACGGCAGGAGGTCCGTTCGTGGCGGCGGTGAAATGGACCGACGCCGGGAAGATCGGCTATGCGTTAGGCCCGCACGTGCCGGTGCTGTGTCTGTGCGGCGCGCCGCACCAATTCGGGTACCTGCCTGGTGCATCCACCTTCATCGGGCGCGATGCGGTGATCGTCGATCGATCACGCGGGCCGTCCGGCGTGCGCCGAGCGTACGCGCCGTATTTTTCACGCATCGATCCGATCGCGCCGATCATCGTGCATCGCTTGGGCCGACCGGTCCTGACCATCCAGGCGTTTCTCGCCCACGGATATCGGACGGTCTATCCCGGCAGCACACGCTGATGCGTCGCGGCCGGCGAGCGATCGACTTGCGCGATCGATGCGCATTTGCACAGACTCGACAACGGGACATGTATGGGGAGGATGATCATGACGCCGGTGCATCGGGAGCTCGCGAGCGACCTGCTCGCGTTCGACCTGAGTGAGGAAATACGAATTGTCCGTGAGGAGCTGCGCGGCGCGCACGAGCGCATTGCGCGGACGCTGGTGAAGGAAGGTCCGCTCCGCCTAACGCTGGTGGGGGTGAACCCCGGCGGCGCCCTGCGGCCGCACGAAGCCGCGGGGCCGATTGCGGTTCAGGTGTTGGAAGGAGAGATCGAGTTCGAGGCCGCAGGCGTGAGCCGCACGCTCGCGCCCGGGTCGATCGTCGTGCTCGATGGCGGCGTCCGGCACGCCGTGCGTTCGACGCGCGGCGGGATTTTTCTGCTCACGCTCACGGCGCCCGGCGTCCCGCGCGAGGCCGTGCGCCCTGGTTAGGCAGCACGAGCCCGCGCGGGATCGGGGTACTACTTCGACGTCGCCGTTGCCACCCGCCCGGCCGTGCCGTTCACACCCGACGTCGCATCGATGAACGACGCGATGTTCTCCTTGAGCTTCGCCAAGGACGGCTCGTACACGTACATCATGTGGCCCGCGTCGTACTCGGCGAACTGCACGTGGCCGCGCAGGTTCTTGGGCAGGTCCATCTGGTCCATCGTCCACTCGGCCGCATAGTACGGCGTCGCGAGGTCGAACAAGCCGGAGTTGAGCAGCACGTGCAGGTGCGGGTTGAGCTGCAGCGCTTCGGCGAGGTCCACGGCGACGTTCGTGTGGCCGGGCCATCCGCCGCGCTGCCCGTGCGACCAGTTCCACGGATTCACGCGACCGCTCACCATGTACTGCTTGTCGCGCGGGAAGTTGAGATCCGTGTGCAGGTACGTCTGGAACGTCGACACGAACGCCGAGCTGATCGACGACGACTGCGGGTCGTACGGCGACCGTTGGGCGAGCAGGTCGAACGTCGGACCCGTGAAGCGCGCGTCGAGCCGGCCGATCACTTCGCCGTGCTCGCGCAGCAGCTCTTTCTCGAACTCCGACGCATCCACCTTCAGGTTCGCGCGGCCGATGTACGCGGTGTCGAGCCCCGTGTACTTGTGCAGCTGCGCGATGATGCGGGTGCGCTCGTCGGGCGCGAGCTCATCGCCGTCCATGAGCGCGTGCAAGTAGTCGGTGGTCGCGAAGTGCTCGACCTCCTTCAAGAACGGCCGGAGCTGCGCCGGCTGGTCGGGCAGCGCGTGGTGGTACCAGGCCACCGCGGCGTACGACGGCAGGTACATCACGTACGGCATCAGATTGCCCGGGTCGAACGTGATGGTCTGGAAGTCGAGCACGGACGACATCAGGATGACGCCGTTGAAGTCCATGTTGTCGGCTTGCTGCAGGTAGTTCACGAGCGCCGCCGAGCGCGTGGTGCCGTAGCTCTCGCCTAACAGGTAGCGCGGCGAGTTCCAGCGGTCCTGCTCGGTGAGGTAGCGGCTGATGAACTGCCCCAGCGACCGCGCGTCTTCGTCGACGCCCCAGAACATCTTGCCGGTGGCTTTGCCTAACGGATGGCTGAAGCCGGTGCCGATCGGGTCGATGAACACGAGGTCCGTCTTGTCGAGCGGGCTGTAGGTGTTGTCGACCAGTTGGTAGGGCGGCGGCGGCGCGTGCGTGGTATCGGGCGTGACGACGCGCTTGGGGCCGAAGGCGCCCATGTGCACCCAGACCGACGACGAGCCCGGGCCGCCGTTGTACGCGAAGGTGATCGGCCGTCGCGATGGGTCGGTGACGCCGCGCTTGATGTACGCGGTGAAGTAGAGCGCGCCGATCGGTTCGTCGGCGCTGTCGCGCAGGATGATGTCGCCGACCGTGGCGTCGTAGTCGATGCGCTGGCCGCCGATGACGACCGAGTGCTGCGTGACGACGCGCTGCACTCTGTTGTCGTCGGCCGGCGACGTCTCTGCGTTAGGCGCCGGCTTGGCGGTCGAGTCGCGCGGCTCGACCGTGCGCTGGGCCGGGCGGCGTTGTTGCGCGGATGCCGTCGCCGGCACGGCGGCGGCGAGAAGAAGCAGGGCGATGAAACGAGAAGGAGCCTTCATGAGGACGAACCGGCTGGAGGGGTGAGAGGCAGCGACGCGACGAACCGCCCTGAATAAGGCGAAGAGTCCCGCCGCGCGCCACTCCCGTGGAGCCTGATCGGCATGCCAGGCGGAAGTCTATGGGCGCGACCCGTCCTTCGTTCCGGAGCTCCATGTGGTCGTCGATCCACACGATGCCGCTCCCGCCATCGCGTGCATTGGCCGATTGGTTTACTCGGTGCCGGCACGCGCATGGTGGGCTTCCTCGCTCTGGTGACACGGATCAGATCTGACAACTGCACGGATCACAGCGGATCGCTCGGCTGCTCGGCGCACGGTGCTTCCACCATGGTCACAATCGACATGGATCGGACAACTGTCGGCCGTCAATTCTGCGGATCGCGTTGCTCGCCCCTCGCACGCCGTCACCACCATCACCGGACACGACTGCCACTCCGAACTCGCCGCCCCCGCCGAGCGATCCGCTGTGATCCGTGCAGTTATCAGATTTTATCCGTGTCACCAGAGCGAGGAAGCCCACCATGCGCGTGCCGGCACCGAGGGCGCCTCGACCCCTTTTTCTTGATCGTTGATGAGCAGCGTGGCGTGATGCGCCAGTGGCTGCAGAACGTCTTCGAGCAGGCTGGCAGCGGTTGACGCCACGCCGCGGGCGCCGAATGTTCGGAGTCGATCGAATCGCGGGACGGCGGCCCGGCCGGTCGCATCGCGCAACCGCCCAACGTTAGGCAGGGACGCATGCCCAAGCCCATCTTCTTCGCGACACCCGCGGCGTGGCGCGCCTGGCTCGAGGAGCACCACGCATCCGCCGCCGAGGTCCTGGTGGGCTTCTACAAGCGCGGCGTGAAACGGCCGACCATCACGTGGCCCGAGTCGGTCGACCAGGCGCTGTGCTTCGGGTGGATCGACGGCGTGCGGCGGTCGCTGGATGTCGAGCGCTACACCATCCGCTTCACGCCGCGCAGCGCGCGCAGCACGTGGAGCCGCGTCAACATCAAGCGCATGGGCGAGCTGGCGACGCTGGGCCTCGTGCACGCGGCCGGGCGCGCGGCGTTCGAGGCTCGTGACCAGAAGCGCACGGGAATCTACTCGTACGAGGGGCGCGCTCGCGCGGCGTTTGATGCGGACTCGGAACGCCGCTTCCGGGCGAACGGCGCAGCGTGGTCGTTCTTCTCGGCGCAGGCGCCGTGGTACCGGCGTACCGCAACACACTGGGTGACCAGCGCCAAGCGGGAGACGACGCGCCGCGCGCGGCTCGATACCTTGATCACGGACTCGGCTGCGGGCCGGCGCATTCCGCCGCTCGACCGCACCGCCTCGGCGACGCGCCCACGCCACCGGCCCCGTCCCCGCGCCTAACGCACGGCGCGCGTTAGGCGCGCGGATGCGTGAGCCGCCGCCGCGCCGCCTCGGCGATCGCGGCCCGGCGGCGGAACGGCGGGTCGCCGTCCCGCCAACTCCGCGCGACGATCGCATAGTGCGCGGCCGCGCTGTCCGGCATCCCCGCGGCCTCGAAGCTCCGCGCGAGCATCTCGTGGAGCTCGGTGCGCGTGAGGTAGAAGCTGGACGCTTCGACCGGGCCCCGCAGCGCCGACGAGAGAATGGCGATGGCCGCGCGCGGCTGGCCGGCGCCTAACCATGCGCGCGCCAATTCCAGGTTGGCGCGCGTATAGCCCTCGCTCGGCGAGAAAATCGCGTGCGACAGCTCGCTCAACGACTGCGCCGGGTCGCCGCGCGCACGCCAGAGCAGCCCGCGCAGATAGTGCGGCAGCGACCAGTCGCGGCCGTACGAGCTGAGCCGCGCCGATCCTTCCACGGAGTCCGCCAGTTGCGCGAGCCGCACCGTGTCCCCGGCGGCCGCCCACGCGGTGGCCGCGTGCGTCAGCATCCAGCTGCGCTGGCGGGCGAGCGAGCCGGGTGCGTTAGGCGGCGCGGTCGGCGGGATGGCCGCCAGCGAATCGAACATCCGGGCCGCCGTTCGGTAATGCCCCTGCTCGAACATCACCTGCCCTTCCGCCTCGCCGGCCAGCTCGCGCTGCGACACGCCCGGCGTGGCGAGCGCACGGGCCGCGGCGAGCGCGTCGCCTAACCGTCCCTCGTTGCGGAACGCGATCACCTGCCACCACATCACCGCCGCCGCCGCTTCCGGCCCCGCCGACTGCAGGCGCACGGACAACATCCGGTCTGCCTCCTCGTAATCGTCGGCGTGCACCGCGATCACCGCCATCGCCACGGCCGCGTCCGCGGACGGGTCGAGCGCGGCGGCCTGGCGCTCCGCCTCGTCCGCCTCGCGCTCGCGGCCGTCCCGCGCAATCACGCCCACGAGCGCGACCCACGCTGCCGCGGAGCGCGGCTGTCGCCTGACCCACTCGCGCGCCACGCGCTCGGCCGTGGCGAGCGAATCCGCCATGATGTACGCCTGGACGAGGTTGTCGAACGCGACACACGCCGAGCACAATGGCTGCGCCGTGATCACAGCGCTCGTGTCCATGGCGATCACGTGTTGCAGATGCGGCACGGCTCCGAGAAAGTCTCCCGAGGCGACGAGTGCGTCGGCGAGCGCGATGTGCCCCTCGGGCTCCATGGGGTAGCGCGTCGCCAACGACTCGGCGATTTCCATCCGATTGGGGTCGTACGTCCCGGACGCCCATGCGGTCTCGATGATGAGGCGCTCGCGCTCGCTGGCGCGCGGCGCGAGCCGTTTCGCACGGACCATGAGGGACGGCCCTTCGGGCGAGTCGAGGTCGTAGGCGCACTGCGCGGCGTAGTACGCCGCCATCGCAAACGACGTGTCCTCGCCTAACGCATCGAGGAACAACGACCGCGCCAACCGCGCGTCGCCGCGGTCGTACAGCGCGCGGAGGCCGGCGGCAAAGAATCGGGCCGCGACCGGCGACGACGTCGTCACGATTTCGTGGGGCGCGCGCGAGTGCCTAACGGGACCGAGGGCGTCGCCCACGGTGCCGGCCGCGGCGTCCGGCGGTTGCTCGCCGGAGCGCACGGCGCGCGCGCCGTACACGGCGCCGGCCGCCACGAGCACCGTCGCCGCCGCCGCGAGCCACGCCCGAGAGCGTCGCAGGAAAGAGAGGCGCGGCGCGCGCTCGGCGGGTGCCGGCGCCTCCGCCTTCTCGGGCTCGGGCTCCGGAACGATCTGCTCGCTCGCTCGAGGAGGCGGCGCGACCACCGCCCGCGCAGGCGTCGCGGCCGGTGTGTCCGGCACCGTTGCTGCGGGCGTGGTCCGCGCCCGGATCGCCGCCACCAACGCCTGCGTTTCCGCCGACGGCTCGGCGTCGAATTCGTCGCGGGCGCGCTGCACGAAATTCTCGTACGCACGCAGGGCCCCGGTGCGGTCGCCTAACCGATCCAGCAGCGCGATGAGGCGCCGGTGCGACCGCTCATCGTCCGGCGCATGCTCCGCTGCCCAACGCGACCAGCGCGCGGCATCGGAACCGGAGCCCGCCGCCTCGCAGCGGTCGGCCAGCGCCCACGCCGACTCGATGGCCTGCTGCCGGCGGCGCGCACGCTGCTGCGCCAGCCATTCGTCGAACTCGTTCGATGCTCCGGTTACGAAGAAGCCATGCAGCAGATCGCCGGCGTAGAGCTCGAGGGCCTCCGCGGACTCGCCGCGCGCGAGCGCATCATCGAATGCACGCGCGTCGCACCAGAATTCGTCGGACACGATGCCCAGATCTTCGCCGCCGTGTCCCTGCACGATGTCTGCGCCCAACGTGCGGCGGAGAAAGTGCACGGCTTGCCGCAGGGCACTGCGGGCGCGGTCCCCATCCATCTCCGGCCACAGGAGCGCGAGGATGGTGTCCCGACGGTGGTAACCGGCTGGAGTGGCGATTGCCAGGTATGCGAGCAGCGCGAGACGCTTGGGCTGACGCAGGATCGAGAGGAACTCGCGCCCGTTGTCGTCGCGCAGATCGAGGCCGCCAAGCGTGCGAAAACGAATCATGGAATCGGTTGCGCTTGGAGCATCTAGCCTGAAACCGGTGGGTCCGCGGCACGTCGAAGCTTACCGCCGCGTTGCGCGTCCATAGTACTGGCTCCGGGTCCGGGCGGGAAGGCGGGAGCGGCGTCAGAATGCGGTGAACCCACCGGCGGCCTGGCCGGACCATGCCGCGAGTCGCGGGCGGCGTCCCGCCGGTTTACCTTCATCGCACCGCGTGCGACGCGCACGATCGACTCTCTCGAGAGCAGCAATGACGCTTGACGCTTCCACCATTCTGGCAACGGCCGCGAATGCCGGCGCCGGTGCCCCGCCCTCCACGTCGACGGGCCCCGACCGAACGCCGTTGCGCGTCTCGCGTGCGGCCGAGTCGCTGCGCGCGTCGCAGATCCTCCGCATCGCCGCCGAGATCCGCGCGCTGACGTCGGCCGGTAAGTCGATCTGCAATCTGACGGTGGGCGACTTCAGCCCGCGCGAATTTCCAGCGCCGGCCGAGTTGGTGGCAGGGTTGCAGGACGCGCTTCGCGCGGGGGAGACGAACTATCCGCCGTCGAGCGGGTTGCCCGAATTGCGCGACGCGATCGCGACATTTTCGCGCGCGCGACTCGGTCTCTCGCTCACCGCGGAGAACGTGGTGGTGGCGTCGGGTGCCCGGCCGGCGATTTACGCCGCGTATCGGACGCTCCTCGATCCCGGCGACGCGGTGGTGTATCCCGCGCCGTCGTGGAACAACGCCGACTATTGTCAGATCGTCGGCGCGACGCCGCGAGCGGTGGTGTGCTCCGCGGCGGATTCGTTTCTGCCCACGCGAGCGGCGCTCGAGTCCGCGGTGCGCGGCGCGCGCATGCTGGTGCTCAATTCGCCGCTCAACCCGGCGGGCACCGCATTCGAGGAGTCGACGCTGCGCGAGATCTGTGAGCTGGTGATGGAAGAGAACACGCGCCGCGGTCCGGGCGAGCGTCCGCTCTTCCTGGTGTACGATCAGGTGTACTGGATGCTGACGTTAGGCGACGTGCGCCACGTACACCCGGCGATCGTGTGTCCGGAGATCGAGCCCTACGTCATCACGATCGATGCGATCTCGAAGGCGTTCGCGGCCACGGGCGTGCGCGTCGGGTGGGCGATGGGACCGGCCGACGTGATGCGGCACATGGCGGACTTCCTGAGCCACGTCGGGGCGTGGGCGCCGCGCGCGGCGCAGATCGCGACCGCGCGATTGTTAGGCGATGCCGAATCGATCGACACGTACCATCAGTCGATGCACGCGGCAATCGCGGCGCGGTTGGGCGCGATCCACGCCGCGTGCAGCGCCATGCACTCGGCGGGTCTGCCGGTTACGTCGCTGCCGCCGGTGGGCACCATCTATGGTAGTGTGCGCCTGGAATGGGATGGGCGTCTAACGCGCGACGGTCGAGTGCTGCGGGGCAGCGAGGACGTCCGGCGGTATCTGCTGCAAGAGGCAGGCGTCGCCGCGATCCCGTTCCAGGCGTTCGGGGTTCCGGACGACGGGGGCTGGTTCCGATTTTCGATCGGGGCGGTCTCGGTTGCTGCGCTCGAATCGGGCCTGGCGAGGATGCGCGCCGCGATCGAGTAGCTCCGGTCGCTGATTTTCACCCCACAATCGAGGGTATGCACGGACGGGGCGGGGTCACTCGCCCCGTTTCTGTTGCCGCGTGCCGCCGGCTCATACACAATAACTCAATGGTTTTATTGTGAATTTGCTAATTCACAACGCTGCATCGTGTTAAGTGTCGTGTGTTTAGCCGGTGTCTCTCGATTCGCGGGGTAATCATGCGTAGAATCTCCGGGGCCGTGCCGCCCGGCTTTCGGCGTGCCGTTCGCTGCGGCTTCGTCGCGGCGACCATTCTCGTTCCTCTGGCGTGCGGCGAGAGCTCGCCCACGCGCCCGTCGCCTCAAGTGATTGCGTCGGGGAAGCAGATCTTCCGGTTCGATACCTACGGCGACGAGAAGTTCTGGACCGACACGCTGCACATGAACACCGTCATCCAGAACAACGTCGATCCGACCACGGCGCTGGCGGTGGGCCTCAAGGTGGATGCGGACACCTTGCCGCCGGCGGTGCTGCAGGCGATCCAGGCCGGGCAGGTGGACCTCCACAGTCCCGCGACGACCGTGCTGCTGCTCAAGTTAGGCGCAGTTGTCGGCGTCAAGGCGACGGTCGACTCCAACAACACCATCACGCGGGTCGGCATCACCTGCGCGCTCTGCCACTCGACGGTGGACAACCGCATCGCGCCGGGCATCGGCTCGCGGCTCGACGGTTGGCCTAACCGGGATCTCAATCCCGGTGCGATCATCGCCCTCTCGCCCGCGCTCTCGGCGGCGCAGAAGGCGGTGTACAACTCGTGGGGCGCGGGCAAATACGACCCGCGGTTCAACTTCGACGGGCAGAACGGCCCGACCGTGATTCCGCCGGCGTACGGGCTGGCCGGCATCCACAGCGAGACGTTCACCGGCGACGGCCAGCAAGTCGCCTATTGGAACCAATACGTCGCCGTCACCCAGATGCACGGTCTCGGGTCCTTCTCGGACCCGCGCCTGGGCATCGACATCATGCAGTCGCCCGACTCGGTCGCGCCAAAGCTCCCGGCGCTGCAAGCGTACGAGCTCAGCCTTGCCGCGCCCGCGCCGCTTGCCGGCAGCTTCGACGCGGCCGCCGCCGCCCGCGGCAAACAGATCTTCGTCGGCCAGGGCAAGTGCGCGACGTGTCACGTCGGACCGACGTTCACCGACGCGAACGAGCGCCTGCATCTGCCATCCGAAATTCCAACGGATCCGACCTATGCCTTACGGAGCGCGACGAAAATGTGGCGCACGTCTCCGCTCCGCGGCGTGTGGCAGCATCCACCGTATTTCCACGACGGCAGCGCCGCCACGTTGCTCGATGTCGTGAACCGGTACGACTCGGCGAAGGGACTCGCGCTCACCGATCAACAGAAGGCGGACCTCGTCCAATACCTGCTCTCGCTCTAGGGCTCGCTTCGAGAAGACACAAACAAACAGCAACCACGAATACCTGACGTTCCGCTGACCATATGCGGCGCTCGCACAGAGAGCCGGACGCGCATCCGCCCCGTGACAACCGCTCCTGCTGAGATCGGCGAGTGTTGACGTAGCGGTAACATGACTTTAACGTCGCCATTTCAGGCTACTCGATGGGAGCGATGTAGGCGCTCCCACTCCTCTCTCTCGCATGCAGGAGGTTACGTGCGAACCTGTCGTGTCTTCATCTCCGCGGCGCTGCTCGCAATCGTGTGCAGCCCAGCCGCATTCGCGCAGCGGACGATCCACGGAACGGTGGTCGACGTCGAGTCGAACGCGCCGATTCTCTCCGTGCGCGTCGCCGTCAAAGGCGCACCAGTCGGCGCCTATACGGACGCCGCAGGCAAGTTCACCATCAACGGTGCTCCCGCCGGTGCGATCACGCTGCAAGCGCGACGCATCGGATACGGAGCAAAGGACATCCCCCTCACCGCCGACCAAAACGAAATCACCATCCAACTCAAAGCTGACGTCCTTCAGCTGAGTCAAATGGTGATCACCGGACAGGCGACACAAGTTTCGAAAGCAAACCTGGCTAACGACGTCGGGACGGTCGGCGCCGAGGACCTCACGCACACGCACGCCCAAACGCTGGACGACGCGCTCACCGGAAAAGTGGCCGGTGCGATGATTTCGTCTAACTCCGGCGCGCCCGGCGGCGGCATGCAGATCCAGATGCGTGGTGTCACGTCGATTTTCGGCAACTCCGAACCGCTGTACGTCGTGGACGGACTGCCGATCTCGAACACCACGATCAACAACGGCCTGAACGCCCTCACGCAATCGGCTGGCGGCATGGGCCAGTCGAATCAGGACAACGGCGTGAACCGCATCGCCGACCTGAATCCGTCCGACATCCAGTCCATCGAAATCCTGAAGGGACCGTCGGCCGCCGCGATCTACGGATCGGAAGCGGCGAACGGCGTGGTCGTGATCACGACCAAGCGTGGACAGGCCGGTAAGCCGCACTTCTCGGTCACGCAGCGGTTAGGCACGAATCGCCTCGCTCACACGATCCCGCTGCGTCGCTTCTCGCTGGCCGACGCCGAGGCGTTCGTCGGGAAAGCGGTCGACACGGCGACCGTCGAGCAGTGGTTCCAGGACAACGGCGGCTACCACGACTTCCAGAACGAAGTCTACGGCGACAAGAGCCTCTCGTACGAGACGGATCTCAGCGTGAGCGGTGGAAGCGAAAACACGCAGTACTTCGTGTCGGGACTCGAGTCGCACGACAACGGCATCATGAAGAACACCGGCTACGACAAGCAGTCGTTGCGCGGCAACCTGACACAGGATTTCGGATCGAAACTCAAGCTGCAGGTGAACACGAACCTCATTCACACGTTGACGAAGCGCGGCATCAGCAACAACGACAACGTGAACGTGAGCCCGTACATCGTGTTCTCGGCGACGCCGACGTTCTTCGACTTCCAGCCGGTGAACGGCGTCTACCCG
>DASVAC010000056.1:0-4036 GCA_036376535.1 Gemmatimonadaceae bacterium | reverse complement strand
GTATCGGCCGCAGTTTTACTTCCGGACGACGGACGTGACGGGGAGCGTGCAGCTGCCGGCGGGGACGGAGATGGTGATGCCGGGGGACAACATCCAGATGGAGATCACGCTGATCACGCCGATCGCGATGGATGAGGGGCTCCGGTTCGCGATTCGCGAGGGCGGCCGCACGGTCGGCGCCGGCGTCGTCACCAAGATCATCAAGTAGCGAGGGAAGCAGGCGGTCGCTTCCGGCGACCGCCTTGAGGGAAGAGGGAAGGGGGAAGAGGGCGGGTGGTTAGGCAGGCGTGAGTTCGGTCAACTGCGAGCGTGGGATCAACATGGCCGGTAGAATTCGGATTCGTCTCAAGGCATTCGATCACGCGGTGATCGATCAGGCGGCGGCGGACATCGTGCGCACGGCGGAGAAAACCGGCGCGCAGGTGTCGGGTCCGATTCCGCTCCCGACCAAGACGCAGCGGTGGACCGTGTTGCGGTCGCCGCACGTCGACAAGAAGTCGCGGGAGCAGTTCGAGCTCAAGACGCACAAGCGCGTGATCGACATTCTCGATTCGCGCGCGCAGACGGTGGACGCGCTCACCAAGCTGGATCTGCCGGCGGGCGTGGACGTCGAGATCAAAGTCGAATAGCGAGCCGGCCGGCGCGACGCGCCGGTTAGGCATTCACTCGGGAATGCGGAAGCCATGATCGGAATCATCGGCAAGAAGCTGGGCATGACCCAGATCTTCAACGAGGCGGGACAACAGGTGCCGTGCACCGTGATCGAAGCGGAGCCGAACCCTGTCGTGCACGTCGTCGACAAGGCCGCGTCGGGGTACGCGTCGGTGCAGCTCGGCTGGGGCAAGCAGCGCGTCGCGCGCGCGTCCAAGGCCAAGGAGCGCACGCCGCGCGGAGCCCGCGCGAACAAGGCCGCGCTTGGACACGCGGCGCGCGCCGGCCTCGAGACGGCGCCGCGCGTGCTGCGCTCGTTCCGCCTCGACGACGCGCCCGGCAGCGCCAAGAAGCAGGAGCTCCCGAGCTACGCGTTAGGCGACGTGATCAAGGTCGACATCTTCGCGCCCGGCGATCGCGTGAAGGTCACCGGGACGACGAAGGGACGCGGCTTCCAGGGCGTGGTGAAGCGGCACGGCTTCGGCGGCGGTCCGAACACACACGGCAACACGAAGCACCGCCGGCCGGGCTCGATCGGACCGGGCACCGATCCCTCGCGCGTGATCAAGGGCAAGAAAATGCCGGGGCACTACGGCGCGGAGCGCCACACGCAGACGCATCTGCGCGTGGAGAAGATCGACGCGGACCGCAATCTCATTTACGTACGCGGCGCGGTGGCCGGTCCCCGGAACGGGATCGTGCTGGTGCGCAAGCAGGGCTGATCCATGGCGGATACGACGCAGACATTCGAGGCGGCCGCATACACGGCGAACGGCACGGCGCGCGACCACGTCGCGCTGCCCGAGACGCTGTTCGATGGCACGGTCAACATGCCGGTGATGCACCAGGCGGTGAAGGCGTTCCTGGCGAATCAGCGGCAGGGCAACGCGGCCACGAAGACGCGCGGGTTCGTCGCCGGCGGCAATCAGAAGCCATGGCGGCAGAAGGGCACGGGCCGCGCGCGGCAGGGCTCGATCCGCGCACCGCACTGGGTGGGCGGCGGCACCGTGTTCGGCCCGATCCCGCGCAGCTACGCGCAGTACGTGCCGCGCCAGGTACGCGCGCTCGCGCGCAAGAGCGCGTTCAACGCGCGCGCGCGTGAAGGCGCGGTGATGGTGATCGACCGCTTCGCCTACGATGAGCCGAAAACGTCGCGGCTGGCGGCGTTGGTTGCCCGGTTAGGCCTCGAGGGACGCAAGGTGCTCATCCTGACGAACGGCGTGAATGAGCACGTGTACCTCTCGGGCCGCAACCTGCCCGCGGTGCACGTGATGCCGTACGCGGATGTGTCGGCGTATCACGTGTTGTGGTCGGACGCGGTGTTGGTGGAAGGCGCGGCGATCGGGCACGACCTGCCGCCGGTGGCCGACACGGAACCGGAGCCACGGCCCAAGCGCGAGCGCGCGGAGTCCACGCCGAAGAAGACGGCGCGCAAGGCGGCGGCCAAGAAGTCCGCGGCCAAGCGCGGCGCCGCGCCGGCGAAAAAGAAGACGACCACGGCGCGCGCGAAGACGTCGGCGCCCAAGAAATCCGCCGCGAAGAAGTCGAGCGGCAAGCCGAAGAAGCGGGGGAAGTAAGCCATGCCGACGCTGCATGAGATCATCGTCCGGCCGGTCGTCACCGAGAAGAGCTCGGCGGCGTTCCAGTCGCGCGGCGAATACACGTTCCAGGTGCACCCCGACGCGACCAAGTCGCTCGTTAGGCAGGCGGTCGAGTCGCTGTTCGGCGTGCACGTGACGGGCGTGTGGACGTCCAACCAGCGCGGCAAAACGCGTCGCGTCGGCAAGTCCGTGGGCCGCCGCAATCATTGGAAGAAAGCGATCGTGACGCTCCGCGAGGGCGAGACGATCGAGCAGATCTTCGAGGGCTGACCGACATGGGCATTCGACAGTTCCGGCCGATCACGAAGGGGACGCGGTTCCGCTCCGTGTCCGACTTCAGCGAGATCACGCGCACCGAGCCCGAGAAGTCGCTCGTCGAGCCGCTCAAGAAGACGGGCGGCCGCGACAACCACGGGCACATCGCGATGCGCCGCCGCGGCGGCGGCCACAAGCGGAAGTACCGGATCATCGACTTCCGCCGCGACAAGTTCGGCGTGTCGGCGACCGTGCGCCACATCGAGTACGACCCCAATCGCTCGGCGCGCATCGCGCTGGTGGAGTACGCCGACGGCGAGAAGCGCTACGTGCTCCACGCCAAGGGGCTCGCGGTGGGCGACGCGATCGTGTCGGGACCGGGCTCGGACATTCGGTTAGGCAACGCCCTGCCGCTCAAGGAGATTCCGTTGGGCACCGCGGTGCACAACGTCGAGCTCAAGATCGGCAAGGGCGGCCAGCTCGCGCGCTCCGCCGGCATGTCGGCGCAAGTGGTGGCCAAGGAAGGCGACTACGTGACGCTGCGCCTGGCGTCGTCCGAGGTGCGGCTGGTGCACGGCAACTGCCTGGCCACGATCGGCGAAGTCGGGAACGCCGAACACGAGCTGCAATCGTGGGGCAAGGCGGGATCGACGCGGTGGCGCGGTCGCCGGCCCAAGGTGCGCGGCGAAGTGATGAACCCGGTGGATCACCCGCACGGCGGCCGCACGCGCGGCGGCCGGAACGTGGTCAGCCCGTGGGGCAAGAAGGAAGGCGTGAAGACGCGCAACACGAAGAAGTCGTCGCAGCGGTTGATCGTCCGCGGCAGGAAGCGCGGCAAGGCGACGCAATGACACAGCGTAGCGCGCGTGAGCGCGCGCTTCCCGTTTAACGGCGAGACGAGGCCATGGGTCGTTCAGTCAAAAAGGGTCCGTTCGTTCAGCCCGCGCTCATGAAAAAGGTCCGCGGCATGAACCAGCGCAGCGAGAAGCGCGTGGTGAAGACGTGGTCGCGCGCCAGCACCGTGACGCCGGATTTCGTTGGGCACACGTTCGCCGTGCACAACGGGAACAAGTTCATCCCGGTGTACGTGACCGAGAACATGGTGGGCCACAAGTTAGGCGAGTTCGCGCCGACGCGGCTCTTCCGCGGACACTCGGGCACCAAAGCCGTCGACAAGAAGGCCGCGCCCGCGGGCGCGCCGCCGGCAGCGGGCAGCGCGCCGGCCGCGCCGTCCGGCGGAGCGCCGGCGCCCAGAGGAGGGAAGTAACGATGGCGCGAGTGCGGGCCATTCAGCGAACCACGCGCCAGTCGCCGTACAAAATGCGGCTGGTGATCGATCAGATTCGCGGCAAGAACGTGAACGACGCGCTGGCGCTGCTCACGTTCTCGAAGAAGCACGCGGCCAAACAGATCGAGAAGGTCCTCAAGTCGGCGATCGCGAACGCGGAGCAGCACGCGCGCGAGCACAACGAATCGCTCGACACGGACCAGTTGGTCGTGCAGCACGCCGTGGTCAACGAGGGGCCCAA
>DASVAC010000055.1:0-4539 GCA_036376535.1 Gemmatimonadaceae bacterium | reverse complement strand
GCGATCGACCGGGAAGACGGGCCGGCCGTCAGAACATCTCGGCCCACGAGTGGGTCACTTCTGGAAACGGTCGCGCAGCGCCGCGCGATGCCTGCGCGACTGCGCACGCCGAGTAGTGGATTTCCGATGCACCAGCGAGCGACACGCGATCGGCTAACACGATCCCATCGACACGCGCGCCGTGCTCGAAGCGCGCGCTCCCTCGCACGAGCATGACGCCCGTAAATCGCGCGCCTGCAAGGAGTGTCAGGTTTCCATCGACGACGAGCATCCCCTGCCCCGCGCCGCCGGTCAGCTGCAAGTCTCCCTGGGCATGTACGACGGAGAAGAACGCAGCGCACGGCGAGTCCGGGCCGAAGACGCGCAGCGGGTCGCCCAGGTTTGCGGGAGCGTTAGCATCGCACTCACCATCCGCGTCGAGGGCCGGTGTGGGAGACAGATCGCTTCCCGAGATGAGCGGGCGCCCAATGTTGGCAAGAAATGAGCGGTCCACCTGACCGAACCGGTCGGGCGTTTCTGCTCGAGCGGCGAGCACGGTGTCGCGTAGCACGCGCGCCGCGCGCAGACACGCCAGCGGCGTACACCCTGTGGTGTCGATCGTCACGCTCGGCGGTACGCTGACGGCGGCGACATCGGAATCGGGCGTTAGGCAGTCCCCGATGCCGGCGCCGAGACCGCCGGTGATCGATGAGCCATCGACGACGGAAAGGGCGCTGACGGCGATAGCGGCTGCAGCCGGCATGCGCGGACGCTCGAGCGACAGCAGCAGCGACACCCTGCGCCGTGCGTCGCGAGGCGGGAGGCCGGCAACGCCTTCAGCAATGACCAGTGCGCTGTAGGGACTGAGGGTCCACACCTGAGCCGTTGCGGTCGCGCCACCCGCGAGCTGTTCGCTGTCCGATGCTATGTGCCTAACCGGAGGCGCGGTGTTCCACGCCGAGCGCCAACGTTGCGTCGATGTGAGTGTGTAGGCGGCATGTTCGGCAGCCGCTAGCGCTCGAGCTCGCACGATCGCCGCACTGTCAATGCGTTCTTCGTGCAGCGCCGCGAAGAATGAACCTGCTGCTAGTGCGCCGAGGACGGCAAGGATGACCAAGACGACGATGAGCGTTGCACCGCGCCGACGGCGAGGCGTCGCAGGATGGGTGAGTTTCATGATCAGCGGCGAGGACGAATGGTGAACACGACGGAGTCGGCGAACGCACCAGGCGTCATTCCCGGGACGTGGAGACCCATCGCACTCTCGGCGCGCAGCACGACGTCAATCCGGGAGACGCGCCGAGGATCAGCTGTTGGAGTGTCAGCGCTATCGAGAAAGCGAAACTGTAAGCCGCTCCTGGCGTACGGACCGCTCACGGGCTGCACCGTCGCACATGGCGTTGCGCGCGTTACGAGACAGTCGCGGAACCCGAGGTACCATCCGCCGTCCGCTGCTCGATAGAGCTCGTATCGCGCGCGCCGAACGAACCGGAGCACAGCACCTGGTTCTATGTCGCTCGCAATCGGCATTGCGACTCGAAGCGCGAGCGTCGCAGCCGGGCCGCGTGCAGCGACGAAGTTGGGCGAGCACACAGGACCGGACGTCGGAGCCGAGGCGACGGCGTGCAAGTCCCAGCGCGCGGAGTCGGCTGACGCTGCGAAGAGCATGACCGTGTCGCCTGCCTCGGGCGCGACGATCCACGACGTTACGTTAGGCGCTGTAGAGGTGCGGGCGGGGAATATCAGCAGCGTCCGCGTCGAGTCCATACCGCAGAGAATCGAGAAGCCCGTCGCCATGCGGAACTCGACAAAGCTGGCGCCCATGGAGTAGATGGCATCCTGCTGCGGCGCCGTGGACCGCAAATCGTATCGCAGCGCGTCGGCGCCCTCGCGAAGGGCGCGACGCGACTGAATGATTTGCTCGAGCGCGAACGCGAGGTGCTCGTGGCGAACGGCGATCGTGATCGCCGCCATGCCCACTATCGTGGCGACGACGAGTCCAACCAGCAGCTCCACGAGCGTGAAGCCCGAGCCCGAACGGCGCGCGATCAACATGGCGCTGCCGTTTGGATGACTTCTGTGTGTGGTCGAGCGACAAGACGATCGACGACAGAAGCGCTGTCGACAATTTGTTGAATGCTATCACTAGCAACAGTGTGCCACGCGGCGAATACACTGCGGGCGCTGTCGGTGCCTGAAGACGAGACGCAGCCGCCCCGGTGCAGCAGCTCGAGTCTGTTGCTCAGGGCCCACGCAGCCCGCGACCGACGATCGGCGCTGGTTTCGAGGCGCATGCTGGCGACGCCCGTGGCGGCGATGCCGAGCGCGCCGATGCTGAGAAGGGTGATAGCGGCGAGCGCTTCGATGAGACTCGTGCCGCGTCGCCGAGGGCATAGATGTTTGGTCACGGCCACAGCCTCCGTCAGGAGTGGACGTGCCAAAGAAAGCGCGCTCCGGCTGGATAGTATCAGCCGAAGCGCGCACGTCGGATCAAATCTTCGCCGCGTTCGTCGCGGCCGATACGGTGCCGAGTCAGCTCAATACAGGTCTACCCATGAGCGACCGGTTGTCAGGATCGGCGAGGCAACCGCTTTCATTGCGTAGGTCGACGCGCAGCTGGAGTACGTAATCACGGCGTTGCCGAGCACGGTGTTTTGCTCGAGGTCGACGTTCTGTGCAAGCACACCACCCGTGAAGTGGCCGCCCGTTCCCGTCGTCTTGAGGTGGCCCGTCACGATCACGATTCCGAAGAACTGAAAGCCGCCGGCTACCGATAGATCGCCGTTGACGAGCAGCATGCCCTGCCCAACGCCACCGGTGACCGAGAGATTGCCGTTGGAGTAAATGATCGGATAGTAGCTGCTGCAATACGCCGTGGCCGGTATGGTGCGAATTGGGTCGCCCCAGTTGTTTTGGTCACCAGTATTGCACGTCGTACCCGAATACGATGGACCCATCCCATTGAACGTGCCACCACTCGCGAATGAGTGAGACGGGTCCGCGCTCGAGGCAAGGTCTTGGAACGAGATGCCGCCGAATTGGGTGTAGGTGCTGTCGTTGTTCGCCAACGGTGTCTGGGAGATATTCGGATTCCCAGCGATGCAGCCGTGGCACCCCGAGGTTGTGATCTGTGTCGAGTCTGCGATGGCGATACCCGGCAGCGACGCATCGAGCGGCGGGCAATTCCAGCCGGACACGCTGTCGTCAGCGCCATTGATGAACGAGCTACCACCGATCTTGGTACTGCCGCGCGTGGTGAGCGCGCCGAGCAGTTTGACGTTAGGCATGTTGAGCGCGACCATGGCGCCAAGCCGCTTGCGCGCCTGCGCCCCGACAATGGTACCGACGCGCCCTTCCGACGAAATTGCGAACTCGCCGTTGCCGAGGTACGTGACGCGGACCGTGTCGACTGAACCGTCGCCGGGCGCGTACGCCATTGTCGTATCGAGCTTACCGACAATAGTCGTGCCGTTCCACGCCTTGTTCCACCGTCCTGTCGACACGATGCCATTGAGTCCGTATTCGGCGGCAGTGAGCGCTCGAGCTTGGAGCACCGTGTTGCGACCGATACGGTACTCTTGCGTTGCGGCGAAGAATACGCCCACAATGAGCGCGCCGATGATCACGATGGCAACGAGCGCCACAGTGAGTGCGAAGCCACGTTGTCGCGACCGCGCGGTCATCGTCGACCTCCTCGTCAATGCGTTCATCTGTTAGTTCCGAACCGCGAGAAAGACAGCAAGCGAGTCTTGGTAGTACCCTTGGGCACGACCTGGCGTGTGGATGATGCTGCGGCTCTCAGCACGAGTGACAATGCCGATGCGCCGCACCAGGGACGAGTTGGCTGTCACAGCGCCGGTCGCGTCGTAGTACGTCAATTCCAATCCGCTCGGGCCACTGTTTGCCGCAGGCAAGTAGGGACCACTCACCGGCTCGAGGGATGTGCACGCAGGACTCCGTGTGGGTAGGCAATCATAGAAACCGAGGTACCACAATCCATCGGCTGCTTGGAACAACTGGTAGCGCGCACGGCGGAAGAAACGCAGCGAGGCTCCAACTTGCACAGTCGCGGCGAGTGCGCTGTTCAGCGGAACTTGCCATCCAGACGCGGCTTCAGCGGCAGTCGTGGTGAATCCAGAGGTCGTTGGACACGTCGCCGCGCTCGTGGCGTTGGCGGACAGTCCGTTAGGATCCCACGTGTCGTCGGACGCGTTCGCGCTCGTGTCCGCGTCGTAGACGAACACCGAATCACCGCTCTGCGGCGCCGAAATCCACGACGTCAGGCCGTTCTTGTTCGAGAGGACGAGTGGCGGGACCGTGAGCGTCTTTCGATCGACGCTGATCGTGCACACGACGGCCGCGCCAGTGTTGAGCCGGAAATCAATGAACGTACGGCCCATCGCGTAGATGTCGCTGCTGCTCGGCGACAGAGAACGCAGATCGGAGGTCAGCATCATCATGCCGTCGCGGACGCTGCCTCGCGTCTCGAGAACGCCGGCCGAGCCCGAATAGAACTGTTGCTGGCGGACGATGATGCCCATCATGCCGCCCGCGACAATG
>DASVAC010000054.1:0-12371 GCA_036376535.1 Gemmatimonadaceae bacterium | reverse complement strand
GTGCCGTACACGGTCGGGCCCATCAACCGCAACCCGAATCCGGATTCGATGACCATGACGTGGTCGCCGGCTTCCGGCAACGGGTCGGCAATGGTGTTCGCTGTGGGGTTCGACACGGCAGCGACTGGGAGCGGCAACCCGATCCATCTCGAGATGTATTGTTCTCTCGCGGACGATGGCGTGGCGAACATCCCGCAGGCCGTCGCGCGCCTGTGGCTCAAGGCACTGCCCGGACCGCGCAACCTCCGCTCGTACCGGTGGCAAACGACGATTCAGAACAACGGCGCGGCCGGTCTGATCATCATTTCGCAGCACAACGAATACGCGGCGGACGCCCCGTAGCCGACCGTCGCGCGCCGGCGGGTCCCATTCCGTTAGGCTTGGGACGCCGCCGGCGCGGTGTTGCGTTCATTTCTTTCCCTGTGCCCCAGTCCATGACCCATTCCACCCGCGCCGAGAAGGACCCGCTCGGCGAGCTGCCCGTTCCCGAGAGCGCGTTGTACGGCGTCCAGACCGTGCGCGCCGTACAGAACTTTCCGATCAGCGGGCTGCGTCCGCTGCCGATCTTCGTGGACGCCGTCGTATGGATCAAGCGATCGGCCGCGCTCACGCACAAAGAGACGGGCCGCCTGGAAGGGCGGCTCGCCGACGCGATCGTCGCGGCCGCGGATGAGGTGTTGGGCGGGCAGCACCGCGACCAGTTCGTGGTCGATGTGTATCAGGCCGGCGCCGGCACTTCGCACAACATGAACGTGAACGAGGTGCTCGCGAACCGCGCGAACGAGCTGCTCGGCGGACGTCGCGGCGCGTACACGCCGGTGCACCCGAACGATCACGTCAACATGGCGCAGTCCACCAACGACGTGATCCCGACGGCCATCCGGCTCGGCGCGCTCGCGATGCTGCGCGACCTCGCTCCGGCGCTGGCCGGTCTTCGGGACCGGCTGCTCGAGAAGGGCCGCGAGCTGGACGACGTGATCAAGAGCGGCCGCACCCACCTCCAGGATGCGATGCCGATCCGGTTAGGCCAGGAGTTTCGCGCCTACGGCCTGACGATCGAGCGGAACGCGCGCCGGCTCAACGCCGTGGCGGACTTCCTGCGCGACCTGGGGATCGGCGGGAGCGCGGTGGGCACGGGCGTGAACGTCGAGCCGCAATATCCCGCGCTCATGATCCGGCAACTGCGCAAGGTGACCGGCCTCGACCTGCGCGAGGGCGAAGACCGCGTGCAGCTCATGCAGAGCATGGGCGACGTGGCCGGCTTCAGCGCGCAGCTGCGCACGTTGGCCGTGGACCTGAGCAAAATCGCGAGCGATTTGCGATTGCTCGCATCCGGCCCGCGCACCGGCTTCGACGAGATCGTGATGCCGGCGGTGCAGCCGGGATCGTCGATCATGCCGGGCAAGGTGAATCCGTCGATCGCCGAGATGGTGAACCAGGTCTGCTTCCAGGTGATCGGCAACGACACGTGCGTGAGCGCCGCGACGGAACACGGCCAGCTCGAGCTCAACGTGATGATGCCGGTGATCGCGCACAACGTGTTTTTTTCGATGCTCATTTTGACTAACGCAACCACCGCACTCGCGGAGCGCTGTGTGGCCGGCATCGCGGCGAACAAGGAGCAGTGCGCGTACTGGGTGGAGCGCTCGGCGGCGCTGGCCACCGCGCTCGCGCCGCAGATCGGTTACGCGCGCGCGGCGGAATTGAGCAAGCGGTCGGTCAAGGAAAACACGCTCATTCGCGATCTCGTGAGGCGGGAAGGGGTGCTGCCCGAGCAGGACATCGACAAGGTGCTCGACCTGAGGCGCATGACCGAAATCGGCGTGCCGGGGAAGTGATCGTGGGCGGAGCGATGTGTACTTGCCGCCCGGGCAATCCAAGCCTATCCTGAGATCATGCGGATCACGACGTGGGCGGAGTACGGTCTGATCTGTTCGTTGCACCTGGCACAACGGGCGCACGAAGGTCCCGTTACCGGTCGTGACATTGCGACTCGCGAGCGGCTGCCGGTCGACTACGTCGAACAGATTCTGTTGCGGTTGCGGCGAGCCGACATCGTGAAGAGCACGCGCGGTGCGCACGGCGGCTATTCGCTGGCGCGGCCAGCCGAACACATTTCGGTCCGCGACGTGATCGCGGCATCCGAGCTCACCACGTTCGATCTCCACTGCGTGTCGCATCCGGTGGATGACGAACGGTGCGCCGCCTCTCACGCGTGCAGCATCCGCCCCGTCTGGGTCCTCCTCCAGCAGAAGATCGACGCCGTGCTCGATGGCGTCCATCTCTCGGATCTGATGCACGAGGAACCCGTCGTTCGCGAGCGAGTCGGGCTGCCCGTCCTTCAGGGTTGACCGCGGCGCCCGGTCGCGCGACGAAAGCAATCGACTAGCGATGTGGCGCGAGTGGCGACGGAGCCGCGATCTCCGGGTGAAAGCGGACGCGTATGTTGCGACGCTAACGCTCGAGCCGGCGGCAGACGACGTTGCTTGGCTCTCCGAGCACGGAACTTCCGGTGATGCAGACCACGCGCGGTGGGAATTGCGGTACGCGCGGCGCGCGCTCGGGTTGTTGACTGCCCAGCGTGACGCGTTGGACGACCGCACGGCGTCGGTCGTAGCCCGGGCACTGGCTGGCGCATTGGCGCGCGACAAGGCCGTAGCGCCGGGCAAACTCAGAGTAGCCGAACATCAGCTCAACGAACGTCTGCGGGCGTATAGCGAAGCGCTATCTAATCGTCAGGGAGAGGGCAGCGGATGGCATTTGGGCCGCACCCTCCTGGAGTTTGCGGGGCGTCGGGAAGCAGTGGGTGCGGAGGACGTGGCGCATGCGTCGGAAATTCTGTCCCGCTACTTGGCGGACGGAAATGCAGCGCTCCGCGAACGCTTCGGATCTGTCGACCTTCCCGAAGACATCGCCCCGTCGGCCGTCCGTAACGCGCCCCGGTAAGGCAAAGCGGACGACGTAGGTCGCCCGCTTGCGGTATGCCGAAGGGGGGACTCGAACCCCCACGGGCTTACGCCCACTGCGCCCTGAACGCAGCGCGTCTACCAGTTCCACCACTTCGGCGTGGACGCGTAACCTAATTGAGCCGCTTTGACAAAGTCAAACAGCGCGACCGACGCAACGAGACGACAGCGCAGCGGCGACCGGCAGCCGGGCGCGACGCACACACCGCGCAGTCCATCCGCGGGAGTGACGACGCTCCGGACGAACGTCCTCGAGCTGCGCCCCGTCGATGAGGGTGCGTTAGACACGACGCACGTGCTGCACGTCCCGTGTCTCATCGTCGAATCGCGACCGACGGGCACGGTAGCACGCGGCGACGCCACATGGGCAGCACCGGAGCAGCCGAACGGCGTCGGCAGCGCCGGCTGGCACTGGGATGGCGAGCGACTGCGCGCGCACACGGGACGCTACGGGTTTCGTCCGCTGTTCGTGCGCCGTCTCGCGGACGGCGTGGCGCTCTCGCCGTCGTTAGTCCGGCTCATGTCGATCGGCGGCCCGCTCGCGATCGATGATCGCGCGATGGCGGTGTTCATGCGCATCGGGTTCTTCGTCGGCGAGGACACGCCGTTCCGTGATGTGCGCGTGCTGCCGCCGGGCGGCCGCCTCGAGTGGCGCGACGGCGTGCTCTCGATCGAGGCGACGTACCCGCGCGTTCGCGCGAGCACCATGCCGCGTGCCGCGGCGATCGACGCGTTCATCGAGGTGTTTCGCGACGCGGTGCGGCGCGCCGGACCCGGCGAGCACCGCAACGTGGTGCCGCTCAGCGGCGGCCGCGATTCGCGCCACATCCTGTTCGAGCTGTGCGCCTCGGGGCACCCGCCCGAGCGCTGCCTAACGCTGCGCAACTATCCGCCGCGCGGCACGCGCGACGTGGTCGTGGCTACCGAGATCGCGCGGGCCGTGGGCGTGACGCACGAGCTGGTCGAGGAAACGCCATCGCGCGCCTCGGCCGAGCTGCGCAAGAACCTGCTCACGCACTTCTGCGCCGACGAGCACGCGTGGTTCATGGCGCTGGCCGATCGCCTCTCGGCACACGACACGGCCGTGTGGGATGGGATCGCCGGCGACGTGTTGTCCAACGGGCACCGGTTGGAGGCGTCGCAGCTCGCGTTGGCGCGCGCCGGCAACGTGGACCAGCTGGCGCAGACCATGTTGGACGACGGCGCGATGCGCATGGTGCCGCCGGCCGTGGCCGAGCGCTGGACGCGCGAGCTGGCGGCCGCCCGCCTAACGGAAGAGCTGCGGCACCATCTCGATGCGCCCAACCCGATCGGGTCGTACGTCTTCTGGAATCGCACGCGGCGAGAAATCGCGCTGGTGCCGTTCGGGATCTGGAACGCCGCGGGTCGCGTGCTCACGCCGTACCTGGATCCGGCGGTCTATGACCTCCTCGCGTCGCTGCCTGCCGAGATGTTCGTCGACAAGCGGTTTCACCCGGATGCCATTCGCCGAGGGTATCCCGCCCACGCCTACCTGCGCTTCGACACCGAGACGGGGCTGCGGCCGGTCCGCTCGCCTAACGGAACGCCGGCGGACGCGCCGTACTACCGGCGGCTGTTGCGGGAGACCGGCACCTACGTGGCGGGATTCCGCCGGCCGCGCCTCATCCGCCGGTCGTGGCTCGCGTCGCGCGCCGCGTACTGGTATATCCGCGGCGATTTCAGCGACGCCCAGCTCATGCCGTTCGCCATGTATCTGGCGCAGCTGGACGGCATCACCCAGTGGTGCGAGAGCCGCGACCCCGAGTTGGGCGCGGCAGTCGATCACTCGTAGCGCAGCGCGATAATCGGATCGAGTCGCGACGCGCGTCGCGCCGGCCACACGCCAAAGATGATGCCCACCATCGCGGCGAAGAGGAACGCGACGCCGACGGTGGCCGGCACCACCTGTTCGTTCCACGACATGAGCGTCTTGAGCGCTGTCGCGCCGCCCACGCCGACAGCCACGCCGATCACGCCGCCGAGTGCGCACAGCGTCACCGCTTCGATCAGGAACTGCAGCAGGATCTGACGCTGCGTCGCGCCGAGCGCCTTACGAATGCCGATCTCGCGCGTGCGCTCCGTGACCGACACGAGCATGATGTTCATGATGCCGACACCGCCCACGAGCAGACTCACGCTTGCGATCGCGGCGAGCAGCAGGCTGAAAATCTTGGTGGTGTCGCTGAGCGCGCTCAGGAAATCCATCTGACTGTGGATGCGGAAATCGTCCGGCGCACCCGCAGGCAGGCGGTGTGCGCGGCGCAGGATGCGTTGCAGCTCCGCCTCCGTCTGCGGAATCGCGGCGGTGCTTGGTGCCAGGACGTCGATGTCGTTCAGGTACGGCGTGTCGAAGACGATGAACCGCCCGGTATTGAACGGGACCAACACCTGATCATCTGGGTCGAAGAAGCCGCCCGCCGCCTCGCCCTTCGATGCCAACACCCCGATCACCGTGAAGCCCACGCCGCGAATGCGAACCTCTTTGCCGATCGCGTCGGCCGCGGCGGAAAATCCGAGATCGTGCAGCACCGTGGTGCCGAGCACCGCGACGCGGCGGCGTCCGCGGCCGTCGTCGGTCGTGAACATGCGCCCAACGGCGATCTTGTAATTCTGGACCTGGAGAAAGTTGGGCGTCGCGCCGGTGATCTGGACGTACGTATTGGCGCCGTGATACTCGACCTGCAGATCGCGGTGTTGCTGCGGCTGAATGGCCGTAATCAGACTCGCGCGGTCCTCGAGGAACTGGACGTCGTCCATCGTAATGCGATGGATGTCGCTCGTCTCGACGCCGCCCCGCACCACACGTGTGGGATTCACCGAGAGTCGTGTGGTGCCGAGCGCCGCAATGCGCGCCTGAATCGCGCGTCGCGCGCCGGTGCCGAGCGCCAACATGGCGATCACGGCCGCCACGCCAATGACGATGCCGAGCATCGTGAGAACGGATCGAAGCTTGTTTGCCGCCAGTGCGCGCAACGCGACTGCGACGATCTCTCCAATGATCATTAGGTCCTGATGATATCACGTGGACCGGACGGCCGTGTTGCCTGCGTCTCGGGACGGGTCTAACTTGCCTCTGGCACGATCGTCCATTACCTGGCAGTTCCGCGCCGCCTTCCGGCGGTCCGTGAACGCCGTCATTCCTCGCCCTTGCCCACAGCAGACGACTCGGCAGCGCAGACGCTCCCCCCCGTCGCGCGGAACAAGCGCGCCCGGCACGATTATCATCTCCTGGATACGTGGGAGGCCGGCATCGTGCTTACGGGTACGGAGATCAAATCGCTGCGCGCGGGACAGGCGAACATTACGGATGCGTACGCGATCGTGGACCACGGCGAAGTGTTTCTCCTCAACGCGCACATCGCGCCCTACGAGCAGGGCAATCAGTTCAATCACGAGCCGCGCCGCACGCGCAAGTTGCTGCTGCACCGGCGCGAGATTCGAAAGCTGATCGGTGCCGTCGAACGAGAAGGCCTCACGTTGGTGCCGCTCGACGTTCATTTCACGCGGGGTAAGGCGAAGGTGACGCTTGCCCTCGGCAAGGGAAAGAAGCTGCACGACAAGCGCGAGGATGCGAGGCGGCGCGAGGATGAGCGCGAAATGGCGCGGGCGGCGCGCGTCCGATGATCGGCGTGATGCTTCTGGCGTTCCAGGCCGCCGTGGCGCCCGCGATGCGCGGCAGCGATGCGCCGGTACGCGTCCCTTCGAGTGCGGCCCACCGCACGGTAGTGGTGGACGCAGGACACGGTGGGCCTGACAATGGCATGTCGGGTCCCATCGGTACTCGATGGAAGGTCTACGAGAAAAACATCACACTGCAGGTTGCGAAGAAGCTCGCCACCGCGCTGCGCGACCGCGGGCTCCACGTCGTGATGACGCGCACCACCGACACCCTCATTGCGCTCTCGGATCGCGGACGCATCGCGAACGAGCATCATGGCGATCTCTTCGTGTCCATTCACGTCAACGCCGCCAATCCCGCGTGGCATGATCCCGGTGCGGCGCGTGGCTTCGAGACGTACTTTCTCGCCGAGGCGAAGACGGAGGACGCCAAGCGCGTGGAAGAAATGGAAAACGCGTCGGTGCGATTCGAGACGGACGTGTCGGCAAAAAAAGGCGACCCGCTGAGTTACATCATGAACGACATGGCGCAGAACGAGCATCTGCGCGAGTCGAGCGAATTGGCGGACCTCATCCAACAACACCTGGGCTCGATCGAACCAGGGCCGAGCCGCGGCGTGAAGCAAGCGGGATTCCGCGTGCTGGTGACGGCGTACATGCCGGCGGTGCTCGTTGAGATCGGGTTCGGGACCAATCCCGCCGATGCGCGCTTCATCACGAACGCGGCGCGCCAGCGGCAGATCGCATCGTCGATCGCCGATGCGACGGTGGAGTACCTGGACCACTACCAGCGCCGGTTAGGCGTGGCCACGCCGTGAGCGGGATGGCGCGGACGTGAGCGCCGGTCAGTCGTCTCGTGCGAACGCGCTCGCCGTGACCGTGGCGGGCGTCCCCTTTCAGAATCCCATCGTGCTCGCGCCCGGCACGGCGGCGTACGGCCGCGAGCTGCGCGGGGTGATCGCGCTCGCTGCGTTAGGCGGGATCGGCACCAAGGCCGTGAGTCCGAAGCCGCGCGCCGGAGCGCCGGCGCCGCGCGTGGCCGAGGCGCGGGATGGTGTGATGATCAATGCGGTGGGTCTGGCCAATCCGGGACTCGACGAGGTGAAGCGCGTCGAGCTGCCGTGGCTCGCCGAGCACGCCGACGGGGCGCGCGTGATGGTGAACGTCGTCGGCGACACGGTCGAGGATTACGCGACAGTCGTGTCGTCGCTCACGGACCAGGCAGGCGTGGACATCTTCGAGCTCAACGTGAGCTGTCCCAACGTGCGCGCGGGCGGGATGGAGTTCGGCGCGGATCCCGCCACGTTGGCCGCGGTGGTGCGAGGCGCGCGCGCGGCGACCAAGCGTCCGATCTTCGTCAAGCTGAGTCCCGCGTCGCCGGATATCGCGGCGAGCGCGTGCGTGGCCGTGGACGCGGGCGCCGACGGGATCACGCTGGTGAACACCATGCCCGGCCTGGTGGTCGACGTGGAACGCCGGCGGCCTGCGTTAGGCTTCGGCTCCGGCGGCGTGAGCGGCGCGCCGCTCCTGCCGGTGGGCGTGCTCGCCACGTGGAAGGTGCACCGCGCCGTTCGCGTTCCGCTGCTCGGCGTGGGCGGCGTATCGTCGGCGACGGACGCGCTGCAGTACCTCATTGCGGGCGCGTCGCTGGTGGGCATCGGGACCGCGGCCATGCGCGATCCGAGCGTCCCCGAACGGGTGGTGCGCGATCTCGGGCGGTGGTGCGACGCGCACGGCGTTCGCTCGTTAGGCGAGCTCATCGGCACGCTGGAGTGGCCGTCGTGAGTCGCACGCGCGCCATCGTGGCGCTCGATGTGCCGGGCGAGGCGGACGCGGTCGCCTTGGTCGGCAAGCTGGGCGAGGCGTGCGATTTCGTGAAGGTCGGCAGCGAGCTCTTCACCGCGGCCGGTCCCGACGTGATCGCGGCGGTCCGCCAGCGGGCCTGGACGTCGGGGGGCGAACGGGACGTGTTCCTCGACCTCAAGCTGCACGACATTCCGAGCACGGTCCGCGCGGCGGCTCGGCGCGCATCGGCCTTGGGCGCGCGACTCCTCACGGTGCACGCATCCGGCGGACGCGCGATGCTCGAGGCGGCGGTGGAGGGCGCGGGTGCACACTGCGGTGTGCTCGCGGTCACGGTGCTCACGTCGCTCGATGCCGCGAGCTTGGGCGAGGCGTGGGGGCGCGAGGTGTCGGACGTGGAAGCCGAAGTGCTCCGTCTGGCCGACCTCACGCGGGCGGCAGGGGCGCGCGGCGTGGTGTGCAGCGGCATCGAAGCAGCTGCGGTGCGCGCGCGGCACGGCGATGCGCTCGAGATCCTGGTGCCCGGCGTCCGTCTCGCGGGGAGCGGAACGCACGATCAGAAGCGTGTCGTGACGCCCGGCGGAGCGGCCTCCGCGGGTGCGACGTACGTAGTCGTCGGTCGCACCGTGACACAGGACCCGGACCCTCGTGGTGCGCTCGCGCGCGTGAGAGCCGAACTCCTTGCATCACCCTCGTAAGTCGGTTATCCTATAAGACTTGACTGGATTTTCCCGCTTACGAGGTGTGGTTCTGTGAAAGTACGAAGCAGCGTGAAGCCGATTTGCGAGCACTGCAAGGTGGTCAAGCGCAAAGGTGTGACGCGCATCATCTGCAAGCGCAGCCCAAAACATAAGCAGCGGCAGGGCTAACCCATGGCTCGTATCGCCGGCGTGGACCTGCCACGCGAGAAGAAGGTCGAGATCGGCCTCACGTACATCTTCGGCATCGGGCGCTCGGTGGCGCGGAAGATCGTCGCCGAAACCGGTGTGAACGCCGACCTGCGCATCAAGGATCTCAGCGACACCGACGTGAACCGGCTGCGCCAGGTGATCGAGCGCGACTATCGCGTCGAGGGTGCGCTGCGCACCGAAGTGGCGATGAACATCAAGCGATTGATGGACATCGGGTCGTACCGCGGCATTCGGCATCGCCGCGGGCTGCCGGTTCGCGGCCAGCGCACGCACACGAACGCGCGCACGAAGAAGGGTCCGCGGCGCGCGATCGCCGGCAAGAAGAAGGTCACCAAGTAGCATTTCCCCCGCGCGCGCTTGGCCTAACGAGGCCGTGCGCGCGCGGTTCGCGATACACGACACGGCACCTTTTCACTGTCACTCGGCATGGCCACAGCGAAAACCGGAACGAGCAAGAAGAGCAAGCGCGTCGTAGAGGCGGAAGGCATCGCCCATGTGAACGCGACCTTCAACAACACGATCGTCACGATCACCGACATGCACGGCAACGCGGTGGCGTGGGCGTCGTCGGGGAAGGCGGGGTTCAAGGGCTCCAAGAAGTCGACGCCCTTCGCCGCGACGGTGGCCGCCGAGGCGTGCGCGCGGGAAGCGTTAGGCATGGGGGTCAAGCGCGTGCACGTGCGCGTGCAGGGCCCCGGCTCGGGCCGCGAGTCCGCCATTCAGGCGCTCGCCGCCGCGGGCTTGCAGATCCGCTCGATCAAGGACGTCACGCCGATTCCGCACAACGGCTGCCGTCCGCCGAAGCGCCGGAGGGTCTGAGCCATGCGCTACACGGGACCGAGCTGTCGCCAGTGCCGCCGCGAAGGCACGAAGTTGTTCTTGAAGGGCACCAAGTGCTTCACCGAGAAGTGCCCCGTCGAGCGCCGGCCGTATGCGCCGGGCCAGCACGGACAGGCCACCGCGCGGCGCCGGAAGGCATCGGAATACGCCAAGCAGCTGCGCGAGAAGCAGAAGGTGAAGCGCATCTATGGCGTGAGCGAGCGCCAGTTCCGCAATACGTTCGAGCGCGTCACCAAGCTGCCGGGCGTCACGGGACACAACCTCCTTGCCGCGCTCGAGAGCCGGTTGGACAACATGGTGTACCGGATGGGATTCGCGTCGAGCCGCAAAGCCGCTCGGCAGCTGATTCGCCACCGGCACATCCACGTGAACGGGAAGCAGGTCGACATTCCGAGCTATCTCGTTAGGCCGGGCGAAGAGGTCGCGGTGCGCGGCAAGTCCCGCGAGCAGGTGTCGGTGATCTCCGCCATGGAATACTCCTCGCGCGGCGCGCCACTCTCCTGGATCGCGGTCGACAAGGACACGTTCAGCGGGCGCATGCTCGAGCGTCCGGGCCGCGGCGACATTCCCATCGCGGCGCAAGAGCAGTTGATCGTCGAGCTGTACTCGAAGTAAGCACGGGTCGGGACCCTAACTCCCATACGAGCCCACCGCGCGTTAGGGGCGGGGTGGGGCGTCGCCGGGTCGACTCCCGGTTGGACCACAGAGGATGACGACACCAATGGTTACCGCAATCGATCTCACCGGGCTGGTTCGTCCACAGCTCGTTGAAGCCACGAAGCGCGACGACAATCCGAACGTCGCGGAATTTCGCATGCAGCCGCTGGAGCGCGGCTTCGGCCACACGTTAGGCAACGCCATGCGGCGCATGCTGCTGTCGTCGCTGCGCGGCTCGGCCGTCTGGGCGTTCCGCATCGACGGCGTCGTGCACGAGCACCAGACGATCTCGGGCGTCGTCGAAGACGTCCACCAGATCATCGGCAACCTGAAGACGCTCACGCTGTCGCTCGCCGACGACGTGGACACTGCCGTGCTCCGCATTCGCAAGAACGAGGCGGGCCCGGTCACGTCGGCCGACATCGAAAGCTCCGGCGTGGTGCGCGTGATCGACGATCACCACCACCTCTTCACGCTGCAGGATGACCGCGAGCTCAACGTGGAGCTGTACGTCGACAAGGGACGCGGCTACGTCGAGGCGGATCAGCACCCCGTCGATCGCGGGCTGCCGGTCGATCTCGTCCGCATCGACTCGATCTACAATCCGGTTCGCCGCGCGAACTTCTCGGTGGCCGAGACGCGCGTCGGACAGCGCACCGACTACGATCGGCTCACGCTGACGGTCGAGACCAACGGCACGATCACGCCCGAGGAAGCGGTGAGCTACGCGGCCGCGCTCGCGCAGACGCACTTCCAGTTCTTCGCCAACTTCGGCTCGCACGCGCAGGGCTCGGTGCCGGCGGCCGGCGATCATTCGGCCGATGCCCAACGGTTGGTGCAGCTGTTCCACACGCCGATCGACGAGCTCGAGCTGTCGGTGCGGTCGGTGAACTCGCTCAAGAATTCCGATATCCGCACGTTAGGCGACCTGGTTCGGCAAACCGAGTCGCAGATGCTGCAAGTGAAGAACTTCGGCAAGAAGTCGCTCCAGGAGATCGCGGATCTGCTCGAGCGCCAGGGCTTGAATTTCGGGATGCGGTACGAGGAGACGACCGATGGTGTGCGGATCACTGATTGGGGGACCGCACCCAGCCGCGCCGCCGCCGCCGCGCCCGACGACGAGGAGTAAGCACTCATGCGTCACCGGAAAGCGGGACGGCAGCTGCGCCGCACGAGCGAGCAGAAGCTGGCCCTCATGCGCAACCTCGCGTCGTCGCTCATCGAGCACGGCGCGATCGAAACTACGGAAGCCAAGGCCAAGGAGCTGCGGCCGTTCGTCGAGCGCCTCATCACCAAGGCCAAGTCCGGAACGCTGCACGATCGCCGGCTTGCGGTGCGGCATATTCACAAGCGCGAGACGGCCGACAAACTGTTCCAGGAAGTGGGCCCCAAGTTCAAGTCCCGCGCGGGCGGCTACACCCGGATCCTCAAGACGGGACACCGCAAGGGCGATGGCGCCGACATGGCGCGCATCGAGCTCATCGAGGGTTGATCATGACGAAGAGAGGATGCTACGTGTGCGGCCGCGGGGTTGCGTTCGGCAACAACGTCTCAC
>DASVAC010000053.1:0-2099 GCA_036376535.1 Gemmatimonadaceae bacterium | reverse complement strand
TCGCGCCGTTCCTCGCGCGATTCTACGGCGAGCCCCGCCTAACGAACATCACCATCGCGCTCGGCTGCGGATTTCTGGTGAGCGGCTTCAGCGTCCAGCACCAGGCGCTGCTCCGGCGCCGCATGCGCTTCGGCATCCTCGCCGCCAACGACGTGTTGTCGATGACGCTCGCGAGCGTGGTCGGCATCACGATGGCGGTGAAGCACATGTCGTACTGGGCCATCGTCGGCAACCAGCTCACGTACACGATCAGCGGCGCCGTGCTCGCGTGGACCGTGTGCCGGTGGCGGCCGAGTCTGCCTAAACGCAGCACGCGCGTGCGCGAGATGCTCGCCTTCGGCGGCAACATCACCGGCTTCACGGTGCTCAATTATTTCTCGCGCAACACCGATGACCTGCTCATCGGCCGCTTCTGGGGATCGCAGCAGCTCGGTCTCTACGCGAAGGCGTATCAGCTCCTGCTCTTCCCGCTCAACCAGATCAACCTGCCGATTGGCGGCGTCGCCGTTCCCACGCTGAGCCGCCTGGTGGATGAGCCCGAACGCTACCGCGCCGCGTTCGCGCGCACGCTCGACAAGATCGTGATGATCACGATGCCGCTCGTTGCGTTCCTCATGGTCTCCGCCGATTGGCTCATCGCCGTCGTACTCGGCGCCCAATGGGTGGGGGCCGCGAAGATTTTCATGTGGCTCGCCATCGCCGGCTTCGTCCAGCCGATCGGCTACACCACCGGATGGCTGTTCACGAGTCAGAATCGGACCGGCGAGCTTCTGCGCTGGGGCATCATCAGCTCGTTCATCGCCGTGGGGTCCATTGCCGCCGGCGTGCACTGGGGGGCTGAGGGCGTCGCCAAGTCGTATGGCTTGACGAGCGCGCTCTTGACGACGCCGCTCAACCTCTGGTGGGTCGGGCGCCGCGGACCCGTCCGCACGTGGGATTTCTATAAGACGAGCGCGCCGTTCGCCATTTCCGCTATCATTGCCGGGGGCGCGGTTTACATCTTCCACCATTTCGCGCACCCGGCCCACGAGCTGATCGGCCTGATCATCGGTTTCGGCATCACGGTGGTGGTGTTTCTGGCGACGCTGTCGGTGGGGAAAGCCGGTCGCGCCGCCCTTCGTGACGTGGTCGTGTCGCTCGAGCACCTGCGCGGACGGGCTTAGGTATCGGGCACCGTCCGGCCTTGTCTTGCCGTGTCCGCCTTTTTTCCAGCGGCTCGCGTTCTGCAGAATGGACGAAGTATGCGGACTGCCGTCGTCACCACGTATTTCCCCTCGGTATCACAGACCTTCGTGCTGGACCAGATCACCGGTCTCCTGGCGCGCGGGCACGAGGTGGACATCTATGCGCTGGCCCCCGAGCCCAACAGCGCCCGCGTCGTCGGGCAGGCCGAGCGTGATCCGTTAGCCGAGCATACGCACTATCAACCGCGCACGCCGCGGCACCCCGTCGGCCGTGCGTTAGGCATCCCGAATCTGTTGCGGGGCGCCTGGCGCGGACGGGCCGGCGCCGCGCTGCGCACCGTGCGCCGCACGCCCACCGAACCGATCGGCGTGCTGTACGAGGGAGCGCCGTTCCTGGGACAGGGTCCATACGACGCGATCGTGTGTCACTTCGGATCGAACGGCGAGCGCGCGCTTCGTGTGCGCGACGCCGGGATGGTGGAAGGTCCGATCGTGACCGCGTTCCACGGCGCGGACATGAGCCGCTACGTGCGGATGCACGGCGCCGCCGTATACCGCGACCTGTTCGCGCGCGGCGATCTCTTTCTGCCGGTGAGCGCGTTCTGGGCCAGGCGTCTCGAGGAGCTCGGCTGCCCATCGGAGAAGATCGCCGTTCATCACATGGGCATCGACCTGAGCCGGTTCAAGTTCACGGTGCCGCGCATGCCGACGGTGGACCAACCCGTGCGCGTCGTGTCGGTGGCGAGGCTCGTCGAGAAGAAGGGACTTCCCTATGCGATCCGCGCCGTTGCCGCGCTGCGCCGGGATGGGACCGACATCGCACTCGACATCGTGGGCGACGGCCCGCTCCGCTCGTCGCTCGAGTCTCTCATTGCAGAGCTCGGCATGACCAACGCCGTAAGAATCATCGGCGCG
>DASVAC010000052.1:0-10543 GCA_036376535.1 Gemmatimonadaceae bacterium | reverse complement strand
CGACGCGAACTGGTAGTCGCGCTGTTCTCGCCATCGATCCCATGATACGTTCGCGGACGCAAAACAATGGCCGGGAGAATCGATGGGCACCGAACACTCCGTTTTTGAGACCGCCCTATCGAACATGCTGACGGAACTGTTCGAGGGCCCGCCCGCCGGCGAAGCGTATGTACTCAACACGGGCGATCCGGGCCTGCTCCGGCAGCTCGATTCGATCGACGCCGCGACGGCGTCGAGGCGCGTCGCGCCCGGCCGGCCACCCATTGCTGCACATATCGATCACGTGCACTTCGGGTTCGCACTCTTGAATCGTTGGGCGAAGGGCGAGGAGAATGCGTGGGCTGGCGCCGACTGGAACGCCAGTTGGCAGCGTACGTCGGTGACCGACGATGAGTGGCGCACATTGCGCGACGCCCTCCGACGCGAAGCGGATGCGTGGCGAACAGTCGTCAAGACACGCACGAGATGGGACACCGCCAGCGCATCCGCGGCCCTCTCGACCGCCGTGCACACAGCCTATCATTTGGGCGCGGTCAGGCAAATTCTGGCAGCACTCCCGTCGCGGAATGCCTAACGGTCACCGGTCGGACCGAAGTTGGGCATGAAGATCTTGTTCGTCTGCAGCCGGAACCGGTTTCGCAGTCTCACCGCGGAAACGATCTTCGATGGCGTAGGCGGCCACCAGGTCAGGTCCGCCGGGACTGAAGCTGGTGCGCGCATCCGCGTGACGGCTGGGCACCTTGGCTGGGCCGACTTGGTCTTCGTGATGGAAAAGAGCCACCTTCGCCGGCTGCAGCAAAAATACCGGCAGGAGCTCGCAGGCAAGCGCGTGGTGTGCCTTCACATCCCCGACGAGTACGGCTACATGGACGAGGACTTGATCGAGCGTTTGCATGGCGGGGTTGCACCGTACGTCGATTTCGGCGCGTCGGCGCCGTAGGCAGGCCGCTCCCCTGATCGCCTGGCGCGTTTGGACACGACCAGCCATCATGCGAATCAACGTTCTACAGCTCGACCCGTCCGTGATGGGGCCGCCCATCGTCTGGCTCCCATCGCCCAAGGCGGCCGGCGTGCGCGGGCGGCGGATCGTCGCGAATGAGTTCGGGGCGGCTGCGGAACCTGCTCCCTAACGGGAGTCTTTGTTCGGAGACGTCTCGGGAGGAGCTATGCACCGTCCAGACGCGCAGGTGTCATTGCCATGGCCCGCCGTTGCGGGCGCGTTCTTTGTGATCGCCGGCTCGGCGTGCTCGAGCAGTACTGCGCCCCGGGGCTTCTGCACCGCTCCCCAGTCCATTGCCGTCGAGGTGACGGTTCGCGATTCTCTGTCCGGCGCGGTCCTCGCCGACAGTGCGTTCGGGACCGCAGCCACGCCGACGTATCAGGACTCGCTGCGGCACGTCAGCGACAGTGTCTTGTTGGGCGGAAATCAGTTAGGCAACTACACGGTCACCGTCCACCGACCGGCGTACGCCGACTGGGTCACGTCGGGAGTCCGGGTTGCTCGAGCCGGGGAATGCGGTAATGTGATTCCGGTCCAGCTCGAGGCCCGGCTCGTTCGAGCGCCCTGATTCGGCGAGCCGAGTGCCGCCGGCTGGGAAAGGTTAGGCGCCTAACTTCAGGTGTAGAGATACGGCTGCGTTGCACATCTCCCCCCAACCTGGGTGGACACTCGTGTGGTGTTGCACGCGGAGACTCTCGGCGTGTCATGTTATCCCTCCGTTTTTCACGCGCTCCGCCAACCGACACCCCCCCTTTCATCATGACTCCACTGGTCGTCACACGGCCGTTCGAGCTGGAGCGAAGTGAGCGTCAGCTGTGGTTCGGCGAGCCGCCGAGAGGACTCATCTTCCGCAGTTCCGACGTGTACCTGATTCCGCTCAGCCTCCTGTGCGCCGGATTCTCGGTGTTTTGGGAGACGAGCGTGCTCCGAGAGAATGCGCCTGGCTTCTTTGCGCTCTGGGGCATTCCGTTCGTATTGCTGGGCGTCTACATCACGATTGGGCGGTTCTTCGCAGATGCCTGGCGTCGAAGCCGAACCAGCTATGCGCTGACGACGGAGCGCGTCATCATTCGCACGGGCGCGTCGATCAAGTCACTGAGTCTCCGGACGCTGACGGACGTGACGTTGACCGAACGGCCCGATGGTCGCGGGACCATCACGTTTGGTCCGACGCCGTATCTCTCGACGATGTACGGGGGAATGCCCTGGCCGGGGCGCACACAGGCGCCCATGTTCGAGCTGATACCGGGTGCCCGAGCGGTTGATGCGCAGATCCGTAAGGCGCAACAAATGACAGGAGGCGTCCCATGACTTCGCCAACCACCACGCAGGCGCAACTCGGCTTCGTCGCCCCGTTCTTCATCGTGCGCGACGTGCTCCAATCGCTTGCATTCTACAACGATCGACTCGGCTTCGAGGTCGTGTATCTGGGGCCCGACGGTGACCCGTATTACGCGATGGTGCACCGCGACGGCGTTAGGCTCATGCTCAAGGCGATCACGCCCGAGGTACAGCCGATGCCGAATCCCAGCCGGCACCCCTGGGCGAGATGGGACGCGTACGTTTATACCGAAGATCCGGCCGGGTTAGCAGAGGACTTTGCGTCGCGCGGGGTGTCGTTCCACAAACCGCTCCATGTCAACAGCGACAATTTGCGCGGCTTCGAGGTCATGGACGCGGACGGTTACGTGCTGTACTTTGGGCGGCCGGACTAACGCCGGCGCGCTGCGTTAGGCGAGGTCGGGAGAGGCGGGTCTGTGGAACGCGTTGAAGGATCATTCCGATTCGAGTTGCCGGAGCCGTCGGCGATCGAGATCCGGCTTGCCGGAGCGTCTCGACGCGGTGGTCCCCAGCGGTTTCCGCGTTCGCGCGTACCAGGGGTTGGTCTGCCTGTATCACGGATCGGAGTTCCATGGCTGCAACGGCGTCGTGGGAGTGCTCGACCACAACAGCGACGTCATTGCGCGGTCGGTTGCCCGAGCCGCCGTCGCCGTACTGAGTGGCATCCAAGATGAAGTTGCCCACGTCACCAAAGATCCGTGGCCGAGGCTTCCGCAGGGAGGCGTGGCGATGCCGGGAGCGCGGTTGAATGGCGACCAGGTACTCCTCTGGTACGGGCCGCAGCACGACAGCGAGATCGAGGCGGTAATCTCCCTGTCACCAATTGACCTCGAGGCGCTCGTACGCCAACGCGAAGCAGGGGCGTGATCGAGCTCACCACGGATTTGGCCACATTCACCACGCGCTTCGCGACGGCTGCGCGACGTTAGGCAGCACGTGGAGACAGCATCGACTGACTACGTCAGCCAAAGGACTACCACATCAAGCCGGTCACCGCCAATTGCGGTCGAGGAAACGGGCCGCTGCTAGTCAGCCCGCGCGCACCAATCTTGCGGCGCCGCACCGCGCTGATGTCACTCTTGCGGAGGCCCTCATGCTGCAGCGTTCCCCGATGTACGCCTACATCCCCGTCGCAGACCTTTCGCGCGCCCGCCAGTTCTACGAGCAGAAGCTCGGATTCGTACCGAAAGTCGAAAACAACGGCGGCATCGTGTACCAGTGCGGCGACCACACGGCCTGCTTCATGTACCCATCGACGTTCGCCGGTACGTCGAGGGCGAGTCAGGCCTTCTGGCAAGTCGATGACGTGGAGCGCGAGGTCGCCGAGCTCAAGAAGAAGGGCGTGACATTCGAAGAGTACGACATGCCGAACCTGAAGACGAATGATGGCATCGCGACGGGTGGCGGTGCGAAGACCGCGTGGTTCAGGGACACCGAGGGCAACATCATGGCTATCGTGCAGAGCGTGTAGCGCATGGCCATTCGTTAGGCGGCGAAGAGGCCGGCGAAGAATCTCGTGTTAGACATGAAACGCACCCGTCGGCGCATTCGACTATCCGGCTGGGCCGCGCTCGCGTTTGCGGCATTCCTGCTCGCGGTCGCTCCCACCTTCCATTCGGGACCGGACGGTGGCACGGTGGTCGAGTGGGCCACGATTGCACAGGCCGTGGTGATTCTCGGCGTCGGCGTAGCCGCGGTTCGCCAGAGCCTGCTCGCCGGCGCCGTGCTTGGCCTCTGGGGCATCTATTGCGCTGGCGTCTTTGGTCTGGCCGTGGTGCTCGTGCTCGCCGGTCGAGAGCAGACGACAATGGGGCCGGCGTGGGTCATGAGCACGACGATCCGAGTTCCGTTCGCCGTGTGTTGGGTGATCGGCGGGCTCGCCGCGCTCTCGTTGTATCGTTCGAGGGCACGGGCGGAACCCGCCTCGACCTAACGGCGACTGACCGGGTGCGCGCGGGGTTGCTGACAGCGCTGTTTGATGCGGCTCGTGGATGTTCGGGACTCGGCCGCCGCGTTAGGCGGGCGCTCGGCTTCGCGCTCGAGGCCGCCGCCGACATGAACGTTTCCGATTCAGCCAGCGGCGTTTCCTAGTAACGCTTGCCGTTAATAGCGGTGTGCGTTATTATTCGAGATGATCGAACGCTTCCAGCAGTGATCAAGAACTTCGCCGACCGACACACGGAGCGCCTCTTCCGGCGTGAACGTGTTCGGCGATACCCAGCGGAGCTCCTACGGTTAATGCTTCGGAAGCTGGTGGCCGTGAATGCGGCTGAAGCGCTGGAGGACCTTCGCGTGCCACCGGGCAATCGGTTGGAGAAACTCAAAGGTGATCGAGGCGGCCAGCACAGTATTCGCGTGAATGATCAATGGCGCATTTGCTTTCGATGGGCCGATGGAAACGCGCATGACGTCGAGATAGTCGACTATCACTGAGGTGAGCCTATGACACGCCGCAAACTGCCGCCGATTCATCCCGGCGAAGTGCTGCTCAAGGATTTTCTCGAGCCGCTCGAGATTTCGCAGTATCGTTTGGCGCACGACATCAGCGTTCCACCGCGACGAATCAATGAGATCGTCCACCGCAAGCGTGGAGTGACGGCTGATACGGCCTTACGCTTGGGACGGTATTTTGGCACAACCGAGCAGTTCTGGCTCAATCTGCAGGCGCAATTCGACCTCGAGGAGCAGCGTGACCGCTTGGGGAGTCGGCTTGCAAAGGAGGTCGCGATCTTGAAGCGCGCGTCCTGAACCGCCCTATCCGATTGCCTCACGCCGGACGATACACTCCCCACACGGACGACAGCGCATCGGAGATCTCGCCGAGCGTCGCGCGCGCCCGCACCGCCGTCACAATGTTTGGCACCACACTCGCATGGAAGGCGCCATCGGCGTAGCTCGCGGCCTTCCGCAACTCGCCTAACGCCTGGGTCGCCGCCCCCTGGTCCCGTTTCGCCCGCGCCGCCCGCAACCGCTCGACCTGCTCCCGCTCGAGCGCCGAGTAGTCCGGCGCCGGCAGCACCGGCGGCTCTTGATCGTCCGTGAACTTGTTCACGCCCACGATTACCGATTCGCCACGCTCGATCCGGAGCTGCAGCGCGTAGGCGCTCTTGGCAATCTCGTCCTGAAAGAATCCGCGCGCAATCGCCTGCTCCGCCCCACCCATCTCATCGACGGTGCGCAGCAGCGCCTCCGCCCGCTCCTCCAGCTCGTCCGTTAGGCGCTCCACGTAGTAGCTGCCCGCGAGCGGATCCACCGTCGCCGTCGCCCCGGATTCGTACGCCACGATCTGCTGCGTCCGGAGCGCCAACGTCGCCGCGTCCGCCGTGGGCAGCGCGAGCGCCTCGTCATACCCATTGGTATGGAGCGACTGCGTCCCGCCTAACACAGCCGCCATCGTCTGCACCGCCACCCGCACCACGTTGTTGAGCGGCTGCTGCGCCGTCAGCGTCACCCCGCCCGTCTGCGTGTGAAACCGCAACCTCGCGCTCGCGTCCGAGGCCCCGAACCGATCCCGCATGATCCGCGCATACATCCTCCGCGCCGCCCGAAACTTCGCGGCCTCCTCGAACAGATCGCTGTGCGCCGCGAAAAAGAACGACAACCTCGGCGCAAACGTGTCCACGGCCAGCCCGGCCTTCACCGCGCGCGACACGTACTCCACCGTGTTCGCGAACGTGAACGCCAACTCCTGCACCGCCGTCGACCCCGCCTCGCGAATGTGGTATCCGGAAATCGAGATCGGATTCCACTGCGGCACCCGCTCCGCGCAAAACGCAAACAGCTCGGTGATCAGCGCGAGGCTCGGTCCCGGCGGATAGATGTACGTCCCGCGCGCAATGTACTCCTTGAGGATGTCGTTCTGGATCGTCCCGCTCACCGTCGTCCACGGCACCCCGCGCTCCTCGGCGACCACCAGGTACATCGCCAGCAGCGTCGCCGCGGTCGCGTTGATCGTCATCGACGTCGACACCTTGTCCAACGGCAGATCGGCCAGCAACCGATGCATGTCGTCCACGGTGTCGATCGCGACGCCGACGCGCCCGACCTCGCCTAACGCACGCGGCGAGTCGGAATCGAAGCCCATCTGGGTGGGCAGGTCGAACGCCACCGAGAGTCCGGTCTGCCCGGCCTCGAGCAGTAGCTTGAACCGCCGGTTGGTCTCGTCCGCGGTTCCGAAGCCGGCGTACTGCCGCATGGTCCACAGACGCGACCGGTACATCGTCGCCTGCACGCCGCGCGTGAACGGATACGCGCCCGGCTCGCCCAGATCCTTGGCGTAGTCGACGGACGCGTCGTCGGGATGGTACACAGGCGCCACGGGGATGCCGGACGGCGTGGCGCGATCGGGAACTTTGGATGTCATCGTGTGGGGCGGCGACCTAACTCAGTTAGACGGCGCTGGCCACGCCCCCCAACATTTCGCTCGCCAGCTCCACTTCCTCGCGGCTGCCCATGTACAACGGCGACCGCTGGTGCAGCTCGTTCGGCGAAACATCCATGATCCGCGTCGTCCCGTCCGTCGCCGCGCCGCCCGCCTGCTCGGCCACGAACGCGAGGGGATTGCACTCGTACAGCAGCCGCAGCTTGCCGCGCGGACTCCGCGCGTTGGACGGATAACAGAACACCCCACCGCCTAACAGATTGCGGTGGAAGTCGGCCACCAGACTGCCCACGTAGCGGACATTGAGCGCCTTGTGGTCGCCATCCAACCCGCGATAGCGGCGCATCAACGCGCGCACGTGGTCGTCCCAATGCTGCTCGTACGAATCGTTCACGGACAAATAGCGCGCCGTTTTCGGAATGCGAATGTTGGGGTGCGAGAGCAGGAACTCGCCGATCGATGGATCGAGCGTGAAGCCGTGGACGCCCTGCCCCGTCGTGTAGACCAGCATGGTGCTCGAGCCGTAGATCACGTAGCCCGCGGCTACCTGACGACGGCCCGGCTGCAGCAAATCCTCCATCTCCGCCCGCGTGCCGCGGGTGATCTTGCGAACCACCGAGAAGATGGTCCCGACAGGAACGTTCACGTCGATGTTCGACGACCCGTCGAGCGGGTCGAACAACAACACATACTTCCCGCACTTGAAGCCTTCGGGAATCTGGATGATGTCCGGCTCTTCCTCGGACGCCATCCCGCACAGCCGACCGCCGTGATCCATCGCCTTCACAATGATCTCGTTGGCCAGCACGTCCAACTTCTGCTGGACCTCGCCCTGCACGTTTGTCATGTCCGTGGCGCCAAGGATGTCCGCCAAACCCGCCATGCGAACCTTGGTCGCGATCATCTTGGCCGCGAGCGCGAGATCGTACAGGATGCCCGACAACTCACCCGTCGCTTCCGGGTGCAGTCGCTCCTGCTCGATGATGAACCGCTCGATCGTGACGACCGACGTCGGCGTGTGTTGGACCACGTTACACCTCTTCTCTCGGTGGGTCGAACCGGGAATCGCGAACGCGATGCGCCGCGAACGTGCGGGCGTCGGCCTCGTAGCGGTTGGCGTGATACCCGCGCCGGAGACTCTCCCAGAGGTACAGAATCGGGAACGCGGAACTGCTATGAAACTGGTGCACATGCCGTAGTTCGTGCAAGAGTAGTTCCGCGTCGAGCCGGGCGTCCGGTGCCGCAAACACGGTGCGCCAGAGCGTGATTGCGGAGACCGTGCGGCGCCCCAGGAACCAGCCCGCTACACGCGGCGGCAGCCCGCCTGTTCTCAATCGGATGGCGGCGAGCTCGGGGTAGCGCGCGACGAGCGCAGCCGGCAGCGGAGCGGCCCGTCCCACGAGTGCAGTCAGTGCTTGTTCGACAACGCCCAACGGTCACCCTCCTCCTCGACCTCGATGGATGATCCATCCGTATGGACCACGATGGTACCCTCCCGATCCGTCCGCAGCACCAGCGCCCGCCGCTCGGCCAGGGCGAGCATGACGTTCGCGCTCGGATGTCCGTACGAGTTGCCGGCGCCCACCGATACGAGCGCGAGCCGAGGCGACACGGCATCGAGAAAGGCGGGGGTGCTGCTCGTACCGCTTCCGTGATGACCCACCTTGAGCACATCGGCGTGCAATGAATCGATGTGCTCGAGCAACCATTGCTCCTCCCCCCGCTCGGCGTCACCCATGAGGAGGAAGCGCACGGTGCGGTAACGCACGAATGCGACGACGCTCGCTTCGTTCGGCGCATCCAGGTGCGACATCCACACGGAATCCGGCGCGAGCACGGTGATGACGACGCCGTCGACGACCAACGAATCGCCTGGTCGCGCGCGGTGCCATCGCACGCCGGCATCGCGCGCGGCGATGAGCGATTCGCGATAGGTCTCGCTCGTGCCGACGTACGCGCCGTCCCAATAGCGCTCGGGATGCAGCGCGCGCATGAGGCTCGCCGCACCGCCGGCGTGATCGGAATGCGGGTGCGACAGCACGAACACACTCACGTCTCCGCCTCGTCGTCGGAGATACGGAATTACGGTCGACCTGCCTTCGTCGCCGCCGAGCCATGAGCGGCCGGCGTCGAAGAGGAGCCAGCGGTTGTGCGGGGTCCGGAAGGCGATCGCGTCGCCCTGGCCAACGTCGATCATGTGCATCTCGACATCGTGCGCGGCACCGGGTGCGAGCGGGATCCACGCCGAGCAACAGACCGCGCAGAGGGACGCGAGGAGCGGACGCATCGGGTACCGGCTCACGCACGCGACGAGGAGCGCCAGCGACGCGAGCCCCGCGCACGCTGCACCGATCGCTGTAGGCGCAACCGTGATCGCGGCGTACGGCACGTTCGCGCCGATGCTCGCAACACCGTTGAAGGCGACGAGCATCGGATGCGCGGCGTCCGCGAGGAACCGGCCGATGCCGGAGACGGGTGCGAAAAACGTCGCGAGGAACAACGTGGGCTGCAGCACCGCGATCACCGGCGCCGCGGCGAGATTCGCGAGCGGCGCGATGAGACTCACGCGGCCGAAGGTCCATGCCACGATCGGCCCGGTGACGATGCATGCGACCACCGATGTCAGTGCGCCAGCGGCGAGACTCGCGCGCCATCCGTCCCAGCGCGGCGCGATCCATCGCCGCGCGAGGTGAGCGCTCGCGATGAGGCTCGCGATGCCCAACACGCTCAACTGCCACCCCACGTCGAGCACCGTGCGCGCGCTGCCTAACGGAACCGCGGCGCCGATGGCGAGCGAGGCCCAGGGCGACGTCGGCCGCTGCAGGAGGCGCGACGCCGAGACGACGCCGAGCATTGCGCCGGATCGCACGGCGGCGGGCGGAGCGCCGATGAGGGCGACGTAGAACGCGGTGACGATGACCGTCGCGACGAGCGCCGCGGCGAGCGGCAGGCGCAGCGCGACGAAGGTCACCTCGAGCATCGCGGCGATGATGGCGACGTGGAGTCCCGAGATCGCGAGCATGTGGACGATGCCGGATGCCGCGAAGCGGTCGCGCACCGCGGGATCGAGCGAGCGGGTGTCGTTGATCACGAGCGCGCGGACGAGTGGCGCATCGGCGCGGAAGATTGCGTCGATGCGGCGGCCCACGCCGTCGCGCCAGGCGACGAGGCGCGAACCGCCGCTTGCGCGCCGTACGCTTGCGTGCTGGATGCGGATGCCGCGCTTGGAGGTGACGCCTTCGCCGCGCACTACCGCTCGCGCGCCGGCTGGTGCGACGCCGCGCTCGACCGCGATCGACGCGCGCACGGAACATCCGCGTGCGTGGACGGTGGCGGGCACGAACGCACCGGGTGCGGCCGCGACATCGAGTACTGCGACCCATTCGCCTGCGTTCGCCGCGCTGCCGCGGCACCGCCGCTCGCCATCGCCGTCGGCCGCGGCGATGAGCGCACCGGCCGCGACGATGGCGCCGAGCGCCGCGAGCCTCACGTCCTGCCTAACGATCGAGGCGACGAGGGCGACGATCGCGCCGACCACGACGTCCAGGGCGTAGCCGCCGAAGCCGGCGAGGAGGCCGGCGCAGTAGCAGAGCACTGCCGTGGTGATGAGAGGCATGGCGACCGGTCGAGGGAAGCGCGCCGCCTAACGGCGGCGCTGAGGGAAGCGCTGCGCTGAGGGAAGCGGCCGGCGTGCACCGGCCTGGGGGAAGGGGGCGGCGGAAAGAAATTCTCGCCGAGTGGCACACGCGTGGCTGGGCAGGCGCCCCCTTCCCCCAGGCGGCCGCAGGCCGCCGCTTCCCCCTTCCCCCAGCGCCGCCGTT
>DASVAC010000051.1:0-10962 GCA_036376535.1 Gemmatimonadaceae bacterium | reverse complement strand
CCCATCGCATCCAGCGTCGCCTCGGCGATGGCCTCGGAGAGCGTCGGGTGCGCGTGGATGGCCAGATCCACTTCTTCGATGGTGAGCTCGTTCTCGCGCGCTACCACCAGCTCGTGAATCAGCTCCGTGGCGTGCGCGCCGATGATGTGCGCGCCGAGGATCTCGCCGTACTTGGGGTCGGCGAGAATCTTCACGAAGCCCTCGGTCTCGCCCGCCGTACGCGCGCGCCCGTTGGCCGAGAACGGGAACTTGCCCACCTTGTAGGCGACGTTCTTGTCCTTGAGCTGCTGCTCGGTGGCGCCGACGGACGCGACCTCGGGATGGCAGTACGTCGCGTTAGGCACGTTGCCGTAGTTCATGGACTGCACGTGCTCGACGCCGGCGAGGGTTTCGGCGAACACGATGCCCTCGCGCGATCCCTTGTGCGCGAGCATCGGCGGACCGGCCACGTCGCCAATGGCGTAGATCCCATCGGCGGTGGTCGCCATGCGCGCGTCGATCTTGATGAAGCCCCGCTCGGTGAGCTGCACGCCGGCTTCCTTGAGCCCGATGGTGTCGACGTTAGGCGCACGCCCCGCGGCGACGAGCACCTTCTCGACGGTGAGCGTCTTGCTCTCGCCCTTCACGTCGATCGTGAGCGTCACGGAATCCTTGCCCACCTTGGCCGAGCCGATCTTGGCGCCCGTCACCACGTCGATCTTGCGCTTCTTGAAGCTGCGCGCGAGCTCCGCCGATACCTCCGCATCCTCGAGCGGCAGCAGCGACGGGAGGACTTCGATGAGCGTCACCTGCGTGCCGAACGCCGAGAAGACGTCCGCGAATTCACAACCCACCGCGCCTGCACCGATCACCGCCATCGTCTTGGGCGCGCGCTCGAGCACGAGGACTTCGTCGGACGAGAGGACGGTCGTCTTGTTGAGCTCGAGACCGACCTGCGGCAGACCGCGCACGCGCGATCCCGTCGAGATCACGATGGCCTTCTTGGCCTCGTGCGTCTCCTCTTTGCCATCGGCGTTCTTGACGGCGACGCTCTTCTTGCCCGCGAGCCGCGCCGTGCCCTTGATCCACGTGATCTTGTGCTTCTTGAACAGAAACTCGACGCCCTTGGAATTCTGTTGGCTCACCGCGCGCGAGCGTTTCATCGCGACGCCGTAGTCGAGCTTCACGTCGCCCGCGGTCACGCCGAATGCCTCACCGTGTTGGACGTGCACGGCGAGCGACGCGCTCTCGAGCAGCGCCTTCGCGGGGATGCATCCCCAGAGCACGCACGTGCCGCCCAGCCCCTCGCGCTCGACGACCGCGGTGGAAAGCCCAAGTTGGGCGCATCGGATCGCGCCCACGTATCCGGCGGGACCGCCGCCGATGAAGATCACGTCGTACGAAGCCATGAGTGGTCTTGGGGTCGAGGTTGTGCGAAACGTGTGTGTGTGCGCCGGGTCAGTACACGATCATCAGCGGGTTCTCGAGCATGCGCCGCAGGTCTTGCAGGAAGCGCGCGCCGGTGGCGCCGTCGATGACGCGGTGGTCGCAGCTCATGGTGAAGCGCACGCGCTTTCGGCCAACGACCTGGCCGTCCACCACCACGGGTTTGTCTTCGACTGCACCGACGGCGACGATGCCCGCTTCCGGCGGATTGATGATCGCCGTGAACTGGTCGATGCCGAACATGCCGAGGTTCGACACGGAGAACGTGGAGCCCGTGTACTCGTTAGGCGTGAGCTTGCGCGCGCGCGCCTTCGCGGCCAGCTCCTTCGCTTCCTGCGACAGCTCGCCCAGTCCCTTGCGGTCGGCGTCGAACAACACCGGCGTGATGAGGCCGTCCTCGATGGCGACGGCCATGCCGAGGTGCACGCGGTTGAACTGGCGGACGCGATCGCCTAACCAATGGGCGTTGACCTCGGGGTGCCGGGCGAGGGCCGTCGCGACCGCTTTGAGGATGATGTCGTTGAACGACACCTTGAACTCGTTGCCCGCCTCGATCATCGCTTCGCGCAGCTCGGCCGTCCGCGTGAGATCGGCCTCCATGGTGAGGTAGAACGTCGGGATGGGCCCGATCGACTCCGTTAGGCGGCGGGCGATCGTCTTGCGGATCTGCGTGAGCGGCACGTCGGTGTAGTCGCCGGCGGCCGCGGGGCGCGGTGCGGCAGTCGGACCCGTCATCGCGGGCCCCTGGGCGATGGCGGCTTCGATGTCGCGCCTGATGATGCGCCCGCCGGGACCGCTGCCCTGGACCTGGCCGAGGTCGAGGCCGCGATCGGAGGCGAGGCGGCGCGCCAGCGGCGACGAGCGCGGCCGGCCGCCGTTCTCGTGGGGTGCCGGGGCCGCCGGCGCGGACGGGGCGTCGGGCCGCTGTTCGCCTAACGCTGGGGCGGCGGGAGCGGACGGCGCCTGCGCTGCGGCGGGCGCTTGCGCGGCAGTCGGTGCCGGCGTGCTGGGCGTTGGCGGTGCCGCCGCCGCCGGCGCCGCCGGTGTGGCCGGCGCCTCCGCTGCCGCGCCGCTGCTCTCCGCCGGCGCGCTCGCCAAGATCGCACCAATGTCCTCGTCGGCCGTTCCGATCACACCAACGAGGTGCCCAACGGGAGCGGTCTGGCCTTCGGCGAGCACGCGCTTGCGCAGCACGCCCTCCCCGCGCGCCACGAGCTCCATCACCGCCTTGTCCGTCTCGACCTCGGCCAACACCTCGCCCTTCGCGACGGTGTCGCCCTCGTTCTTCACCCATTTCACCAAGCGCCCTTCTTCCATCGTGGGCGAGAGCGCTTCCATCACGACCTTCGTTGCCATGTCACACCCTGCGCATGAGTCGAAGACCTCGCTACTACTCGAGGTACATCACCTTTTTCACCGCCGCGATCGTCTTGGGTAGGTCGGGTTTGGCCGCGCGCTCCAGGTTCTTGGCGTACGGCATCGGTACATCCACCTGGTGTACGCGAATCACCGGCGCGTCGAGGTCGTCGAAGCATTCGCGCTGAATGTAGTCGACCACCTGCGCGCCGATCCCGGCGATCTCCCATCCCTCCTCGAGCACCACCGCGCGATTCGTTTTCCGGACTGTCATCGCAATCGCTTCGACGTCCATGGGCCGGAGGCTCAACAGATCGAGCACGTCGACGCGGATGCCGTCCTTGGCCAGCTGGTCGGCCGCCTGGAGCGCGACGAGGATCATCTTGCCGTGCGTGATGATCGAGCAGTGGTCGCCCTCGCGCTTGAGCGCGGCCTTGCCTAACGGAATGAGATACTCTTCGGCGGGGACCTCGCCCTTGGTGTTGTAGAGCATCTCGCCCTCGAGCACGATCACGGGATTCTCGTCGCGCACCGCGCTCTTGAGGAGGCCCTTCGCGTCGTACGGCGTGCCGGGCGCCACCACCTTGAGGCCGGGAATGTGCGCCAGCCACGACTCCCAGGCCTGCGAGTGCTGCGCCGACAACTGCAGCGCGGCTCCGTTAGGCCCGCGGAACACGATCGGAATGCTGTACTGGCCGCCGGACATGTACAGCATCTTGGCGGCCGAGTTCACTACCTGGTCGAGCGCCAGGAGCGCGAAGTTCCAGGTCATGAACTCGATGATCGGACGCAGCCCGACCATCGCGGCGCCCACGCCCACGCCGGCGAATCCGAGCTCGGTGATGGGCGTGTCCACGACGCGCATCTCGCCGAATTCCTGGAGCATGCCCTTGGAGACCTTGTACGCGCCCTGATAGACGCCCACCTCTTCACCCATGATGAAGACGCGGTCGTCGCGCTGCATCTCTTCGCGCAGCGCCTGGTTGAGCGCGTCCCGATACGTGATCACCGGCATCGTCTAGAGCTCACCATTGACGTACACGTCTTCCGTCAGCGACTCGAGCGCCGGCTCCGGGCTCGCGTCGGCGAAATTCCACGCGTCCTCGACGACGCCCTTGATCTCCTCGTCGATCGCGGCCATGTCCTGGTCCGACCACTCGCCGTGCTGTTCCATGTCGGCGCGCAGCACGGTGATCGGATCGCGCTTCATGTGCTCTTCCAGCTCTTCCTTCGTGCGGTACGTCCCGCTCACGGCGTCGGACATCGAGTGGCCCATGAAACGGTACGTGCGCACCTCGAGCAGCGTGGGCGTGTGCTCGTTGCGCGCCCGTTGCGCGGCGCGCATCACCGCGTCGCGCACGACGAACACGTCCTGGCCGTCCACGACCTCGTTAGGCATGTCGTACGAGCAGGCGCGCTCGGCGATGTCGTTGATGGCCGACGCGCGCTCGAGCGCCGTGCCCATCCCGTACCGGTTGTTCTCGATGAGATAGATGACGGGGAGCTTCCACAGCGCGGCCATGTTGAGCGCCTCGTGGAATGCGCCGCCGTTCACGGCGGCCTCGCCGAAGAAGCAGAGACACACCTGATCGCCGCCGCGATATTTGATCGCGAAGCCCACGCCGGTGGCGAGCGGAATGTGGCCGCCCACGATGCCGTGCCCGCCCAGGAAGTTCACGTTGCGGTCGAACAGGTGCATCGATCCGCCCTTGCCCTTGGAGCACCCGTCCGAGCGCCCGAAGAGCTCGGCCATCACCGAGCGCGGCGAAACGCCGCGGGCGAGCGCCTGCCCATGGTCGCGGTAGCTGCCGATCACGTAATCGTCCTCGCGCAGCGCCGAGATGGCGCCGACGCCCACGGCCTCCTGCCCGATGTACAGGTGGCAGAACCCGCCGATCTTGCCGAGCGCGTACGCTTCGGCGCAGCGCTCCTCGAATCGGCGGATGAGGAGCATCTCGCGCAGCAGCTCCTTGCGGCTGGGGGCCGGCGCCTCTTCCGTTAGGCGGGCAGACGAGGCCGGCGGCGCGGCGGTTTTGACGGACGAGTCGGACTTCTTCTTGGACATTCGAGGCGGCGACGTGGACGTTGAACGGCGTGGCGGATCAGGGTCGGGGCGGCGCGCTGGAGCGCGCGGTCACGCCGTGAGACTCTGGACCTGCTCCCACGCGTGATAGCTCGACCGGACTAACGGACCCGATTCGACGTGGCGGTACCCGAGAGCCAGTCCCGTCTCGCGCAACGCGCGAAATTCGTCGGGCGTGTAGTAGCGGTCGAGCGCGATGTGCTGCGCCGACGGACGCAGGTACTGGCCGAGCGTGAGAATGTCGACGTCCACGGTGCGCAGCTCGCCCATCGTGTGCTCGACCTCCGGGATCGTCTCGCCCATGCCGAGGATGATGCCGGTCTTGGTCGGGATGTGCGGCGCGACGTCTTTGACGAACCGGAAGATCCGCAATACACGCTCGTAGCGGCCGCCCGGCCGGCACCGCTTGTACAACCGCGGCACCGTCTCCGTGTTGTGATTGTAGATGTCGGGTTCGGCGTCGAGCACGGTGCGAATCGCATCCTCGTCGCCTTGAAAGTCGGGCACCAACACTTCCACCGAGCAATCGGGCAGCCGCTCCTTGATCTGCCGAATGGTTTCGGCAAAAATACCGGCGCCGAAGTCGGGCAGGTCGTCGCGATCGACGGACGTGATGACCACGTGCCGCAGCTTCATCTGCTCGACCGCAGACGCGACGCGCGTGGGCTCTTCGATGTCATAGACGGGCGGACGTCCGTGCGCCACAGCGCAGTACGCGCAATTTCGCGTGCACACGTCGCCCAGGATCATGAACGTGGCGGTACCGTGCTCCCAACATTCGCCGACGTTCGGGCAGTGCGCTTCCTCGCAGACGGTGTGCAGGCCGAGCTCGCGCATGAGCGCGCCCAACCGATTGTAGTTCTCTCCGCCGGGCGCGCGCACTTTGAGCCAGGGGGGCTTGCGGTCGGGGAGAGGGGCAGCGGAATGGCGCCCCATGATCTGGTACAGCGTGTCCGTCATACGATTTGGTATGCAGTTCTGTCGTCCCATCGACCACCGTGCAAGCCCCATCCGCAGCGACACATAGGTCGACAGGGACTCGGCAAACCTACCCGTTTGGGCAGGTCGGTGGAAGTGGAGCTACCGTCTAAATGACTATTTGATGGGTACTCGAGACGCCTCGAAGCGCTCGATCGAAAATGGACTCAGGTCTAACGTCGGTGTCTCGCCCGATGCGAGCGCTGCGATGCACTCACCGGTCAACGGTCCAAGAAGGATTCCGTTCCGCGAGTGACCGCACGCATAGAGCAGCATCGAGTACTCGGGATCCGGGCCCAGGATCGGAAGGAGGTCGGGCGTCACGGGGCGGAGCCCGCTCCAGCGCTCGAGCGGACGCGCGCTGGCAAGGGCCGGGCAGATTCGCTGAGCGACGTCGCCCAATGCGCGCATCCCCTCGGGTGTCGTGCCCGTTGCAAAGCCCACGTGTTCCATAGTAGAGCCAACCACCGCGTGCGCGCTCGACCGCGGCACCACGTATCCGTCACCCGCGTACGTCACGTGGCGGATCGGGCAGGCGCCCAGCGAGAGCATCTGGCCCCGCACCGGCTCGACCGGAATCCGGCGCGGGAGTCCTTCGATTCCCGGCGACCACGCTCCGGCGGACAGCACCAGCTTGGATGCGATCATGGTGCGCCCGGAGGCGAGCTCGACCCACGGGCGCTCGTTCTCGAGATCGATCGATGTGACGCGATCGTGGATGATCGTGACCGTCGAGCTGGCTTCGACGATCTCCCGCAGTACGCGGAGCAACGCGACATTGTCCACGGCGCCATCGTCTGGGAACAGACAGGCACCGGCCCCACGTGCGATAGCCGGCTCGAGGCTGCGAAGCTCCTCTGCGCTGAGCCACTTGCCGCCCAACGACGCCATCTCGGCGCGCTTGACCTCGGCGTCGTGCTCTTCGAACACCAACTCGAGGATGCCGTCACGGTTGAGTGGAACGAGCGTCCCCGTGACCTCGGCCAGTGCTTCGACGTAGCTCGGGTAGAGGTCGCGCGCCGCGACCGCGAACGCGTGGGCTGGGCCTTCGGACCGTTCGACGCTTGGCGCCAGCATGCCGGCCGCGGCGCGGGAGGCTTCTCCGGCGTTGTGGTCGGCGACGATTGAAACGTCCGCCCCGCGGGCGGAGAGAGCCGCGCCCGTGGCGAGGCCCACCAGACCGCCGCCGATGATGATCACGTCGCCACCCCTGAGCAGGGCGGGGTGGCCTTCAGTTGGATACGTCATTTTGTTCCTGTAAGGACAGCCGGCGCTTGAAACCTCGTTGTCGCGCCGGTCGTAATGTGCGCAGAGACCGAGCCATCGGTCGAACTCGTGGAGATTCCGATCATGCTGCGAACCATCTTTTCCATCGGCGCATTGGCGATTCTGGGGCTGATCGCGCTCAAGTTTGTCTTCGGCGTTTTTGGCGGCCTGGTTGGGATCTTGTTCTGGCTGCTGTTCGTGGCGCTCAAGATCGCGATCATCGGCGCGTTGATCTATCTCGTGGTGCGCATCGTCAGTCCGGACACCGCGCGCCGGTTGCGCGAAAAGTTCAACGGTTGATCTTCCGTTAGTCAGCGGCCGGCGCCGCGCGCGCGCAGCGCGCGTTGGGCCGGCCGCGGATCGTTAGGTCCGTTCGCGGCGCTCCAATCCTTCCACGACGCCCCACACCAACATCGGCACCATGAGCTCGTGGTGCCCCGTGATCTCGAAGCCCTGACCGCCTTCCAGCGTGGGCCGCTGCACCACGTTCACGCGCGGACGATAGTGGCGCGCCATGTCGAGATCGCAGGTGGTGAAGTTCGTCGGGTGTCCGTTGTCCAGATTGCGCGCGATGGTGAGCGCCTTGAGGAACACCTCGGGCATCACGACGGCGCTGCCGATGTTCAGCACCACACCGCCATCATGAAGCGCCGACAGCGACGCCGCCAGACGACGGAAGTCGCGGTGGCTCGTGTCGCCAATGGCGGCGCCGTTCGCGGCCGGATGTTGATGGATGATCTCGGCGCCGATGGCGGCGTGCACCGTGAGCGGCACGCCCAGGCTGTGGGCGCCGAGGAGCAGGGAGAGCTCGGGATGGGCGAGCGCGGCGTCGCCCGCCAGCGCGCGGCCGAGCGCTTCGCCCATGCCCCAGCCGGATTGCATGCCTAACGCAAACGCGGCGTTCATGCCGCGTCCTGTTTCCTCGGCCATGCCGAACGTGCCGTCGCGGAGACCGGCGGCCACGTCCTCGGATGTGCCGCCCCAGCGCGCGATCTCGTAGTCGTGAATGGCGGCGGACCCGTTCATCGCCAGATGCGTAATGACGCGCCGTCGCATGAGGTCGAGCAGCAGCGGGGCGAGTCCCGTTTTCACGACGTGTCCGCCGATCATCACGATCACTGCGCGTCGTCCCGCGGCAGACACGATGGCGTCGATCAGGCGACGAAAATCGCGCGCGACGAGTACGTCGGGCAGTGATTGGAGGAAGGTCGCGAACGAGCGCTCGCCCGCTGCGTCCTCGCGAGGCGGCGCCGCGAACTCCTCGGCGCGCACTTTGTTAGGCCGGCGTGCGATCGGAACGGTGCGGACGGCCGAGAGGTCGGCCTCCGGCGTCACCGGTCCTCCGCGGTCTCCGTGATCGGCGGCTGGTACGATTGCAGGTAGAGATCGAGGGTTCGCAACACGGGCACCTTGGCTTTCATCTGCACAACAATGTGCCGCGGATCGTCGCTGAGCCAGATCTCGGCTTCGCCACCCTCGGAAAACAACCCCTGCGACTTGATGATCGGTTGGATGACGATGGCGTCGAACGTACCGGCCGGAACCGTGACACGCTCCTTCCGTAGCACTTTCACAATCACCGGATTCTTCTCCGGCCGGAAGTAGCGATTGAACGTGTACGTTTTCCCGACCTCGAGCGGTACCGTGCGAACAAAGTAGAGGAACGAGCCGTCGTCCAACGGATTCGAGACGCTCGTCATCACCGGATAGCCGTGCTGCTGCATCTGGGCTTTCTCGGGCCAGATGTCGTATTCGCGCTGCTTTTCGTAATTCACTTCGTGAATCTTCTGTACGAAGCGGCGCGACGAGAGCGTGGTCGTGTCGAACCAGCTCTCGAGTACGTCGTGGACCTTGAACATCAAGAAGCCGCCGTCCACGGTGAACGACGAGTGAAACGTCGGATGGCCTTGCACGGTGTCGATGCCGACAATGCGCATTTCGCCGTTGCCCACTTTTGCTCCGCCTACAGCGACGGTGTAGGTGAGTTTCTCACCCACACCAAACGGACGCGACGCCGAATCCGTGACGGCAGCCGCCGGCTGGGCAGCTGTTGCAACCGTTGGCTGCGCGAACAGGGAACCCGGGACGATCGCGCACGCGCCGAGTACGGCGCCGGTGATCGCCATGCGGCGCCACAGTCGCGCTGCCCGGTTCATCATGTCGACGGACTCGTTACGCGTCGGCGACGGCTTGCCCAACCGAAGCGGTAGAGATCGAGCGCGGCCGCCAGCGGGCGAACGCGCGACGCGCGCGGGCGCAGGTCGTAGCGCGCGTCGAGCGTGACCGTTTCCACGCGGCGCGCGAGGCGCGTCGTCTTGACGAGCAGCTCGACGTTGGCGGCCCATCCACTCCACTGCACGATGGGCGCGTCGCCCGCGTCGCGAATCACATCGCGCAACACGGAGATCCGGAACAATCGGAACGTGCCGAATGGATCCGTGACGCCGGCCACCTTGAGGAACGGCCGCACGACCCACGGCGCGAGCAGTCGCAGCCGGCGCACGGCCACCGGCAACTGCGGCGACAGGGGCTGCTCGGCGATGACGACGTCGGCGCCGCCCTCGAAGCGCTTGATCAACTCGGGCAGGTGCTCGGGTTGATCGGTGAAGTCACCTTGCATGAGGATGGCCGCATCGCGCCGCGGGTACCGCGTGCGCTTGACCGCGGTACGTGCTAACGCATCGATCGCGCTCGCGTATCCGCGGCACTGGTCGTTGCGCAGGACCGTGAGCGGCAACACATCGGCGTACGGCTTGAGCGTTTCGGCGGTGGCGTCAGTGCTGCCGTCGTCGAGCACGATCAACTCGTATTCGCGCGGATGCTCCTCCAGCACCTTTCTGATGCGCCAGAGCAGCAGGCCAATGGTGGGCGCTTCGTCGAACGCCGGGATGCAGATATAGAGCATAGTCTCTATAAGTCATACCGCGAAGTAGTCCGTGCGGTTCCCACTCGGCGCGGACGTCGCGGCGTCAGAACGAACGTTGACGTCGCAAGATGACCGGACTCCTCGCGAAAGGCAAAGCACCCCGAAACCATGTGCGCCGGGTCACGCTGGCACTCGGCGGCCGAGAGTGCCGCCTCAGATTCGCCGGGCTAATTGCCCGTATCGCGGTAGGTCGTCACACAAGTAAGGCCTCGCGGCCCGTGCCGTGCGCACCGGTGTATGACACACACGAGATCCATCGGAGAGTGGAGATGATTCTCGGTAACGTTCGTGCTTCGCTCACGCGCGATGATGCGCAGCTGGCGCTCCAATTGATTGGACGCGCCTCACGGGCCACGCTCGAGGAAGCGGAAGAGGCCTTACGGGAGCACGGCGTCGACGCGCTGCTCGACGATCCGCGACTCCTGCACGGGCTGTTGGACAGCGCCTCGCGCCTCGGCATGCGCGCGTCGTGGCCGCTCTTCTGTTACGTGATCGTGCGCCAGTCGCTGCGTCGCGCCGGCGAAAGCGATCGCGCGCTGGCGGACTACGTGGCGGCGATCGTGCTGCACTTTGGCGCGCGCGGGCGTGCGACGCAGATCAACGACTACGACGACCAGGAGTACGACACGCTGGCCGCGCTGCTGGACGACGTGAACGACGACGACGCGCGCCGCAGCTTCTTCGTTAGGCAGCACCTGGGCAACTACGCGCTGTGGCTCAGCGGTCTGTTCCCGGATCGCATCGAGCAGCGCCGCTGGCGGCGCGGCGGTCCCGATCTCGAGTACTATGAGGAATTGGGACGGCGGGGCTTTCAGATGGCAGCCGACCACCGGATGGCGCAGGAACACGGCCTCGATGCGCTGTTCCGTGAGGCGGCGGCACGCTTCGCGGTGATTCGTGTCGCGCTCAACGAGATGAGCGACAGCAT
>DASVAC010000050.1:0-11089 GCA_036376535.1 Gemmatimonadaceae bacterium | reverse complement strand
TCGTCCGTCTGTCGCGGCGACCGCGGGTTCCGGCATCGACGCTCATCAGGAAACGGGCAAAGCACGGGCAAGACGGGCAGATCGGAGAAAACTGCAACTGCTTCAAAGGATACCAAGAGTGAAACTGTGGACGGTTCAACCGGGCAATGCAACGGGTGCGGCCTCCCCGTGGTCCGTCATTCGTTGTTCGTTGCGTGTTTTCCTACCCGTCGTCCGTCCGTCGTTGTTCGTGACCAGTGCGTCGCAAAATATGATGCGACTGAGAAGCCAGCCACGGCCGTCGCAGGATGACGCACCCCGAACGACGGACCACGGGTAGGAATGCACGCAACGAACAACGAATGACGGACCACGGGGAGGCCGCACCCGTTGCATTGCCCGGTTGAACCGGCCACAGTTTCACTCTTGGTATCCTTTGAAGCAGCTGCAGTTTTCTCCGATCTGCCCGTCTTGCCCGTGCTTTGCCCGTTTCCTGATGAGCGTCGATGCCGGAACCCGCGGTCGCCGCGACAGACGGACGACTCATGAGGCGAGTTTGTTCGCGGCGTTGAGCGCGGCCACCTTGTAGCACTCGGCGAGCGTCGGGTAGTTGAACACCGTCTCGAGGAAGTAGTCGAGGCCGCCGCCCAGGCCTAACACGGCTTGCCCGATGTGCAGCAGCTCGGTGGCGCCCGTCCCGATGATGTGGACGCCCAACAGCCGCCGGTTCTCACGGTGGAAGAGCATCTTGAAGAATCCGCTGTCGTCGCCCAGGATCTGGCCGCGCGCGATCTCGCGGTAGCGAGCGATGCCCACTTCATAAGGTACCTTGGCCTTGGTCAGCTCGTGTTCCGCCGGGCCCACCATCGACACTTCCGGAATCGCATAAATACCGATCGGGAAGTGCGCCGCCATCGCACGCGCCGGTATGCCTAACGCATGACACGCGGCCAGGCGCCCCTGCTCGCTCGAGGTTGCCGCCAGGCTCGGGTAGCCGATCACATCGCCGGCCGCAAAGATGTGCGGGACCGACGTCCGGAATTGCGCGTCCACCGCGATGCGCCCCCGATCGTCGGCGCACAGGCCGGCGTGCTCGAGGCCGAGCGACGCGGTGGCACCCTGGCGCCCAACGGAAAAGAGCACCATGTCGCTCACGATGCGCTTGCCCGATTCCAGCTCGAGCACGGCGCGCGACGGCGAGCCCTCGGCGGTGCCCAGCCGCGCGACCGCTTCGCCGCCGCGGAAGTACACGTTCCGTTTGCGCATCTGATGGATGAGCTCGTCGACGATCTCGCTGTCGAGAAACTCGAGCGGCCGCTCGCGCTTGTCCACCACCGTGACGTCGACGCCTAACGCAGCGAACATCGACGCGTATTCCATGCCGATCACGCCCGCGCCGACGACCGCGAGGGATCGCGGGATGCGCGTCAGGCGGCAGATGTCATCGCTGGTGAGGATCGTCGCGCCGTCGGCCGCGGCGCCCGGCGCGGCCGCCGCGACCGTGCCCACCGCGATCAAGACGCTGGCCGCCGTGATGTCACGCCAGGCGTCACCGGCGTGGACCACCAGCCGGTGCGGATCCTTGAACGAGGCGTCGCCGCGCAGCACGTCGACGCCGTTGCGGCGCAACTGATTCGCGATCACCGCCGCCTCGCGCGACACGACGTCCTGCACGCGCGCCAGCAGCGCCTCCGCCGTTGGGCGCGCGGGTGCGCCGTCCAACGCATTGTCGGATCGCGCCGCGGACGCCACCGTCCACAACACCGCCTCGCGGAACGTTTTGCTCGGAATGGTGCCGGTGTCGAGACACACGCCGCCCAACGAGCCGCGCCGCTCGATCACTGCCGCGCGGCGGCCGAGCTTTGCGGCTTGTACGGCGGCGCGCTGTCCGGCGGGTCCGCTGCCAATGCACACGAGATCGTAGTCGTACGTGTCGCTCACCAAGGCCGCTCCAGGAGATGTGTGGCGCGATGCGTGCGGTATGACGGCGGGTTAGCGGCCGCCCAAGGGTGGTGCCGGCCGTCGCAATATCGATCGCCACGGCGCAGCGCGGCAAGCGAAGCAGCGTAACGCGACGCTAGACCCTTTCGCTTCGGGTTCGCTTGACGCCGCGTGCGTCGCCCCTAGACTGCACGACAGGCGCTGTGTCGTGCGCGCGGAGGTGCAATATGGATCGAGGACGGCCGGCACGTTCCGTCACGTGGATCCTGAGTATCGTGCTCGCGATCGTGTTCCTGGCGACGGGCATCGCGAAGCTCACCGGGGCATCCACGTTCTACATTCAGGCCGCCACGATGGGCGGATTCCCGGCGTGGATCCGGATCGTTGTTGGGCTCGTGGAAATCGGCGGAGCGATCGCGTTGCTCGTCCCGAGCGCGGCTGTGTTCGGCGCGGCGACGCTGGCCATCCTGATGTTCCCGGCAGCGGCGACGCAGCACATGAGCGGGCAAGGCGGCTTCTGGATTCCGGTCATCGTCTTCGTGCTGCTCTGCGCGGTGATCTGGCTGCGCAGTCCCGAGCTCATTCACCAGATTGCGCTCTACTTCCAGCGTCCGCACGCGGTGTTGCACGACGGCGTGATCGCCGGGATCATCGGGGCCACTGCCGTAGCGGTCTGGTTCTTCATTGTCGACGTGATCGCCGGGCATCCGCTGTTCACGCCGGACACGCTCGGCCATGCGCTGTTCAGTGTGACCGGACCTGTCCCGATGAACGAGCGCGGCGCGTTCATCGCTGCGTACACGGTGTTCCACTACGCCGCGTTCATTGTCGCCGGCATCATGGCCGCGAGCGTCGTCGACTGGGCCGGTGAAGAGCCGTCGATGGTGCTCTTCGCAGTGCTGATCTTCGTGGCGTTCGAGATCGGGTTCTACGCGTTCGTGGCCATCCTGCAGCACTCGACGCCGCTGGGCGCCCTGGCGTGGTATCAGGTGCTCATCGGCAACGTGATCGCCGCGGTCGCGATGTGCTGGTACCTGTATCGCGCGCGACCCGTGCTCAAGGAGCAGTTCGCGCACGCGCTCGACGCGTAGCGCGTAGGCCCGCGCCGCCTAACGGAACCGCCCGGCTCGTCCTCGCGAGGCGGGCGGCTACACATCGAGACCCGCGCTTGGTGGGCTTCCTCGCTCTGGGGAACGCGGATCGGGCGGATAACAGCTCTGATTGAACGGATTGTCGGGCTGCTCCGCCGGGGGCATCCGCGGGCAACCGGCATCTACGACGTTGGTTCAAAGGATAACGAAAAGGATACAAGGGATGAGGAGGATCGCCTCGACATCGGCGCGAAGCTCATCGTTGGTGCTCATGGAAGGAGCCGACTCTCTCGTTAGGCGTCAGCCGTGCGCCGACAGCGTGCGCACCACGGTGCGTGAGGTGTTGTTGTCTTGACAAACAGCGCAAAGTCCTCGCTTCGTCGATGGTCTCGCCATCTCGCAGCTGAGTCATGGTCGACAGGTTTTTCTGGCGTCTATCAGACAAAGGGACTTGTTTAGCGCGTCGCGGACGCGCCATCCGCCGATGTCGAGGCGATCCTCCCCATCCCTTGCATCCTTTTCGTTATCCTTTGAACCAACGTCGTAGATGCCGGCTGCCCGCGATGCCCTGGCGGAGCACCCGGACGATCTGTTCAATCCGCCCAATCCGCGTTCCCGAGAGCGAGGACGCCCACCACGCGCGACGCGAGCGTCAGCGCATCTGCTGCAGCATCTGATCGATGCGGTCGCCTAACTGAGGCACGTCCTTCTTGAGCGCCGTGAGCACCACGCGCGCCGAGTCGCGCATGCCGGCCGAGTCGAAGGCTTCCGCTTGGAGCAGGGCCTTCTGGAACCGCAACCGGCGGTTGGTCGGCGTCACCGGAATCGAGTCCAGGGCCGCCAGCGCCCCACGCGCATCGTGCCGATCGCGCACCATCGATTGAATGCGCAGGAAGCGAACCGACGTGTCGCCGGGCATCATCGTCGCGAGTTGATCCGTGAGGCGCGCCGCCTCATCATGATTGCCCGCTTTGCGCGCGAGCTGCAGGTTGTCGTACAGCCCGGCCACGAGCACGCGGCGAACGTCGGTCGTGTCGCCGCTCCGGACGCCGACGCCACCGCCGTAGCTGTACACGAGATCGCCGCCGTGATCGCCCGCTTCGTACAGGTACACGCCGCCGACGATCCCGATCACCGCCGAGAGCGCGCGCAGGCCTTTCGCCACGCCAGGCTTTCGCGCACCGACGATGAGGAGCGCGATCTCGACTGCCGACACGACCAGGAAGATGTCGCGCGTGTCCTCACCGTAGTCCTCGTGGACGTTCACCGCTTGGCGGACGCCCGGGATCGACTCGACCTTCTCGTGCGCGTCGAGCCCGCTCTGGACCGCGACCACCGCCGCCGCCGTGCCTAACAGAAGCAGCACGGCCGCCATGCCGTTGGTAAACGACCATCGCGGGCCCAACGGAAACAGCGAGATGATGCGCGCGAGCACGCCCACGATGAGGAGCGCGACGACGAAGTGAACGACCTGGGGGTGGAGGCTGCCGATATCGGGCACGAGAACGGGCTCCAGATGGAAGGAATGCTCCTGCGGCGCATCACCGACCGTGCGCATTACACGCTACGTGTGCGGCTCACTCGACGTCAACCGTTCCGGCCTCCGCTGTCAGCCGGGTCCGTCGCCTGCTGCTCGTACCACGCGGCCTGCCGCGTCGTTAACCTTCGGACACCACAGCAGCCTGTTGCGTCCATCAACTTCGAGCCCATGCACTCGCCGATACGCATCTCACCGCACACCGGCGCCCGCACCGTGCGCGCCCTCGCGACCCTCGCGCTTTGCGCCGTGGCGGTGCCGGCCGCATCCCAACAGCCAAGCGATTCTGGCGCGTCGCAACAGGTCGCCGATTCGGTGGACCGGCCGGGTCTTCCCGACACATCGATTTTTGCACCGCTGCGCCTGCCGACGCCTAACGAATTCCGCCTCGCCAATGGCGAGCCCGGGCCGCGCTACTGGCAGAACCGCGCCGACTACGACATCCGCGCCACGCTCGACACGACGGCGCAAACGGTGACCGGCGAGCTCACGTTGCACTACACGAACAATTCGCCCGTCGCACTCGACCACATCTGGCTGCAGGTCGAGCAGGATGCCTTCACCGACAGCTCGCTCAACGCGTACGTGTTCCCGCAGCAGTCGCGCTTCGGCGCGCGCGGCTTCGCGGGCGGCGACCGCATCGACCGGTTCGACCAGCTCGTGACGGAGCGCGGCTCAAAGTCACCGCGCCACGTCAAACTCTCTACGCGCACCTGGGACACGATGCTGCACGTCGAGCTCGCCGAGCCGCTCAAACCGGGCGCGTCGGCAACCTTCGACGTCGCGTGGCACTTCCGCGTACCCGAACATGGCGCCGACCGCATGGGGCGCGAGGGCTCGCTGTACGAGATCGCGCAGTGGTATCCGCGGCTCGCGGTCTTCGACGACGTTCGCGGCTGGAACACCGATCCGTACGAAGGGCAGGGCGAGTTCTACCTCGAGTACGGCGACTTCACCTACCAGGTGACCGTGCCCGCGGGCTACATCGTGGGCGGCACCGGCGTGCTCGAGAACCCGCGTGACGTCCTAACGCAAACGGAAATCACGCGCCTCGCGCAGGCGGCCAAGTCGGCCACGCCGGTCCACATCGTGACGCAGGAGGAGCTACAGAACCACAGCGCGCGCCCGCGCACGACCGGCAACCTGACGTGGAAGTTCAGCGCCAAGAACGTGCGCGATGTCGCGTTTGCCGCGTCGCCCGAGTACATGTGGGACGCGTCGAGCTGGAAGGGCATCATGGCGTACTCGTACTATCGGCCCAGCGCCATCGACCCGTGGAGCGACGCCGCCGACCAGGCGCGCATGTCGATCATGGAGTACTCGGAGCGCTGGTATCCGTATCCGTGGCCCCAGATCACCGTCGTCGAAGGACCGGTGAGCGGCATGGAGTACCCGATGCTCGCCATGGAGGCGAAGAGCAACGACAAGTACGACCTCTACAACGTGATCACGCACGAGATCGGTCACGACTGGTTCCCGATGCTCGTGGGCACCAACGAGCGCATTCACTTCTGGCAGGACGAAGGCTTCAACACGTTCATCAACACGTTCTCCGAAGCGCGCCGATATCCCGAGAAGGGCGATCAGATGCAGCGCGCCGCGGACCAACGCAGCGAGATCGAAGAGACGCAGGAGCGGAACATCGACGTGCCGATCGAGATTCCCGCCGATCGCATGGATCCCGACAAACTCGGCTTCACCGAGTACGACAAGACGTCGGTTGGCCTGCAGCTGCTGCGACAGGAGATCATCGGCCCCGACGCGTTCGACGCGGGATTCAAGGCCTACATTCGTCGTTGGGCATACAAGCACCCGACGCCGGCCGACTTCTATCGCACCATGGATGACGAGTCCGGCCAACGCCTCGACTGGTTCTGGCGCGAATGGTTCGTCGAGGACGACCACTTCGACCAGGCGATCGACACCGTGGTCACGCGTACGCGCGGCGACTCGACGATCGTATTGGTGGGCTACGGCAACAAGTCGCGCGGCGTGCTGCCGCTGCTGGTGCGCTTCACGATGTCGGACGGATCGACGATGAACTACCACTATCCCGCCGACGTGTGGAGCATGAACTCGATGTTCTACGTTAGGCGCTACGACTTCGCGGGCAAGACGGTGAGCAAGATCGAAATCGATCCCGATCACCGCATCGTCGACGACAACCGCGCGAACAACGTGTGGACCTCGAAGGGCGCAGCGCCCGTGGCGACGCCCAAGCCGTAGCGGTCAGCGCGGCTGCGACGACGGTTGGGCGCCCCCCGTCGTCGCGGTGCGCATGGCAGGCGTGAGCGTGAAGTGCAGCTCGACAGTTTGAGTGTCGGGCGGCTGGCGGTCGTCGAACGTCCAGTCTTCGATGAGGGCGCGCATGCACGACTCGACTTCGGCGGCCGCGACGCCATCCCAGGTGCGCTTGGTGACCTCGACGGTGTCCGCGAAGCCGGCGCTGTTGAGGCTCACACGCACGGTTACGTCGCCAGTGAGACGCCGGTCGTAGCGCAGGCCTAACTCCGTATAGCAGTATTTGATCTGCGTGTCGTGGTCGATGAGCTTGGCGGCGGGCACGACGAAGGGGCCGAGCGGCGTGTCGATGTGCTTGTCGACCGTTTCCACCGGGGGAAGCCGCTCGGCCCTGACGTCGGCGACGATCGAGGTTTCGCGCCGGCTCTCGAGCTTCGCGGCGCTCGCCGGTGCATCGTGCGGGATGGTCGCGTCGATCGACGGCTTTAGGTTAGGCACACGCGGCGGCGGCACGGGAGTCGAGTCTCTCGTTGGTGCCGGAACGGGCATCGCAGGAGCTGTTGCGACAGGCGCCGGTGCCTGCAACACCGACGCCGTCGGCACCGCTGCGGTCGGCGTGACCGACGGCTCGACCGTTGGCGCCGGCGTCGGCATGGGCGGCGCGACGACGGCGACCGAGACGGGCGCAGTTGCGCTCGTCGCCGGCGCAGAAGCAACCGCAACCTGCTTCATGGTGATTCTCGCCGAGGGAGCTGGCTCCCGAACCGGTTGCGGTTTCGGTTGGACCTTGGCGACAACCGCTGGCCGCGGTGGCGCCGATAGCCGGCGTGTGAGCTCCGCGCCGCGCGCGAGCAGGTCCACCACCTCGCGGGCCGGCGTGTCCGGCACTCGAAGAATGGTCGAGCCGTCGCGCTTGATCTCGAGGCCGCTGCTGTCCGTACCTACCCACCTGTCGAACGCGAGGCCGCTGTCCGACGGCGCCTTCGCGTCTGCCACGCCGGACGCGGGAGCGCGCAGAACTTTTGCGCTGTCTGTCCAACGTGCGAGCCGGTACGCGTCCACCATCGTCGGGCGAGCGAACGCGTCGCGGTAGCCCGGCGACATGAAAAACGCGACGGATCCGGAGGCAGTCGCGCGAACCCAGATCACGTTTCCGGCCGTGACCACCGTGCCCACGTCGACGTTGCCGGCTTGAGCGAGCAGGGGCGGCGCGGTCGCAACGAGCAGAGACAGAACGACCGACGTCAGGGTGCTGGGATGCGGTCCAACGGAGGCGCGAAAGTGACTAACGGAAAAGCATCGCATGGCATCGCTCGACGGCTCACGTGCGACCCGAACTAGGGCGCCATCCCGTGCGCGATTCGCATGGGCAGCCCCTCGTCCAAGGACGAAAATCGCGCGACCGGTGTCACCCTCGAGCGAGAAAGAGCCTCGCAGTGATGCGATTGTTTACAACTCTATAAGCTGCTGTTAATAAGGTTGTTACATGCTCCTATGTAACGTTAATTATCATGGATGGCCCCGACGATCGGCGCGCCAATCACGCGCTCGTAGACCGCGATCGTTCGCCCAACACTGCGCTCGATGGAAAACTCGTTCGCACGCGCACGCGCACCCGCCGAGAGCGACAGTGCGAGCGCCGGATTGTTGATAACGCGAGCAATCGACTCGCCCAACGCAGGTCCATCGGCAACCGGTGACAGAAGACCGGACACCTTGTCCTCAATGATTTCGGGCACTCCGCCCGCACTCGTAGCGCAAATTGGTTTTCCACAAAACAGCGCGTCGAACAGGACGCTCGGCAGTGCGTCTTCCTCAGAGCTGAGGGTGACTACGTCGGCGGCGGCGAGCAGCGAATCGGCATCCGTGCGATAACCCGCCACTCGCAGGTGCTCGCCCAGGTCCTTCTCGGCGACCGCGTGTTCGACGTTCGGCCGGAGAGGGCCGTCGCCCACGAGAATCGCATGGAGCGACGGCACGCGGGCCCGCGCCGCATCGATCGCGGCGACGAACGTGAGCGGGTCCTTGTGTTGGACCAACTGCGACACCTGTACGACCAACGGTGACCCGGATACCGCGCCGAGCGATGCGAGAGTCGACGCGCTCGCGGGGGCGATCGGCCTGGACTGGTCGGATCCGCCGCGGACGATGGTGATCGACTCCGGCGACATGCCGCTCGCGATCATCGCGTTCTTGGATGCGGTGGAGATCGCGATCAGGGCGTCGACTCGACTGTATTTCCACTTGGTGCCGACGTTGGCGCGTGGGCGGAAGTCCGAGTGTCGCGTGATCACGAGCTTGGCCGTGGTGCCGACGCAGGCCATGGCGCCCAGCGCGACGCCGTGTGCGGTGTGGGTGTGCACGATGTCGACACGCTCGCGCCGGATGACGCGACGCAGCGCCCATGCAGCGCGCGGGTCGAGCTCCATGGCCGGCGAGACGGGGAACACCGGGATGCCGAGCGCTTCGGCCCGTTGGGCGAGCGGCTCGTTGGGCCGGGCCGCGATCAGCGCGCGGTGTCCAAGGCGCGTGAGGACCTGCGCGTGCCAGAGCAACTGGCGCTCGCCGCCGCGCCACCCGCGTTCCGTGTCGAGCTCGAGTACCGTTAGGCGGCGGGCGGCGGCGGGGGCGGCCGTCACGTCGACGTCGTCTCGAGCAGCTGCTGGTACACGGCGATGGTGCCGGCCACGGTGTTTTCGATCGCGAAGTCGCGGGAGCGGGCGAGTCCGGCGGCGACGAGGCGTGTTGCGAGATCACGATCGGTGAGGAGGCGCGCAATCGCCTGACCCAGCGCTTGGGCATCGCGCACCGGTACCAGCAAGCCGGTGCGCTCGTTCTCGATCACTTCCGGGACGCCGCCCGCCGCCGTCGCCGCGACCGGCCGGCCGAACGAGATCGCGTCGATCACCACGCCGCCGATGCCTTCCGCGCTCGCGTCGGAGCTCAGGACCACCACCTGCGCGGCGCACATGAGCGAATCGGCATCGGATCGAAACCCCGCCAGGTGCAGGGTGTCGCCGAGGCCGAGGTCGCGGATGAGGGCTTCGACGGGAGGGCGAAGCGGGCCGTCGCCCACGAGGAGGGCCTGGAGCGAGGGAACCGTTCGTCGCGCGACGTCCACCGCGCGCACGAACGTGAGGGGGTCCTTCATCTGGGTGAGGGCGCCCACCATCACGACCAACGGTCCGTTAGGCACGCCGAGCTCGGCGAGCGTGGCGCGGCTCGCGGGCTCGACGGCGCGCGCGAGGTCCACGCCGCTGTAGACGACGTCCACGCGGCTCGGGTCGATGCCGGCCTCGAGCAGGGCAGGGACCGCGGCCCGGCATACCGCGATGAACCGGTCCGCCCGCCCGTACTTGATGCGCGTGGCGGCGCCGCGCCGGAGCGGCGAGGTCACGCGGCGCGCGAAGATCACGCGCGTGTTTGTGCCTAACGCAGCCAGCGCGGACAAGGCCATGCTGTGTCCGCACTGGGGGTGCAGGATCTGGACGCCTTCGCGCGCCACCGTCCGTCGCAGGCGCATCACCGTCATCGGTCCCCACTCGGCGATGAGCGGGTCGATGGGAACCACCTCGAGGCCCATGGCGCGCGCACGTTGGGCGAGCACCGCGTGCGGGCGCAGCGCGAGCAGCGGCCGGCCGCCGTGGCGCCTGAGACCTTGCGCCATCCAGAGGATCTGGCGCTGTCCGCCGCGCCACTGCGTATTGAGGTCGACGTACATCACGGTGAGCGGGCGTCCGTCGGCCCCGAGCGAAGCTGCGGGGAGAGCGGTGTCGGTCACGGTTCTCGTGCGGGACCGGTCGCGATGCAGCGAGGCTTCGGTAGATGCACGTGGCATCATACCGAAGCCTCTGCTGCAATTCCAGTCTCGCGTCTCGGGCGGCCAAAAGCGCGGACACCGCCGGACACGACCGGATCGACTTAGTGCGCCGGCTGATCGGACGGGCGGCGCCGTACGTCTTTCGCCCGATCCTGCTTGGACGTGCTCACGCGTTCGTGCGATTGCATTTCACGCGGTTGCACCTGGCGTGGCTGCACTTCGCGTGGCTGCACTTCGCGTGGTTGCACGTCGCGCGCTGGCGGCGCCTCGCGTGGCTGCACTGCGCGGGGCTCCTGCATCACTCGCGGCTGCTGCACTTCGCGCGGTTGCGCTTCGTGCTGCACGCGAGGCTCGGCGATCACGCGCGTGCTGGGCGCGGGCTCGGGACGTGCAACCCGAGTCGGTGCCGCAGCGACCGGCGGCCGCACGACCTCGGAGCGAGGCTGCTCGACCACCGGCGGACGCGTCGTCTCGCGACGA
>DASVAC010000049.1:0-4833 GCA_036376535.1 Gemmatimonadaceae bacterium | reverse complement strand
CCATGGTTCGCCCTGCGCGACCCAAGCGCTTGCATCCGTCGAATCGACACTGGAGCTGAGGCAACGCGGAACGATGCGGAAGAAGACGACACTGCGGCACCCATCGCGGCGGAACGTCCATCGCGCAGTTCAGACTATGGGGCTGATTGCCACGGCCAAAACGCCGCGACGATCAGTCGGGACGAAGTCCGCCGTTGACAATCGCTCTCATAGAACGACAAGGATGCAACGGATGGGGAGGATCGCTTCGACATCGGCGCGACGCACATCTTACGCTCTCGTGGACGGATCCGACGCCTTCGATAGGCGTCGACTTGATGAATCCGCCTCCGATGCGCGAGGGGAGTTTCACGAGTTGATAGCGGACAAATCCGGACACAAACGGACACGGCCGACGTTTTGTTGGAACCCGCGCGTCAGGGCCTCGCGCGGGCGAAGAACAAACAAAACATTCGTGCTTTGTCCGTTCGTGTCCGGGTTTGTCCGCTATCAACTCGTGGATGCCAATATCACATACGGAGTCGGACGACGAGCAAGCGGTGATCGCCAAATTGGTCGCGCACAAGTCGGAGTGACTCGGTCTCTCTGGCGGCCTAACGAGTAAAAGACGTGTCTCGCGAGTGGCGAACGTACTATCCGCGGATGTCGAAGCGATCATCCCCATCCCTTGCATCCTTGTAGTTATCCTTTGAGCCAACGTCGTAGATGCCGACCGCCCGCCATGCCCAGGCCGTCGCAGCCGAGCGATGCGTTCAATCCGTTACATCCGCCCAATCCGTGTTCCTCAAAGCGAGGAAGCCTACCACGCCGCGGTTCGTGCTCGTGACCCGTTCCCAACAACGCGAGAGACAGCCGCCGCAGACTGATTCGGGCCGTATAGCGCTGTCGCCCTACTGACTCGTACGCCTTCGGTACGAGTATATTGTTGCGTTATGCGCGCTTCCGAGATTCGCCGGCGCTTCCTTGGCTACTTCGAGCGGAACGGCCACGCGGTGCGGCCCAGCTCATCGCTCGTGCCCAAGGACGACCCGACGTTGTTGTTCACCAACGCGGGGATGGTCCAGTTCAAGAAAATTTTCTTGGGGCAGGAGCAGACGTCGTTCGGCCGACGCGCCACCACTGCGCAGAAGTGCGTGCGCGCGGGCGGCAAGCACAACGACCTCGAGCAGGTCGGACACACCGCGCGTCACCACACGTTCTTCGAGATGCTCGGCAATTTCTCGTTCGGGGACTACTTCAAGCGCGACGCCATCCGCTTCGCGTGGCAGTTTGTCACCGAGGAGATGGGCATCGACAAGCGGCATCTGCGCGTGACCGTGTACGAATCGGACGACGAGGCGCGCTCCCTGTGGCGCGAGGTAACCGGTCTCGCCGATTCGCGGATTTACGGTCTCGGTGAGGCGGACAATTTCTGGCAGATGGCGGACACGGGTCCGTGCGGTCCGTGCAGCGAGATTTACGTCGACCTCGCCCACTTCGCGTCCGACTGGGCGTTTCCCGCGGGCGCGCACGGCGAATGGACCGAGCTGGATCGCGGCGAGTTTTCGCGCGACGCGTTCGTCGAGGGCGCGGAGGCGGGTCGGTTTCTCGAGATCTGGAACCTCGTCTTCATGCAGTTCGACCGGCAGCCGAGCGGCGAGCTCAAGCCGCTGCCTCGTCCGTCGGTGGATACTGGCGCAGGCCTCGAGCGCATCGCTGCGGTGAAGCAGGGCGTGACGTCCAACTATCACACCGATTTGTTCGCGCCGCTGCTCGAGGCGGCCGAGACGGCGGTGGGCATTCCGTATCGCGGCCGCACATCGGACGACGAGTACGTGGTGCAGGCGGCGTCGCGCCGCGTGACCGTGCAACCCGCGTCCTTCCGCGTGCTCGCGGATCACGCGCGCGCGGTGGCGTTCTTGTTGGCCGACGGCGTGTATCCGTCCAACGACGGACGCGGCTACGTGCTGCGCCGCATTTTGCGGCGCGCGGTCCGCCATGCATGGTTGTTAGGCAGGAGCGAGCCGACGCTCGTGCACGTCGTCGCGCGCGTGATCGACACGATGCGCGACGTGTATCCGGAGCTCGAGGCGCGCCGCGGATTTCTGTTGGACACCACGCGCGCGGAGGAAGAGCGTTTCCTGGCGACGATCGAAGGCGGCATGCAGCGGTTCGATCAGCTCGCGCCCGCGCGGAGCACGCAGGGGTCGACCGCGCTCCGCGGGACGATCTCGGGCGACGACGCGTTCCGCTTGTACGACACGTACGGATTCCCGATCGACCTCACGGAGCTGATGGCGCGCGAGCGCGGCTACACGGTGGACATCACCGGTTTCGACCGGGCGCTCGATGCCCAACGGGAGCAGTCGCGCGAGGAGCGCCGCGCGCGCGACATCACCGTGACGGCGGACGAGCTGTCGGACGCGTCGCGGTGGGATCGGGCGACGCCGCCCGAGTCGTCGCGGTTCGTGGGCTACGATACCGTGGAGATCGAAACGCAGGTGACCGCGGCGCGCCGGCTGGACGATGGCCGCATCGCGGTGATGCTGCGCGAGACGCCGTTCTACGCCGAGTCGGGCGGACAGATCTCGGATGTGGGCGAGATCGTTGGGCAGGGTTGGCGCGTGGACGTGGACGACGTGCGCAAGGTGCAGGGGACTAACGCAGCGGTCGGCACGGTGGTGGGCGAGTTCCACTTCGGCCCCGCGGTGGCGCGGGTGCCCACCGATCGCCGTCGCGACACCGAGCGGAACCACACGGCCACGCACCTCCTGCACGCGGCGCTGCGCGCGATTCTGGGTGAGCACGTGCACCAGGCGGGATCGTTAGTCGCGCCGGACCGGCTGCGGTTCGATTTCACGCACCACGGACCCGTGGGCGCGCCGCGCCTGGCGGAGATCGAGGAGTGGGTGAACCGCGGCATCTGGGCGGACGTGGACGTGACGACCACCGAGAAGGCGTATCGCGATGCGGTGGCGGGCGGCGCGATGGCGCTGTTCGGCGAGAAGTACGGCGACGTGGTGCGCGTCGTCTCGATTCCTGGGTGGTCGATGGAATTGTGCGGCGGGACGCACGCGCGGAACACGGGGCAGATCGCGCTCTTCAAGATCGTGGCCGAGACCGGCGTCGCGGCGGGCGTGCGGCGCATCGAGGCGGTGACGGGCCCCACGGCCTACGAGGTATTGCGCGACGAGGAGCGGCGGCTCGAGCGGTTAGGCGAGCTCGTGCGCGCGCCGGCGGACAGCCTGGTGAAGCGCGTGGAGGCGCTGCTCGAGGAGCGGCGCACGCTGCAGAAGCGTCTCGACGAGGCGATGCGCGGCGGCGGCGATCAGGTGCAGCAGCTGGTGGCGGGGGCCGAGCGCGCCAACGGGACGCGCATCGTGTCGGCGGTGGTGCAGGCGGGGGACGTGAAGGAGCTGCAAGCGTTAGGCGACGCGCTGCGGGAGCAGTTGGGCAGCGGCGTCGGCGTGCTGGGGTCGTCGTTCAGCGACGGCAAGAACACGTTGCTCGCCGTGGTCACCGACGATCTGCGCGACCGCGGCGTGCGCGCCGACCAGTTGATCAAGACGATCGCGGCGGCCGGCGGCGGACGCGGGGGCGGGAAGGCGCACATGGCACAGGCCGGGATGCCCGACGCCGAGCGCGTGCGCGCGGCGATCGCGGACGCGCCGGCGATCGTGCGCACTGCGTTAGGCGGAGCGGCGTGACCGTCGGCGACTGGCTGGACACCCGGCGGCCCGCGCCGCCCCCCGCGCTCGGCGCCGAGCTCAGGCGCGCGCTCGGGCCGGCGTTAGGCGCCGATGCGTCGACGGTGCGCGACGCGTCGCTCGCGGCCGCCGAGTCGCTGCTCGCCGAAGCCCTGGCGGCGGGGTGCCGCGACCGCGCGCAGGCCGTCGTGCTGCTCGCCGCCGACGCGCTCGTGACGTACGCCTTCGAGGCGGCGGCCGACGAGCCGGAAGCGTTAGGCGAACGGGCGGCCGCGGCGGTGCGCCGGCTCGCGGCCCTCGCCGCGACGGCACCGGGCGGCCGCGCCGGCGCTGGAGCACCGGCGTGACGCTGCTCGACCGCCTCACCGAATCGAGCGGCCTGGCGGTGCTCGTCGACCCGGCGCGCACGCCGCCCGAGACCGCCCACGAGCTGGCGGAGCGCGCAGCCGGCGAAGGCGTGTCGGTGCTGCTCGTCGGCACCAGCTTCGGCCAGGGCGCCGATGCGTCGGCGACGGTCGCCGCGCTCCGATCCGCCGCACCGGATGTTCCGTTAGTCCTGTTCCCGGCCGCCGCGTCAGATCTCGTGGCGGGCGTGGACGGCGTGCTCATGCTCTCGCTCGTGTCCGGGCGCAACGCCCAGTATCTGATCGAGGAGCACGTGCGTGCGGTCCCCTTCTTCGATCGTCATCCTGAAGTGGAAGCGATCGCAACGGCGTACTGCCTCGTGGACGGCGGCTGCGTGACCGCGGTGGAGGCGACCAGTCAAACGCGCCCCCTGCCGGCCGACAAACCGGAGTTCGTGCACGCCCACGTCAGCGCCGCCGCTCGCCTCGGCATGCGCGCGACGTATTTGGACGCCGGCAGCGGCGCGCGCCGTCCCGTGGGTGCGCCGCTCGTGCACGCGGCGCGGGCGGTGTCGCGCGGGCCGCTGTTCGTTGGCGGCGGCATCCGCACCACGGAGCACGTGCGCATCGCGCGCGACGCCGGAGCGGATTTCGTGGTGGTCGGCACGCTGTTCGAGCAGAGCGGCGGCCGCGAGGTGGGTGCACTCGTCAACGCGGCACAATCGTGATCGACATCCACACGCACCTGCTCCCGGGTGTGGACGACGGTTCGCCATCGATTCAAGCTTCGCTCCCGGTGCTGG
>DASVAC010000048.1:0-21469 GCA_036376535.1 Gemmatimonadaceae bacterium | reverse complement strand
GTATCGGCCGCAGTTTTACTTCCGGACGACGGACGTGACGGGGAGCGTGCAGCTGCCGGCGGGGACGGAGATGGTGATGCCGGGGGACAACATCCAGATGGAGATCACGCTGATCACGCCGATCGCGATGGATGAGGGGCTTCGGTTCGCGATTCGCGAGGGCGGCCGCACGGTCGGCGCCGGCGTCGTCACCAAGATCATCAAGTAACGCCTAACGGCAACGAGCGACAGGCAGGGATTATATGCCGCGTGAAAAAATCATTCTCGCCTGCGGCGAGTGCAAGAATCGGAATTACTTCACCGCGAAGAACAAGCGCACGCACCCGGAGCGGGTCGAGTGGAAGAAGTACTGCCCACGGTGCAACACGCATACGGTGCACAAGGAAACCAAGTAGGGATGCCAGCAGTCACGAAATTCGCGACCGAAATCCGCTCGGGCGTTGCCGGCTTCGGGGATTTCCTCGTCGCTGTCCGCGCCGAGATGCGCAAGATCACGTGGCCCGATCGTGTTCAACTTCGGAAGAACACGATCGCCGTCATCATCTTCGTGCTGCTCATTGCCGGGTTCATCGCAATTCTCGACGTCATCCTGCAGGGCGTGCTGGTGTCCGGCGTGCCGTCTCTCTTCAAGTGAGCAACGTCGGCATGGCTCCCCAGCATCGGTGGTACGCGATCCAGACGACAGCCGGTCACGAGAACAAGGTTCGCTCGCTCATCCAGCGCCGCATCGAACAGGATGCACGGCCCGCTGACGAGCGCGCGATCCGCCAGGCGCTCGTGCCGACGCAAGAAGTCGTCGAGATCAAGAACGGCAAGAAGGTGACAGTCGAACGGAAGATCTACCCGGGATACGTGCTCGTGGAGATGGTGATGGATCAGGAAACCGCCCACACCATCAACAACATCCAGGGCGTGATCAAGTTCGTTGGGCAGGACCGATTCCCGCAGCCGCTGCGCCCGGACGAGGTCAATCGCCTGTTAGGCATTGCGGACGAGACGGAACCGGAAGAGCCCAAGGAAGAGATTCCGTTCATGGTGGGACAGGCGGTCGAGATCACGGAAGGTCCGTTCAGCGACTTCAGCGGAACGGTGGAAGAAGTCTACGCCGACAAGGGGAAGGTCCGCGTTTCGGTGAGCTTGTTCGGTCGGCCCACCAGCGTCGAGTTGGATTACTTGCAGTTGAGAGGCTACTGACCTCTCCCCGTCGCTTACCACAGCGACGCTAAACACACCGTGGCAGAACTGCGCGACGCTGAGTCGCGCCTTCGACAGCGGAGTATTGATGGCTAGAAAAGCGATTGGATTCGTCAAGCTGCAGATTCCGGCAGCCCAGGCGACGCCGGCCCCTCCGGTCGGCACCGCGCTTGGACCGCACGGCATCAACATCATGGCGTTCGTGAAGGAGTTCAACGCGAGGACGCAAGCCAACGCCGGCACCATTCTGCCGGTCGAGCTGACGATCTACTCGGACAAGTCCTTCACCTTCATCACCAAAACACCGCCGGCCGCGATCCTCATCAAGAAGGAGCTCGGCCTCGAGTCCGGTTCGGGACAGCCGAACCGGAACAAGGTGGGAAAGTTGACCAAGGCGCAGGTCCGGAAGATCGCCGAGATCAAGTTGCCTGACCTCAACTGCGACAGCATCGAGAGCGCGATGGCCATGGTGGCCGGAGCCGCTCGCTCGATGGGCGTCGAGGTAGGCGACTGATGCGACACCACGGAAAGAAGTTCACGGCCGCGGCCAAGCGGATGCAGAACGGCAACGGCGGTGTGCCGGCGCGACAGGCGATCGACCTCGTCAAGACGAACGCGTTCGCCAAGTTCGATGAAACCGTCGAGGTCGCCGTTCGGTTAGGCGTCGATCCGCGTCACGCCGACCAGGTGGTGCGCGGCACCGTCGTGCTGCCGGCCGGAACCGGTAAGTCGGTCCGCGTCGCCGTCATCGCCGTCGGTGAAAAGGCGCGCGAGGCCGAAGCGGCCGGCGCCGACGCCGTTGGTGTCGAGCTCGTGCAGAAGATCAAGGACGGCTGGCTCGAGTTCGACGTGCTCATCGCCACGCCCGACCAGATGGGCCAGGTCGGCCAGCTCGGTCGCGTGCTCGGACCACGCGGACTCATGCCTAACCCGAAAGCGGGCACGGTGACGTTCGATCTCGCCCGCGCGGTCAAGGAAGTGAAGGCCGGGAAGATCGAGTTCCGCGTCGACAAGGCGGGCAACGTGCACGCCGCGATCGGCAAGGTCTCGTTCACGGCCGACGCGCTCAACGAAAACTTCACCGCGTTCATGGACCAAATCGTTCGCTCCAAGCCGGCCGCGTCGAAAGGCGTCTACATCAAGAACCTCGCGATCTCGAGCACCATGGGGCCCGGCGTCACCATCGACACCACCCCGTACCGGTAACCGACGATGAACCGCGCGGAGAAAGACCAACTCGTCAGCGAGCTGACGACGAAAATCAAAGGCGCTACGGCGCTCTACTATACGGACTTCACCGGGCTCAACGTCAAGAACATGACGGAGCTCCGCCGCCGCTTCCGTCGCGCCGGCGTCGAGTACGTCGTGATCAAGAACAGCCTGGCGCTTCGGGCCGTCAACGACAGCGGTCTCGCTGGGACGAGGCTCAAGGGTCCGACCGGCGTCGTCGTCGGCCGCGATCCTGTCGCCGCGGCGAAAGTCCTCGCCGACTTCGCCAAGGAACACGAGCAGAAGCCCGAGGTGAAGGGTGGGTTGCTCGAGGGGAAGCCCATCGGCGGAGCGCAGGTCAAGCATCTGGCCTCGCTTCCGTCCAGGGAACAGATGCTCGCCGAATTCGCGGCAGGGTTGCAGTCGCCGCTCGCAGCGTTCGTCGGCGCGCTCAACGGGTTGCTCTACATGTGGGTCGGAGCGCTCGAGGCACTGCGGCAGCAAAAAGAAAACGCGTAGAGAGCAGCCGGCCGCAGGCTGCTCCAGGTTGGGCGCCGGCGTCGGGTCACCAAGTACCTATTCAGTCGAGAGAACGGACACATGGCAAACGCAACCCTGGGCAAGGACGACATCCTCGAGGCAATCGGCAACATGTCGGTCCTCGAGCTCGCCGACCTCATCGAGTCATTCAAGTCGAAGTTCAACGTGACGATTGCGGCGGCTCCGGTTGGCGGCGCCGCGCCCGCGGGCGGCGGCGGTGGCGCCGCGGCTGCGGCCGTTGAGGAGCAGACCGAGTTCACGGTCACCCTCAAGGAAGCCGGCGCCAAGAAGATTCAGGTGATCAAAGTGGTCCGCGAGATCACCAGCCTCGGCTTGAAGGAGGCGAAGGACCTCGTCGATGGCGCGCCGCAGACTGTGAAGGCGGGCGTCTCGAAGGAGGAAGCGGCCCAGATCAAGGCGAAGCTGGAAGAGCAAGGCGCGGTCGTCGAGGTCAAGTAGCCGACCGCGGTACCCGGGCGGCGTCTCTGGACGCCGCCTGGGAACTGCCGCGCAGCCTAAACGGTATATAATCGGGTGCGGCTGCCGGTCGTCTTTCGGGTTCCCGGCGCGAATGGTCTTACAGCCAGCATCGCAGCGACAATCGACTGTTCTTTCTGTGCTCCCCCTTGCCCTCGCGAAATCGCGACGCGGTGAGGGAGGGGCGGTTTTGCGTCTGTGCGCGGGTGATCAATGCCAGAATCGTTGAAGCAAATCTCCTTCGGAAAGCTCGACCAGGGGATGGACATGCCCCATCTCCTCGACATCCAGACGCGCGCCTTCGAGGCGTTGCTCCAGCTGGATGCCGCGGCCCACGATCGCGAGGACATCGGCCTCGAGCGTGTGTTCAAGGACCTGTTCCCGATCACCGACGTCCACGAAAACTATTCTCTCGAGTTCGTTCGCTACTCGCTCGGCGATCCCAAGTATTCCGTCGAGGAGTGCATCGAACGCGACATGACGTATTCCGCCCCCCTCAAGGCGACGCTCCAACTCGTCGTCAACGAGGAGGTCAACGGACAGAAGCGGCCGCGCAACATCATCGAGAAGGAGGTCTATCTCGGTGAGCTGCCCCTGCTCACGCCCCTCGGCACGTTCGTCATCAACGGCGCCGAGCGCGTGATCGTGAGCCAGTTGCACCGGTCGCCGGGCGTCGTGTTCGAGGAATCCACGCACCCGAACGGCCAGCGCCTCATCTCGGCGCGCATCATCCCGTTCCGCGGCTCGTGGGTCGAGTTCACCGTGGACATCCACGATGTGATCTACGTCCACATCGACAAGAAGAAGAAGTTCCCGGCGACGGCGCTGCTCCGTGCGTTAGGCTACGGCAGCAACTCCGACATTCTGCGGCTGTTCTTCGCCGTCCGCGACCTCGACCTCACCAAGAAGCTCGAGAGCCGCGGCGACCAGCGCGAAGTCATCGGCGCCATCATCGCCGAGGACATCACCCTCGCCGGCGAGGCGTCCGATCCGGACGCGCCCAAGCTCAAGACCAAGAAAGCCCGCGCCGAGCGCGAGCGCGCCGAGGCGGAAATGCTGGTCAAGGAAGGCGACGAGCTGACGCCGGAGGTCTACAACCGTCTCCGTCGGTTAGGCATCGACTCGATCAAGGTCTTCTCGTCGTACATGACGATCGACCTCCGCGATGAGATGGATGCGATCGAGCGCGGCGAGCGCCCGACGCGCCGCGTCCTCGCGGTCGACGTCGTCGACACCGACACGGGCGAGGCGATTGCCGAACCCGGCCAGGTCCTCACCGACACGCTGCTCAAGAAGCTGCGCCGCCAGGACATCAACAAGGTCCAGGTGTTCGTTGCCTCCGGCCGCGCGGAGTCGACCCTCATCAAGAACACGCTGGCGAAGGACCCGACGAAGAGCGAGAAGGAAGCGCTGCAGCAGATCTACTCGCTGCTCCGTCCCGGCGAGGCGCCGAATCTGGAGACCGCGCGCGTTGCGCTCGAGCGCCTGTTCTTCTCGCCCAAACGCTACGATCTCGGCCGCGTCGGCCGGTACAAGATCAACCAGCGGTTAGGCCTCAAGACGCCCGCATCGCACACGGTGCTCACGAAGGATGATTTCGTGGCCATCGTCCGCTACCTCGTGGAGCTCCACGAAGGCCGCGGGCACACGGACGACATCGACCACCTGGGCAACCGCCGCATTCGCTCGGTGGGCGAGCTGATCGCCAACCAGTTCTCCGTCGGCCTCTCGCGCATGGCGCGCTTGGTCAAGGAGCGCATGTCGATCAACACGGATCCGGAGAAGATCACGCTCGACGATCTCGTGAACGCGCGGACGGTGAGCGCGGTGATCCAGGCGTTCTTCGGGTCGTCGCAGCTGTCGCAGTTCATGGACCAGACGAACCCGCTGGCCGAGCTCACGCACAAGCGCCGGTTGTCTGCGTTAGGCCCTGGCGGTCTGACGCGCGAGCGCGCGGGCTTCGAGGTCCGCGACGTGCACTACTCGCAGTACGGCCGCATGTGCCCGATCGAAACGCCGGAAGGTCCGAACATTGGACTCATCACGTCGCTGGCGTGCTATGCGCGCGTGAACGACCTGGGCTTCGTCGAGACGCCGTATCGCGTGGTCAAGAACAGCAAGGTGACGCACGAGATCGAGTGGCTGGACGCGAACCGCGAAGAGGACGTCGTGATCGCGCAGGCGAACGCGCGTCTCAAGCCCGACGGCTCGTTCGTCGAGGACCTCGTGCTCTGCCGGCAGCGCGGCGACGTCCCACTCGTGCCGCCGGATCGCATCGACTATATGGATGTGGCGCCGGAGCAGCTCGTGTCCATCGCCGCCGCGCTCATTCCGTTCCTCGAGCACGACGACGCGAACCGGGCGCTCATGGGCTCGAACATGCAGCGGCAGGCGGTGCCGCTCCTCAACCCGCGTACGCCGGTGGTGGGCACGGGCCTCGAGGAGAAGGTGGCGCGCGACTCGGGCGCGGTGGTGATCGCGCGTCGGTCGGGCGTGGTCACGCGCGTGACGGCCGACGAGATCGTCGTCGACGCCGGTCCCGCGGAGCGCGGCAAGACCGAAGATCGCCGCGGTGATGACCGGCCGCTCGCGCGGCTCACGCAGCACGACCGCTACCGGCTCAAGAAGTACTGGCGCACCAACCAGGATACGGCCATCAATCAGCGCCCGCTCGTTCGGTTAGGCCAGCGGGTGAAGGCCGGCGATGTGCTGGCCGACGGCGCCGGCACCGAGATGGGCCAGCTTGCGTTAGGCTCGAACGTCACGGTCGCCTTCATGCCGTGGTACGGCCACAACTTCGAGGACGCCATCGTGCTCTCCGAGCGCCTGGTGAAGGACGACGTCTATTCGTCGATCCACATCCAGGAGCTGGAGCTCCACGTCCGCGACACCAAGCGCGGCCAGGAAGAGATCACGCGTGAAATTCCGAACGTCGCCGAGGAGTCGTTGGTCGACCTCGACGAGCGCGGGATCATTCGCATCGGCGCGCACGTGAAGCCGGGCGACATTCTCGTCGGCAAGATCACGCCGAAGGGCGAGACCGAGTTGTCGCCGGAAGAGAAGCTCCTCACCGCGATCTTCGGCGAGAAGGCGAAGGACGTGAAGGACTCGTCGCTCAAGGTCCCGCCGGGCATGGAAGGCGTGGTGATCGATGTGAAGATCTTCTCGCGCATCGACGACCAGGTGATCGAGAAGGACCGCGGCGAGCGCATCGGTGAAGTGCGCCGCCTCGAGGCCGACGAGAAGGTGCGCGTGAACGAAGTGCGCGACGGCGAGCTGTCCGAGCTCCTCGAGAACCAAGTGGTGACGCTCGCGCTCAAGGCCGGCACGGTGGAGGAAGCGATCGCGTCGGGGACCAAGCTCACACCGGAAATGGTGCGCGAGCTCAGTATCCCGAAGCTCGACCTCAAGACCTTCCGCGTCGAGAACAAGAAAGCGAACGAGCGTATCCGCGAGGTGATCGAAGCTGCCAACTCCGAGAAGGCGCGCATCGAAGAGAAGGCGGAAGAGCGCATCGACAAGATTCTGCAGCCCGACGAATTGCCGCCGGGCGTGATTCAGTTAGTCAAGGTCTATCTGGCCGAGAAGCGCAAGGTGAGCGTCGGCGACAAGATGGCCGGCCGGCACGGCAACAAGGGTATCGTGGCGCGCATCGTCCCCGAAGAGGACATGCCGTTCCTGCCCGACGGCCGTCCGGTGGACATCGTGCTCAATCCGTTAGGCGTTCCGAGCCGCATGAACGTGGGGCAGATCCTCGAGACCCACTTGGGATGGGTCGCGCGGATCCTCGGCTTCTACGCGAAGACGCCCGTGTTCCAGGGCGCGAACGAGAAGGAAATCGGCTTGCTCCTCAAGCTCGCCGGTGTGCGGTGGTCGGGTCAGGCGCTCGCGCTGCACGCGCCGGTGCCGGCGATGAGCGACGCCGACGTGCGTGCCCTGCTCAGCGACGTCAAGCCGTCGCGCGAGGAAGGCGAGACGCACGCGAACCTCGGCGATGCGACGATCAACGATTTGTCCGGCCGCAGCATGTCGCAGGAGACGCGCGATCAGTATCACCGGGTGCGCGACTTCCTCGGGGCGGCGGCGTCGGAGATCGCGAATCACGAGGCCCAAGAGGTGAAGGCGCAGATCGACCTGCACACGGCGCTGTCCGAGGATGAATCGGTGTCCAAGGAGCGGCGCGCGGAGTTCAAGAGTGCGCTGCGCCACCTCGAGAAGCTGGCCGCGCGCGACGCCGCGGACACGCTCGAGTCCCTCGAGCTGCCCGCGCTGGCGCGGATGCTCGGCCCCAAGTCCGAGGTGGACGTGGACGCGGCGGCCGTGGAGCTCATGCGGCTGGCGCGCCTAACGGTGGCCGGCAAGGTGTGGCTGCGCGACGGGCGCAGCGGCGAGCGCTTCGCCAGTCCCGTCACCGTGGGCGAGATCTACATGCTCAAGCTCTCCCACCTGGTCGACGACAAGATCCACGCACGGAGCATCGGACCGTACTCGCTGGTCACCCAGCAGCCGCTCGCCGGCAAGGCGCAGTTCGGCGGCCAACGGTTCGGAGAAATGGAGGTGTGGGCGTTGGAGGCTTACGGCGCCGCGCATACGCTGCAGGAGATCCTCACCGTCAAGTCCGACGACGTGAACGGTCGCAGCCGCGTGTACGAGGCCATCGTGAAGGGCCAGAACCTTCCGGAGCCAGGGATTCCGGAGTCGTTCAACGTGTTGGTGAAAGAGCTGCAAGCGTTAGGCATTTGGGTCAAGCTCGGCTCCACCGACGGGGATGGCATGAACGGCAACGGCAACGGAGAGGAGTAGCACATGATCGACTTCCGCAGCGTGCGCGAGCCGCGCAGCTCGAGCTTCGACTTCATCCAGATCCGCATCGCCTCGCCCGAGGAGATTCGCGGACCCAAGGATCCCAAGGAGCGGGAACGCCTCGAGATGCAGGGGCTCCGCAACTGGTGGTCCTGGGGCGAAGTCACGAAGCCCGAAACAATCAACTATCGGTCGTTCAAGCCCGAGAAGGACGGCCTGTTCTGCGAGCGCATTTTCGGCCCGGTGAAGGACTGGGAATGTCATTGCGGGAAATACAAGCGCATCCGGTACCGCGGTGTGATCTGCGACCGCTGCGGCGTCGAGGTGACCCTGTCTCGCGTCCGCCGCGAGCGCATGGGCCACATCGAGCTCGCCGTTCCCGTCGCGCATATCTGGTTCTTCAAGACGCTGCCCAGTCCCATGGGCAATCTCCTCGACATCACGCTGCGTGATCTCGAGAAGATCATCTATTACTCGAACTACGTCGTCATCGAGCCGGGCCAGCAGGATGTGGTCCCGAACCAACTGCTCGACGAAGACGAGTACCTGACGCTGCGCGACAAGGCCAAGCAGGAGAACGACGACGCGTTCCGCGCCGACATCGGCGCGCCCGCGGTGCGCGAGCTCCTGCGCCGTCTCGACATCGACAAGATCTCGGACGAGCTCCGCGCCGCCGTCGCGGTCGAGTCGTCGCAGCACCGCAAGAAGCAGCAGCTCAAGCGGCTCAAGATCATCGACGCCTTCCGGAACTCCGGCGACGCCGGCGGCACCCGGAACAAGGCCGAGTGGATGATCATGGACGTGATCCCCGTGATCCCGCCCGATCTGCGCCCGCTCGTTCCGTTAGACGGCGGCCGCTTCGCCACGTCGGATCTGAACGATCTCTATCGCCGGGTGATCAACCGCAACAACCGGTTGCAGAAACTCATTCTGCACCGGGCGCCGGAAGTCATCCTGCGCAACGAGAAGCGCATGCTGCAGGAGGCGGTGGACGCGCTGTTCGACAACGGCCGCCGCTCGAAGGCGATCCGCGGCCGCGGCAAGCGTCCGCTCAAGTCGCTGTCCGACATGCTCAAGGGCAAGCAGGGCCGGTTCCGTCAGAACCTGCTCGGCAAGCGCGTGGACTATTCGGGCCGCTCGGTGATCGTCGTTGGGCCCGAGCTCAAGCTGCACCAGTGCGGCTTGCCGAAGGCGATGGCGCTCGAGTTGTTCAAGCCGTTCATCATCCACAAGCTCGTCGACAAGGGCATCGCCGAGACGGTGAAGCGCGCCAAGAAGATCGTGGAGCGCGAGTCGCCCGAGGTGTACGAGATCCTCGAGGAGATCATCCGCGACCACCCGGTGCTGCTGAACCGTGCGCCGACGCTGCACCGGTTAGGCATTCAGGCGTTCGAGCCGGTGCTGGTCGAAGGCAAGGCCATCCGCATCCACCCGCTCGTGTGCGCGGCGTTCAACGCCGACTTCGACGGCGACCAGATGGCGGTGCACGTGCCGCTGTCGTTCGAGTCGCAGCTCGAGTCGCGCCTGCTCATGCTGTCGTCGAACAACATCCTGAAGCCGTCCGACGGCCGCCCGGTGGCGGAGCCCAGCCAGGACATCGTGCTTGGCTGCTACTTCCTCACCAAGGCGCCGCTCGACTTCGAGGCCAAGCTCAAGCACGCACCGCGCTACTCCACGCAGGCCGAGGTGGAGATGGGCCTTGCGTTAGGCAACGTGCAGTTCCAGAGCCCGGTGCGGTATCTGGTGAACGATGGACGCGGCGCGCGGTGGGTGGACACCACCGTCGGGCGCGTGCTGTTCAACAGCATCGTCCCGCCCGCGTTAGGCTTCCAGAACCGCGAGATGAAGAAGAAGGCGCTGTCGGAGCTGGTGTTCGAGGCCTACCGCACGGAAGGGCTCGCGAGCACGGTGCAGTTCCTCGACCGCCTCAAGGAGTTCGGGTTCCGCCACGCCACCATGGGCGGCGTCTCGATCGGCATCGAGGATCTCGAGATTCCGGGCGAGAAGGCTACGCTCCTGCAGGAAGCCGAGGCGCGCGTCGAGCGGTTCCAGCGCGCGTACCAGACCGGCAACATCACGAACGGCGAGCGCTACAACAAAGTCATCGACACGTGGACGCACGCCAACAACGACGTTGCCGACGCGATGGTGAAGACCATGGCGAAGGCGAAGAACGGCTTCAATCCGGTGTTCATGATGTTCGACTCCGGATCACGCGGATCGCGCGATCAGATCCGGCAGCTTGCCGGCATGCGCGGTCTCATGGCGAAGCCGCAAAAGAAACTCACCGGCGGTATCGGCGAGATCATTGAAAGCCCGATCAAGTCGAACTTCCGTGAAGGACTCTCCGTGCTCGAGTACTTCATCTCGACGCACGGCGCACGAAAGGGCTTGGCCGACACGGCGCTCAAGACGGCCGACGCCGGCTACCTCACGCGTCGCCTGGTGGACGTCGCGCAGGACGTGACGATCACCGAGGAAGATTGCGCCACGATTCTGGGTCTCGAGGTCGGCGCGCTGAAGGAAGGCGAAGACATCATCGAGCCGCTGTCGGAGCGCATCGTCGGCAACGTCGCCGCCGAGGACGTCGAGGATCCGCACGAGATCGATGAGATGGGCCGCCGTACGCTGCTCGTCGAAGCGGGTGAGCTCATCAAGGAAGAGGCCGCGCGTGCGATCGAAGACGCCGGCATCGAAACGGTTCGCATTCGCTCCGTGCTCACGTGCGAGGCGAAGCGCGGGCTCTGCCGCATGTGCTACGGCCGCAACCTGGCCACCATGGGCATGGTCGATCTCGGCGAGGCGGTGGGCATTCTGGCCGCGCAGTCGATCGGCGAGCCGGGCACGCAGCTCACGCTCCGTACGTTCCACATCGGCGGCACGGCGGCTCGTATCGCCGAGCAGACGGCGCGCAAGTCGAAGGTGCCGGGCGTGGTGGAATTCGGCGAGCGCCTGGCGCACGTCACCAATCCCGAGGGACAGAAGATCGTCACCTCGTACGAAGGCGAGATCATCATCCGCGCGTCCAACGAGAAGAACGCGCCGGTGGTGTCGCGCTTCCAGGTTCCGTTAGGCGCGTACCTCATGGTCGAGGATGGCGCCGAGATCCGCCGCGACCAGGTGGTGTTCACGTGGGATCCGTACACCAACCCGATCATCGCCGACGTCGAAGGCACGATTCGCTTCGTCGACATCGTCGAAGATGAGACGGTGACCGAGGAGCTCGACGAGCTCACCGGTCTGCGTCAACGCGTGATCATCGAGGATCGCGAGAAGAAGCTCCACCCGCACATCGAGATCGTGCAGGAGAAGGGCGGGAAGGAACGGCGCGTGCGCGACTTCGTGATTCCGGTGGGCGCGCAGCTCACGGTGGAAGATGGTGAGAAGATCGCCGCGGGCAGCATTCTCGCGAAGATCAGCCGCGAAGCGTACAAAACGCGCGACATCACGGGCGGTCTGCCCCGCGTCGCCGAATTGTTCGAGGCGCGGCGGCCGAAGGATCCGGCCACGATCTCCGAGATCGACGGCGTGGTCCGCTTCGGCGAGATCAAGCGCGGCAAGCGCGAGATCTTCGTCCAGCCGCTCAAGTTAGGCGAAGGCAACCAGGCCGTGGTCGACGACAGCCAACCGGCGCAGTTGTACGAGGTGCCGGCCGGCAAGCACTTGCGCGTGCACGAGGGCGACCGCGTGCGCGCCGGCGACCGTCTGTCGGAAGGTCCGGTGAACCCGCACGACATTCTGCGGATCAAGGGACCGCGCGCCGTGCAGGAGTACCTGCTGAACGAAGTGCAGGAGGTCTATCGGCTGCAGGGCGTGAAGATCAACGACAAGCACATTGGCGTCATCGTCCGCCAGATGTTGCAAAAGGTGCGGATCCTGGATCCGGGCGACACCGAGTTGCTCGAAGGCGAGCACGTGGACAAGGGAACGTTCCGCGAGGTGAACGACCGGGCGCAGAAGAAGTCGCACCAGCCGGCGACGTCCGAGCCGTTGCTCCTGGGTATCACGAAGGCGAGCCTCACGACGCAGTCGTTCATTTCGGCGGCGTCGTTCCAGGAAACCACGCGAGTCCTCACCGACGCCGCAATCCGCGGCGCCCGGGACGATCTGTTAGGACTCAAGGAGAACATCATTATCGGGCACTTGATCCCCGCGGGTACCGGCCAGTATCGGTACAGCGATGTCGAAATCGAAGGCGTGGAGCCGCCACCGCAGCCCGAGGTGCCGGCGGCCCTACCGGAGGCTCCGTTCGCTCCGCTGCTGACGAGCACTGCGTCGACTATCCCGTCTCCGTTCCCGTTGGGCGGCGACGAATAGGCGAGGCGAACGACGCGACTAAGGCATAACGAGGCCCGGGCGACCCATGGTTGTCCGGGCCCTTGTGTTCTACCGGCTCATGCCGGCATGCGAGAGCAGGTCGTCCAACATTGCTTGGAGGGTCTCATGCGCGCGTCCGTTGTCGGTATCCTTGGAGTGGGAGTGCTCGCGGCCGCATTCGCGATGCCAACGAAGGGCTCCGGCGCCGTCCGAGATGGGAGGCCGAAGTGTGGGGCGCACGGCTGGATACTCAACCAGCTCGACAGCTCACATATCTACGACGGCGATGTCGACGAGCAGGCGGTGCCGGACCGGAACAACCCGAAAATTCCGTGGCCGGGATCGTACGGGCTGACTCAGAATGGCACCGTCGAGTCCGACATGAAGATCGGTGACGACGCTTCGGTCATCGGAAAGTTCGTGGTGGACACGATGGGCTGCATCGACTCCTCGTCATTCAAGGTGGTGTCAACCAGCGACTCGGCGTTTACGAACTCGGTGGAGAAGATGCTCAAGAAGCTCCGGTACGAGCCGGCCAAGAAGGGTGGCCAGAAAGTGCGCAGTTGGGTGCTCTGGAAGTTCGTGTTCTTCCGGGAGGCCGGTGCGTCGAGCCCAATCGCGCACTGATTCTTCCGGAATTTCCAGCAAACTGGTTGACACGATTTTGGGGGCGGTCTAACTTTATTGTTCTGTGCCGCCCAAGGGGCGGCTTGCGTTCGTACTACCAGAGGTTATGCCGACTATCAATCAGCTTGTCCGGCGCAGTCGCCAGGACGTCGAGAAAAAGGAAAAGGCGCCGGCGCTCCGGGGAAATCCGCAGAAGCGCGGCGTGTGCACCCGCGTGTACACCACCACGCCCAAGAAGCCGAATTCCGCATTGCGTAAGGTGGCGCGTGTGCGGCTGACGAACGGCTTCGAGGTCACCGCCTACATTCCCGGTGAGGGACACAACCTGCAGGAACACTCGATCGTGCTCATTCGCGGCGGTCGTGTGAAGGACCTGCCGGGCGTGCGCTATCATATCGTTCGCGGCACCCTCGATGCGTCGGGCGTGAACGGCCGCAACAAGAGTCGCTCCAAGTATGGCGCCAAGAAGCCCAAAGCTGGTGCTGGAGGTCGCAAGTGAGCCGTCGACAGAAGTCGATCAAGCGCCCGGTGCTCGCCGACGCGCGCTACGATAGCCAGACCGTCTCGAAGTTCATCAACACGCTCATGCTCCAGGGCAAGAAGTCGACGGCCGAGCACATTTTCTATGGTGCGATGGACCTCGTCGAATCGCGCACGGGTCAGCCGGGCGTGAACGTGTTCAAGCAGGCCCTCCAGAACTTGAAGCCGGTGGTCGAGGTGAAGAGCCGCCGCGTGGGTGGTGCCACCTACCAGGTGCCGGTCGAAGTGCGGCCCGAGCGTCGCACCGCGCTCGCGATGCGTTGGCTCATGCAGTTCTCTCGCGATCGCAATGAGAAGTCGATGGCGGAGAAACTGGCGGCCGAGGTGATCGCGGCGTCCAAGGGCGAAGGCAATGCGATGAAGAAGAAGGACGACACGCACCGCATGGCCGAGGCGAACAAGGCGTTCGCGCACTATCGCTGGTAACGAGGGAAGCGCTGACGCTGAGGGAAGAGGGGGCATCCGGATTTCGCCGGGTGCCCCCTCTTCGCATCGCTCCCCGAGCTGGCATCTACGCTCATGAGGAAACGGACAAAGCACTGACACATCGGGCGAGCACGGACAAAAAAGCACAAAGGGCTTGCGTTAGGCATCAACCCAGCGCGCGGGGAAACCATGCAAGAAACTTATTGTGTCTTTGTCCGTGCTCGTCCGATGTGTCAGTGCTTTGTCCGTTTCCTCATGAGCGTAGATGCCTGGCCAGGGCCAAGCGTGCCCTCCCCGCACCCGTTTTGACCGCTATCCGAAACTCCGAACTGCGTGACTAGAACAGCGGTGCGCCGGGACGCGGGCCGTGGACCTCGTATCCGGCGGGCGGCTCCGCGCCTAACAGATAGCGGACGAAGTAGTCCCAGCGCCGGCGGATCATGTACGGCTCGTTGCCGAACCCGTGGCGCCGGTTAGGCAGCGCGATCAGGTCGAAGTCCTTGTTGTGCTTGATCAGCTCGTTCACCAGGAGCAGCGAATTGTACGGCGGCACGTTGTTGTCGGTGGTGCCGTACGCGATCAGCAGGTTGCCCTTGAGGTTCGCCGCCATGTTCTCGTTGGCCTGGTCGTCGTAGTTGCTGGTGCCGTCCGCCTTACGCACCAGCAGACCGGCCCACTTCTCGCCCCAGTCGTCCTCGTATTCGCGGTTGTCGTGGTTGCCCGCCTCCGACACACCCACCTTGAAGAAGTCGGGATAGCGCAGCATCGCGTCGGCCGTCGCATAGCCGCCGCCCGAGTGGCCGTAGATGCCGGCGCGATCGAGATCGATCCACGCGTAGCGTTGGGCGAGCTGCTTCATCGCCGCGATCTGATCCGGCAGACCGTTGTCGCCCATGTTGCCGTAGTACGCGGCGTGGAACGAGTGGGAGCGCATCGGCGTGCCCATCGCGTCGATCTCCACGACCACGAAGCCCAACTCGGCCAGCGACTGCGCATCGCCGCGCGACGCCGAGAAGAACCGGGAGCCGACACTGCCCACCTGCGGTCCCGGATAGATGTGGTTGATAATCGGATACTTCTTGGTCGAGTCGAAGTCCGTTGGGCGGAAGAGGAGACCGTAGAGATCGGTCTGCCCGTCGCGCGCTTTCACCGTGATTGGAATCGGCGGCTTCCACCCCATGGCCACGAGGCGCGAGATGTCGGCTGTCTCGAGCGGCATCACCGTGCGGCCATCCGCAGTGCGGAGGACGGTGACCGGCGGCACATCCGGACGCGACCAACTGTCCACGAAGAACCGCCCGTCGGGCGAGAGCGACACGTCGTGGTCTGCGTTCTCCGGCGTGAGGAGCTGGAGGTGCGTGCCGTCGAGCCGCACGCTGTAGAGATGGACGAAATACGGATCCACGCCGTGTTCGCGCCCGGCGCTCGTGAAGTAGATCGTCTTGTTTTTCTGGTCCACGCGCAGCACCTGGAGCACGTTGCCCGGACCCGTCGTGATCTGCTTGACTAACGCACCGGATGCGAGGTCGTACAGGTAGAGGTTGCCCCAGTTGTCGCGCTCGGAGTACCAGAGCACCTGCTTGAGCGTGTCGAGCACGCGCCAATTCTCGGCGTTGTATCCGGACTCGTAGAAGTCGGGCACGGACTCTTGCAGCACGTCGCGCACGGCGCCGGTGGACGCGTCTGCCACGCGCAGCGTCTCGTGCTTGTGGTCGCGCGAGGTGGACACGAACGCGAGTTGCGACCCGTCGGCGCTCCATTCGACATCGGCGAACTGGCGTCCGCACAGAATGTGGTCGCACGTCGTCGATCGATGCTGGTCCGGCGCCATCTGCAACCTGATCACGCGCGGACCGTTGAGGTCGATGATCACGCGCTGGATCGTCGTGACGACGCTGTCACCCGGCAGCGGATATTTCCATTGCTCGAGCACCGGGTGTCCGACGCGCGTCTCCACCAGATACATCTCGCCCACGCCGCGCTGATCCTGCTGAAACGTCGCGATCTTCTTCGAGTCGGCGGACCAGGCGAGCGCCGGACGGTCGCTCTTGGTCCAACCGGCGTTGTCGGTGGCGTAGCCGAAGTCTTTCACCCCGTCGGTGGTGAGCTGGCGATCGGTGCCGGTCGCCAAGTCGTGCACCCAGAGGTTGTCGTTCCGGATGAACGCCGCGAGCTTGCCATCCGGCGACCGCACACTGTTGGGCACGTCGGCGCCTGCCTGTTGCGGCGTGCACCGGTTGCCGGCGACGTCGCACGTGAAGGTGCGATGCGCGTCGCCGGTCTCGAACGTGATGGACCGGCCGTCGGCGGACGGATCGAAGCGCGTGAACGGCAAGTGCCAGGCATCGTACGTGCGGCCTGAGGCAGCAGAGAGCGCCGCGGCGACACGCTCCTGATCGAAGGCGCTGGTTCGCGTACGGCGCGCGGCGTCGACCATAACGAACTCGTAGCCCTGGGGCGTCGAATTCCGGTACCAGAACTTGTCACCCGGAAGCCATGTGACGCGTACCGTCCCGCCGGACACGAGAGGTGCAGTGTTCCACGCCAGGAATTTCTCGGCGCGTGCGTAGTCTTGGGCGGTAACGGAGGGTGCCGGCGCGGACTGCAGCGCGGCTTGTTGCGCAAGAGCAGGCGATGCGAAAATGAGTGAGACGAGCAGGAGCCGTGCGCACGGACGCATCAGATTTCCTCGGAAGATCGAGGGTGGAGGGGACCGGTATCGCGTGACTGATCGAGCCGGCGATGCCCCCAATACGCCGACTCACCGTTGGGCGATGAGCGTGATTGCTGGGGCGAATGCCGGGGTGCGATCACTGCGACAATGTGACAAATGGCCTTGCTGGATATGGAGCACATGGTCATGATGATTGGCGGCGCAGCCCGGGAATAGTCCTGGTCGCTGTCGGCCAGCCTGGCTGGAGTGGTGGGGCACGCGGGAAGGGCGCCGTTCAAGGCGTCGGTATCGATGTGGCGCGTTCGCACCCCGGTGTAGCAGGGGCGCGGGTCGCCTATTGATTCACGGGCGCGGTGTCGCGCTTCGTGACAGGTATCACGGAGTGGGAGCCCGTACGGCTCAGGCTGGCGCGCTGCGCGGTAGATTGGCACTGGCACGTTCGGTGCTCGAATCCCCTGCCGGGTTCGACACCGAACCCGAGTTTCTAGTGCCGAAGTGGGCCTCGGACCGCGACGATGCGGCGGTGCTCGCCGAATGGCGAGGCAAGTAGACCGGGGCTCGGTATCCGCCTGCTGGGGACTGCATGCTTCCGGTTGCGAACCCGAAGGTCATCTACAAGGCGTTACTCGACGGCGAAGCCGTGCTCTTCTCGACCGAGGAAGAGGTGTACTTCGGTCTAAACGAGGTGGGAGCGCGCGTATGGGAACTCCTTCCGCCCGCGACCAAGTCGTTGGACGAGCTCTGTGCGGCGTTGGCTGTGCAGTACCCGGACGCCGATCCGGCCATGATTCGAGCCGATGTGATGGAGCTCATAGCGGAGCTCTCGAGCCATCGGCTAGTCATTCCGCACGGTAGCGAGCGGACGGATGAGCAGAGTGACGAGACTCCTTCACAAACTGGCCACACTGAGTCCGCGCGAGTGGGTTGACCTCCTGCAGGCGCAGGCGGCTCTCCTGACAGCGCAGGTGTTGGTTTGGACGCGGCCCACGGGACGACTCGTGAGCCACTCCGGATCACCCGATGCCGTCACGTCCACTCAGCCAACTGTCGAGCCCGCTGCGATGGACCGGGCGCAACAGTTGGGGTTGGCCGTGAGTCGCGCCGGGGACTATGGAGTGTTCCGGCCCCTGTGCCTGGTCCGCGCCGTCGCTCTCCACAGAGTGCTCGAGAGACATCGGATTCGCGGGAGCCGCATTCGCATCGGCGTCCGCATGCGTCGCGGGCGCTTTGGCGCGCACGCGTGGGTCGAGTACGGTGGACGCGTGATCGGCGACGACATCGACCACGTGGGGTCCTTCGCCGAGTTGGCGGAAGTCCATCTGGTGGACGCGCCATGACCGCGATTCTCGGCGTGTTCTCTTCTGGTGACGACAGGCGGACACCGTCGGAGACGGTCGGGCGGCGCATGCTCGAAGCCATGCGTGCGCGCGGCATCGAGGTGAGCGAGATCCGCTCGTTCGATGGCGCGATGGTGGCGGCGTCGCGGCACGCATGGGAGTGCGCGCCCGATCTCGCCGGCGATACGCTGGTCGCGGAGTGGGATGGTCTGGTGGTCGCGGCCGACGCGTCGCTCTACTACCGCGCGGACCTGCGTTCTGCGTTAGGCAGGCGCGGCGTGATGCCGCACGCCGGTGACACGGCGCACCTGATTGCGGCCGCCTATCGCGCCTGGGGCGACGACTGCGCCGAGCGTCTCGAGGGCGACTTCGCGTTCATCGTGTGGAACCGGAAGACCGGCCGCGTGTGCGCGGCGCGCGACTTCGCCGGCAAGCGTACGCTCGCGTTCGCGCAGTTAGGCCGAACGCTCGTGATCGCGTCCACCGTCACGGGCGTACTGGCGCATCCCGAGTGTCCGGCCGAGCTCAATCTCGCGGCGATTGCGGCGACGGCGGGCGGCATGTTCGCCGCCGGACATGAGACAGCGTACACGGCCGTCCAGAACGTGCCCGCGGGTTGGACGCTGGTCCGACGCGCCGAACAGCGCGCCGAGCTCTTCCGTCACTGGATCCCGCCGGTGGCAAACGATCGTGGTCGAGGCGGCAGCTCGTTCGCCGATGGCGCACTGCAGTTGCGTGCGCTTCTGGAGCGAGCCACGGTGGAGCGCTTGCCGGCGCAGGGAAACACAGCGGTGTGGCTGAGCGGTGGTTGGGATTCGTCCGCGGTGTTCGGCATTGCACAGCAGGCTGTGCAGGAGCGTGGTGACAAGCGGTTGGTGGTCCCGGTTTCCATGAGTTATCCGGTCGGCGATCCCGGTCGCGAAGACGAGTTCATACAGAGCACCGCCGATCGGTGGGGCGTAGATGTACAGTGGGTGCGCATCGCGGACGTGCCGTTCTTCGAGCGTCCGGCGCAGCGCGCGGCGCGTCGCGATGAACCGTTCGCGCATGCCTTCGAGATGTGGCATCGCGCACTGGCGCGCGGCACGCGCGCAGTGGGAGCGAGAGTCGCTCTCGATGGAATGGGAGGCGATCAGCTCTTCCAGGTGTCCGAGGTGTATTTCGCGGATTTGCTGCGCACCGGACACTGGCTCGAGCTCGCGCGCGATTGGCGCGCGAAGGGCGGCGGCTTCGGAATGCGCGATGCACGCGAGTTCGTGCGCACGGCGATCGATCCGTTGCTCGGTGAGCGCACGCGTCGCGCCATCACTCTATTGCGTCGCGGGCGTCGCCCAACGGGGTATCTCGAGCGTCGTCCGCCGTCGTGGATCCGTCGCGAGTTCGCGACCGAGCATCATCTCGAGGAGCGCGAGCGTGCGTTCGCGCCACAGCGGGGACGCGTCAGTTGCGCCGCATTCGAAACAGAATGGTATCTATCACACGCGTACTTTCCCCGGGTGTTCGGGACAATAGGCGGGTTCGCGCTCGAGGAAGGTGTGGATATGCGGTCGCCGCTGTACGACCGCCGTGTGATCGAGTTCGCGGCATCGCGGCCGCGGTGGGAGCGGTCGACCGGGCGAGAAACGAAGTTGTTGTTGCGGCGCGCCGTGCGCGGGCTGGTGCCGGATGGTGTGTTAGCACCGCGCGCGGCGCGCACGGGTGTGACATCCGGTTATTTCGACGACTCGATGCGCAAGCAGTTCCCGGACCTGTGCAACGGGCTCATGCAAGACTCTGTTTTGGGAGATGTTGGAATAATCGATGCAGAGGAATTTCGGCGTTGGTCCGATTATTACGTACGCAATGGCGGGGCACAGTTAGGTGTAACGTTGTTTTTCACGTTACAGGCTGAGATGTGGCTGCGGTCTCGTGTACGTCCAGTTGATGCATTGGTCGGTGAGTTGGACACCGCGCGCGTGACAGTCGTGCGGCGTTAGATTCGATCGGTATCGTGCAGTATGCTCGACGGCCACGGGGGCCGTACTTCCGCCGGGCAAGCCGCCCGGCCGCACGACACAGGGAGGCGTCGCGTGTATCAGAAACCTAAAGTGGAGCGCTTCGGGACGTTCCGGGAGCTCACGCAGATCGGTCTGCAGGGGTCCTCAGATGGCTTCACCATCTGTGGTATCGGCGGAACCGGCAACAACTTCTGCGGTACCCCGGACAACCCGTGTCCTAGGACGGGTTCCTAACGCTCCATCCGGGGAGGTCGTCGATCTTCCGGCGGCCTCCCTGGTTCCCCCCCTTCGCATGCCCGACTACTCGATCTTCGGCGGGTGTCTGCGCTCCGAGATCGTTTTCCCCGAGCTTCGTGAGTCGTCGGACGTCGCGCCTAACTGGACATTGTCCGCGCGCAGCAGCGCGTCGCCCATCGACGCCGCCGAATCGTTAGGCGAGCTCGAGGTGACGCCGACGTGTCGCGTGCGCATGTCACGCCACGCGCACGGCTACCGCCTGGCGTACGACGACACCGGCATCTACGACGTGTCGCGCGACGGGCGGACGATCGTGTGGACCAGCGGGCCGAATCCGGCGCAGACCGCCGTGCGCGCCGATGTGACCGGCCGCGTGCTCGCGACCGCGTTGCACGCGGCGGGACTGATCTGTCTGCACGGGAGCGCCGTGGCCCTCGATGGCGGCACGGTCGCGTTCCTGGCGCCCAAGTTTCACGGCAAGTCGACGCTCGCGCTCGCGCTCGCGCGCGCCGGCGGACGGCTGGTGACGGACGACGTGCTGCCGGTCGAGTTAGGCGCACAGCCCACCGCCGTGCCGGGCGTGCACCAGGTGAAGCTGTGGGATGACACGGCGGCGCTGTTCGGCGTGTCGCGCGGCGGCGTGGAGGCCGGCGAGAAGCACCTCGTGCACGATTTCTCCGACACCGCGCTCATGACCGACCGGTCGCCGCTCGCCGCGTGCTATCTGTTGGCCCCGGTGACGGGCGAGCCGACGCCCGATGCGCCCGCGGTGCGCACGAAGCTCGGCGACATCGCGTCGGCGCTCGCGCTGGTGCGGCAGGCGACGTTGGGCGCGCTGTTAGGCGGCAGCGAGGCCGGCGTCGTGTTCGACCGTGCCGTGTCCCTCGCCAGGGCGGTGCCGGTGTATCGCCTCGACATCGCGCCGGGTCTCGAGCGCGTGCCCGACATCGTCGCGCAGCTCCTCGCGTGGCACGGCGCACGCACGCCCATGGCGGCGGCGTGACCGAAACGACGACGCCGCCGACGCCGCTCGAGGCGCCGGTGCCCGCCACCGCGCGGCCCGTCTCGGTCGTCCTCGACGGCTTGAGCAA
>DASVAC010000047.1:0-6112 GCA_036376535.1 Gemmatimonadaceae bacterium | reverse complement strand
CCGCCAGCCCATGGAACGCGTGACGCGGTCCGCCGAGCAGATGGAGAGCGCCACGGGCGTGTCGGATGGATCGCCCGGCCGCGAGGTGATCGTTCGAGGCCCAACGCTGCTCTCGCGTGTGTTCGGGACGACGACGAGCCTCGTCGTCGGCCTGCTCGAGGTGATCGTCCTGCTCTTCTTCCTCCTCGCGGGCGGCGAGTTGTTTCTCCAGAAACTCGTCAAGGTCTTGCCTAACTTGCCGGACAAGAAGCGGGCGGTGACCATCGCGCGCGAGACGGAGGCGTCGATCTCCACGTATCTCTCGACGATCCTGCTCATCAACGTCTCCGAGGTCATCGTGGTCGCCCTCATCATGGCGCTGCTCGGGATGCCGAACCCGGTGCTGTGGGGCGTGCTCGCGGCGCTGCTCGAGTTCATCCCGTATCTGGGCGCGGGCACGATGATCGCGATCCTGGCGATCGCCGGACTCACGACCTTCAGCAGCGTGGGGCACGCGATGCTCGCGCCCGCCGGATTCTTCATCGTGTCGCTCATCCAGTCGAACTTCGTGAGCCCGCCGCTGTTAGGCCGGCGGCTCACGCTCAATCCCGTGGCCATCTTCGTCGGACTCGCGGTCTGGTTCTTCATCTGGGGCGTCCCGGGCGCGTTCATGGCCGTGCCGCTCCTCGCGGCGACGAAGATCTTCTGCGACCACACCGAGGCCCTCGCCCCCATCGGCGAATTCCTCGGCAAATAGCATCAGTGCCTAACGGGCGAACGCGATGGGCGTGCGCCGTGATGGGCGCGCTTGCCATCGCGGCGCCGGCCCGCGCGCAGGCCTCGCGAGACACGCTCACCGTCCGTGTCGAGGTCGCCGCCGGCCCAACTGCATCGATCGACCCGCGCACCACCTTCGGCGGCGGCCTCGACGGCCACCGCCCCGGCGACATCGCGCGCCTTTACACGCCCGACAACCTCCGCGCGCTCGCGAGCGCGGGATTCGGTGTGGTGACGTACCGGCTCCGCACCGAGCTCGCCAACGACGCGTGGCACTGGAACCCCGCCGGCCGCTGGAGCGACAGCGCCCGCGCGCAAGGCTACTGGACCTCCGATACTACGTTAGGCGCGCCGATCGAGACGTCGCGCGGCTATCGCCTGCCGCGCCGCGGGAATACGGTCGACCAGGCCGACGACCGCGGCTACTCGCGCATCGACGACGGAGACACGGCCACGTTCTGGAAGAGCGACCCGTACCTCGACAGCGCCTACACCGGCGAGTCCGACACCCGACACCCTCAGTGGGTGATCGCCGACCTCGGTCGCTCGCAACGCGTAGACGCCATTCGCATTCTGTGGGCGGCGCCGTACGCGACACGATACGACGTGGAATACTGGGCCGGCGACGCACCGGGATCCGGACTCGATGAGAACCCCGACGGCGCGTGGCACCGCTTTCCGTTAGGCACCGTCATGGATGCGCGCGGCGGCCGCGACCAGCGGCGGCTGAGCGCGACCGCCATCCGCACGCGTTTCGTGCGCCTCTGGTTGCGCGCGAGCTCCCACACTACTCTTCCCGGCAGCCGCGATCCGCGCGACGCGTTGGGCTACGCGATCCGGGAAATCGCGATCGGGATCCTTCGGCCCAACGGAGCGATCGCGGACCGCATCCGTCACGCGGCCGGCCACGACGAGCAGACCGTGATCGCGGTGTCGTCCACCGATCCATGGCACCGCGCCTCAGACGTCGACGCCGCGCTCGAGCAGCCCGGTCTCGATCTCGTGTTTCGCAGCGGCCTCACGCACGGCCGCGCGCCGCTGCTTCCCGTGGCGGTGCTGTTCGGCACGCCTAACGACGCCGCCGCGGAGATCGCGTATCTGCGCCGCCGCGGCTACCCGCTCGACCGCGTCGAGATCGGCGAGGAGCCGGACGGCCAGTACGTGTCACCCGACGATTATGGCGCGCTCTACCTGCAGTGGGTGCGCGCACTGCGCGCAGCAGACTCGACGATTCGCCTGGGCGGCCCGTCGTGGCAGTCGACGTCCACCGACCTCATGATGGCGTGGCGCGCCGATCCGGATACGCGGCCGTGGCTCACCCGCTTCCTCGACTACCTCCGCGACCACGGCGCCGAGCGCTCGCTCACGTTCTTCTCGTTCGAGTGGTATCCGTTCGACTCGATCTGCGCGCCGTCGGCACCGCAGCTCGCCCGCGCGACGAGTCTCCTCGACTCGGCGCTGGCCAAGCTGGCCGCCGAAGGCCTTCCGTTAGGCGTACCCCGCATCATCGCCGAGTATGGCTATTCCGCCTTCGCCGGCGAGGCCGAGGTGAGTCGGGCGGGCGCACTACTCGACGCGGACGCCGCGGCCAACTTCGTCACGCAGGGCGGTGCGCAAGCGTACCTCTATGGATGGGAGCCGTCGCCGCTGGACAAAAACGACAACTGCGACCGCTGGGGCAACAACACGATGTTCGTGTCGGATGACGAGCGACGAATTCTCGACACGACAGCCACGTATTTCGCCGCGCGCATGCTCACGCACGAGTGGCTGGACTCGACTGGAGTGCAGCAGCTCTATCGCGCGACGGTGAGCCGGCCCGGCGTGCGCAAGGCAGCGTTGGTCACGGCGTACGCAGCGCGGCGCCGCGACGGCGCGTGGTCCCTGCTCCTCGTGAACATGGATCCGCGGCGCACCTGGCGTGTCGCCGTCACAGTCGACGATGCGACGATCGCCTCACGAGCTGCGGTGACGCTGGTTCAGTTCGGCGCGGCCAGCTACGTGTGGCACGCGCGCGGAGCGTCGGGATTCGCGCGCCCGGACGGCCCGCTCGTCCGCCGGGGCGTGCCCAACGGCGCGGCTCGGATCACCCTCCCGCCCTGGTCGCTGACGGTCGTCCGATGGCGGCCGTCGAACATACCTTGACAAGCATATACCGATAGAGGTATATACAGACCGTGCCATCCGTCTTCGAAATCATTGCCGAGCCGAACCGCCGCGCGATTCTGGGTCTCCTCGTCTCCGCCGAACAGTCGGTAGGCGAGATCGAGCGGCAGTTGCGCCTCCCGCAGCCCGCGGTGTCGAAACACCTGCGGGTGCTGCGCGACGCCGGCTTGGTGGAGTCCACCGTGGACGCACAACGCCGACTGTACCGTCTCAAGCCCGAACCGCTCGAGGAACTGGATGCGTGGTTGGCGCCGTTCCGCCGGTTCTGGTCCGCCCACATCGATGCGCTCGAGCGCCATCTCGATCGCATGGATCGACCCACACGTACCAAGAAAAAGTCAAGGAGACGCAAATGACTACTCGCGAACAGTACGCACCGGGTCCCGCCATCGGGGCGCGCGTCGAGAAGGACGGAGACACGTGGACGCTCGTGCTCGTGCGAGAGCTGCGCCACGCGCCGGAGAAAGTCTGGCGCGCGCTCACCGACCCCGCCGAGCTCCGCGATTGGGCGCCGTACGACGCCGACGCGAATCTCGGTAAGGCAGGCACGCGGGTGAAGCTCACGACGGTCGGCGCGCCGTCGCCGCACGTCGTCGAAACCACCGTGAAGCGGGCCGACGCGCCGAAGGTGCTCGAGTTCGAGTGGGGCGGCGGCGACCTGCGGTGGGAGCTGCACCCACACGGCAACGGCACGCGCCTAACGCTCTGGGCCAAGATCGACCGCCGGTACATCGCCATGGGTGCCGCCGGCTGGCACATCTGCCTCGATGTGCTCGATCACCTCCTGGGCGGCGACCCGATCGGCCGCATGGCCGGCGTCGAGGTGCTGAAGTTCGACGGATGGCAGCGGCTGAATACGGAATACGCCAAACAGTTCGAATAGAGCGGACACGTCTAGACACTGCCGGACACAGCCGGATCGTACTGGTGCGATCGAGAGCGATTGCCAGCCGAGATGTCCGGCTGTGTCCGGTCGTGTCCGCCTTAGGTTGTCCGCCGTAACCGTTCGGCCGGAAATTCGACCACCGTCCGCTCCGGCTCTTCCGTTAGGCGAGCCTGCTGCGCCGCCAGGAGCCGCCGCGCGAGGCGCACCTCGAGCGACTCCGGCCCGGTCGAGCGGGCGCGCGTGACCTCGATCGTCACTCGGCCCTCCTCGCGTTCGCCCGCCGTGACGGTCACGTCGCCGGCGGCGGGCGTCGACGCGATGGCGACGCCCAACACCGTGGTCAGGGCTTCCTGGGCGAGGGTCGCGTCGGCCAGCACGCGCGGCGCGCGATCGGAAATGTCGAGGTGCAGCTGCACGCTCGCCGACACGGCACGCGCCTGCGCGATGGCTAACGCAGGACGCAGGAGCTCACCGAGGCCGATCGGCTGGATCACGGGCGTCACCGCGCCGCGATCCAGCTCCACGAGTTTGCGCAAGCGGCGCAGCGCGACATCGGCCGAGTCCACCGCGGATTGTGCGGCGCTCAGCATCTCTTCCTGATTCTCGTTGAGCGCGCCGAACGGGCTCGAGAGCAGGATGTGCAGCGGAAGTTGCGCCTCCTGCAGGCGCGCGCTCATCAAACCGGTGATGTCGTCGATGAGATCAGCGTACTCCTTGGCCCGCTCGCCGACGCCGAGGTCGCGTCGTTTGCCGTCATTCATCGTCGTCACCCTCGGCTGCCCGGCGTCCGTTAGTCGGCCGCTCCTCGAACGAAACCACGAGCACGTCGAGACCGTCCGCCGCCTGCACCAGTTTGTCCACCACCGAGCCGTGCCGCATGCGGTGCCACCACGATCGTGTGCTCTTCCCCACGATGAGCAGTGACACGCGCCGCTCGCGCGCGAACCGCGAGATCGCTTCGACCACGTCGTCGCCCTCGAGCTTCACCACTTCCGCGCCCATCGCCTGTGCCATCTGGATGTTGTCGACCAGGCGGCGCTGCACCGACGAATCGATCCGATCCGCGCGCTCGTCCGGTGTCTGCACGTACACACAGTACCAATCGGAGTTGAGACGACCGGCGATGCGGCTCGCCTTACGCAACAGTGCCGCCGTGCGCGGCGGATTGCTCGACATCGCGACCATGATGCGGTCCGCGGTTTTCGCCGGCCCCGCGCTTCCGCCCTCTTCGCGTCGCACGATGTCCTCGCGCACGCGATCCACCGAGCTTGCAACCTCGCGTAAGGCGAGCTCGCGGAGCGTGGTGAGATTCTCCTCGGTGAAGAAGTTCTCGAGCGCCGCCGGAATCCGTTCGCGTCCGTAGATCTTACCTTCCACCAGCCGCTGTCTCAGGTCTTCCGCGGAGAGGTCGATGTTCACGACCTGATCCGCGCGCGCGACCACCCAATCGGGCACCGTCTCCCGCACCAACACGCCGAGTGTCCGTTGGACCACGTCGTTGAGGGATTCCAGATGCTGCACGTTGACCGCGGTGATCACGCTGATGCCGGCGTCGAGCAGCTCGAGCACATCTTCCCATCGCTTGCGATGCTTGGAACCGGGGACGTTGGTGTGCGCGAGCTCGTCGACGATCGCAACATCCGGATGCCGCTCGATCACGGCATCGACATCCATTTCCTCGAGCACCACGCCGCGATACTCGATCTTGCGGCGCGGCACCACCTCGAGGTTGCCGATCAGCGCAATCGTATCCGCGCGGCTGTGCGGCTCGACGAAGCCAACGACGACATCAATGCCGCGACGCCGCATGTCGTGTGCTTCCTGCAGCATGCGATACGATTTACCGACGCCGGCCGCGGAGCCGATGTACACTTTGAGCCGCCCACGCTTGCGCTCGCGTACGAGCGTGAGGAACTCGGAAGCGCCGGTGTCGGTGCGCCGCGCGGCCGCAGCGTTAGGAAACGCCTCGCCGCTCACGCCGCACGCCCTCCACGCGGAGCCTGCGTCTCACATCTTGACGAGCAGCGCAAAGTTGAGCCTCGTCTCCTGCTTGACCAGGTCGGGTCTCCAGTTCGCGACGAACGAACCCGGTGCGCCCACGTTTCCCCCGGGCGGCGTGACCCCATCCGCGCCCGCGAAATACGGCACGTTTGCCGCGCGATGGTCGAGCTCCATCCGAAACGTCACGAACTGATCCGGCATGTAGTCGAACGTCGCCGACGCGTCCCAGGCCTTGAACGTGTCCCCGGGAGCCTCCGTAAAATATTGCGTGCCGGAGAACGCCGTGGCGCCGTTGATCGGCGG
>DASVAC010000046.1:0-13246 GCA_036376535.1 Gemmatimonadaceae bacterium | reverse complement strand
GGCGGCGCACCCCGCGCGCCGGCGATGACCTATTCGCTCGATGGCCGCCAGTACCTCACCGTCGCGGCCGATCAGACTCTGTTTACGTTCGTGCTGCCGCAATAGTCGAAGACCGGGGCGGGCAACTTCCCGTGGTCCGTCATTCGTTGTTCGTTTCGTGCTTTCCTACCCGTGATCCGTCGTTCGGAGTGCGTCACCCGACGACGGCCGTGGCCGGTTCTCAGTCGCATTCATGTCTTGCGACGCACTGACCACGAACAACGACGGACGGACAACGGGTAGGAAACCACGAAACGAACAACGAATGACGGACCACGGGGAGGCCGCACCCGTTGCATTGACCGGTTGAACCGGCCTTCACAGCAACACAAACTCCAGGCAAGTTCGGACGCTTATCCACCGCAGCCGAGCGGTCCGGGAGTGTCTGTTATGTCGGGCCTTGTCCGTTTCAACATGAGCGTAAATGCCAGCCCAGCGCTACGGCGACACGTGAGCAGCTTGCTCGCGCCGCTGCGTCAGTCCGGTTGCCGCCATCGCCCGCCGCGCCTGGCGCACACGAAGATTCCACTCGTACCACCGAGAGCCGCCGAGCGCGCGCGGGTTGCCGTAGCGCTCGACGAGGAGTGCGCCCACGCGCTCGGCCGTCGCCTCCGGAAGTTTAGGCAGCGACTGCACGATCGTCGGGACGGCGTTCGCCGAGAGGCCCTGCACCAGATACGCTTCATCGAGACGACCGGTCGACGCAAACCGCGCGATGTTCTGCCGCGCAATCCACGCTTCGTGGTTCCAGCCGCACAGTGCGATCACCGATGCGACGCCTAGCAGCGACACGCGGCGCACGAGCCGTCGCACATCGACGTGCGACCAGATCTCGACGCCCACCGCGACCAGCGCGAGCGAGACCGCGATCATGTACACGCGGGCGTACAGGCGCGCCGCCGTATACCCGTAGGCCGATTCGTAGAGCGACACGCGGCGATAGGCGGAATCGAGCAGCAGTTGCACCAGGAAAATCAGCGCGAGCGCGGCAACACGCGCGCGCGCTTCGCCCTTCCCTCGCTCGGCGTGCTGGTCGAGCCACGTCACGAGCATCGTGGCCACCGTTGCCGCTACCGTCAGCTCGCCGAATCCGCGTCGCGCATATTCGGCGTACGTCACGCCGCTGCCCGAAACCGCCGGCATGTTGCCGAAGAAATAGGACACCTGGAGACCGAGAAACAGCGCGAAGAGGCCGCTCACGGACAGCAGCACGACGAAGCGCTCCGTGTCGCCTAACGTGAGGCTCGTGTCGGCGTCCGGCGCCTGCGCTTCGGGACTCCGGCGCAGCGCGATGCCGTAGGCGCCAAGGGTCAGCACCGTCAACAGCACGAAGAAAATGATGCGCGGGACGAAGAGCACGTCCTCGCCCAACGCGAACACGTCATCGCGAAGGCGCGCGAGCACCGGGTCGGCAGCCGAGAGCAGCAGCGCGAGCACGCACACCACGGGAAGGGCGAGAATGGCGCCGCGCAACACGGGCGGCACACCGCGACCCGCGCGCGGCAGGCTCGCGAGCTCGCCCATGCGAAGCGCGGCCTCGCGGATCGTCCGGAAGCCTCCGAGCACCGGCGTCAACACGAACGACACGATGCCGAGCGATTCGGCCGGGACACCCTCGGCGAGCGCCATCGCGAGCGAGAGGAGCACCGCCACGCCGATCAGGATGATCGGCCAGAAGATCGCGTCGGCGGTGATCGCGGCGCAGGCGGCGAGCGCGCACGCGGCCGCGAGGACGACCGCGAGCGGCAGCCCGACGCGGCGCTGCGAGCGCCGGACGGTCCAGACCACGCCTAACGAAGCGGCGGCGGTCCAGATGGCCCAGTTGATCCCGGGCGGCGAGTTGAAGCACACCCACGTGCCTAACGCAGCGACCACGAGGGCCGGCGGCCAGACGATGGCGGCGTTGCGCGCGACGGTGGCCATCGACTCCGGTTCCGGCAGGGATGCGGCCGGCGAGCTGGACGCGGCGAACGTCGGGGCGGCGGGTGCCGCCGAAGACTGAGTCGTCATATCACACCGCCCGCGCCGCAGGCGCCTGAACGGGTTGCGCCACGAGTCCGCCGAAGCGGCGCTCCCGGGCGTGAAAGTCGGTGACCGCGGCCGCCAGATCGGTCGCGGTGAACGCGGGCCACATGATGTCGCTGAACCAGAGCTCGGCGTACGCGCACTCCCAGAGCAGGAAATCGCTCAGCCGGCGCTCGCCGCCGGTGCGGATGAGCAGGTCCACGTCCGGCGCGGCGGCTCCGGGCCCGTACGCGGTGCCTAACGCTACGCCCAACGAGTCCTCCGTCACGGACACGGCGCCGGCCCGCGACGCCCGGGTCGCGGCCCGGGCGAGCGCGTCGCGCGACGAGTAGTCGATCGCCAGGCGCAGGTGCAACGTCGTGCCCTCGGCGGTCGCGGATTCGGAGGCGTCGATCGCGGCCATGACCGGGAGCTCCAGCCGGTCGCGCCGGCCGATCACGCTGAGCTTGACGCCGTTCCGCACCAGGCGCCGCGTCTCGCCGCGAAGATACGCACGGAAGAGGCGCATGAGCGCGGCCACCTCGCGCGCCGGCCGCCGCCAGTTGTCGGAACTGAACGCGTAGAGCGTGAGCGTGCGGATGCCTAACTCCGGCGCGGCCTCGACGATCGTGCGAACGACCTCGGCGCCGCGGCGGTGGCCGGCGGAGCGCGGCAGTCCGCGGGCGACGGCCCACCGGCCGTTGCCATCCATGATGATGCCGACGTGGGGGCCGGGGGGGATTGACGTGATCAAAGTGCTTGGTCTCATAAAGTGAATGGAGAAAAAAAAATTCAGCGCTGCAACGTGTCGCGCGTCGCCCGAATGAGCGCTTCCATGTGGTCCAGGTACCGCTGCAGGGCCTTGCGCCCCGCCGCCGTGAGGCGGTATTCCGTCCGCGGCCGCCGGTCCTCGAATCGCTTGGTCACCGTCACGTACTGCGCGTCCTCGAGCTTGCGCGCGTGCACGCTCAGGTTGCCGTCCGTGGTGCGGAGCAGCGACTTGAGCTCGTTGAACGTGAGCGACTCTTCGGCCGCCAGCGCGCTCACGATGCCCAACCGCATGCGGTGATGGATGAGCGAGTCGAGCGCGCGCGATTCCTCCGACGCCGCGGGCGGCGCCTCCGCGCGCACCGCGCCTAACGCGCGCCCGCGCGGGGCCTCGCCCCCCGGGTCCGACCGGCGACGCCGAGCCGTGTTGGAGTCAGCCACCGTACCTCCTGGCGATGATCACGCCGAATACCATGTGCAGCGCGCCGAACCCGGCAATGAGCAGCCACATGCTCCACGCCACCGGCAGCACCAGCGCGGCGGCACCCAACAGCATGAAACACGCACCCATCACCGGCACGGCGCGCACCGAAAACGTTCCGCCCGTCATCACGCCCGCACCGTACAACAACAGCCACAGCCCCGGCAGCGCATCCATCAGGCCTAACCGGGACGCCACGGTCGTGATGATCGCGCCGGCCACGATCGGCGGCGCGAACCCGAACACGAACTTGCGGAGGGGCGGCGACACCACCGGCAGTTTGGCCACCCGCGCCTTCCACGCCGCCGCGGCGAGCCCGATCACGATCGACAGCCCGGCCTCGCCGATCCAGATGCCTAACCATCGGCCCGCGCTCGGCGGCCCCTGCGCCGCGAGCCCCGCCCCCACCGCCGTCACACCGATCGCTACCTCACCCCACCCCGATACGGCCGTGAACGATGATGCGCTCTCCATGGTCTCGCGGATGAACCGGAGGTCATCGATCGCGCGATCGTGGAGGGCAAGCGGCATGTCCGAAATGTACGGCGAGTCGCTCATGTGTCAAGTACTTTGCGCTACAAAGTATAAACTGCCGGCGGCGAGGAACGTAACCGCCGGCAGCCGTTTCCCTACTATAACTATAGCTTCACTCCCGGAACCCCCGCCTTCTCGGCCACCGCGTTGAACGCCGGCACGCCGGTCTTCACCAGCGCATCGTACTTCGCCTGATACGTCGCCAGATCCTTCTTCACCGTCGCGAGCTCGTCCTTCACCGGATCGCTCGGCGACTGATCGTAGACGAACTGCACGCCAAAGCCGACGCCAACCAGCTGGTCGTAGAATCTCTGGAGATAATGGATGTCGTCTTCCGGCGCTTCGCGCTGGAGGCTCGGGTTGTACATCGTGTCCATGAGCGCCTTCGCCTTGTCGTCGAGCTCGTGCGCGGCGTGGAGCACGGTGGTGTCCGCGACTACCCCGTTAGGCGCGAGCGCCGTGGCCGTGGAATCGACGTCCGCCAGTTGGCGGCGCAGGCTGTGCAAGCCGTTCAGGATCGCGTTGGCCGACGACACGTCGTCGCGCAGCGACAGCGCGCTCGTCAACTGCTCGCGCGCCGCGGCGAGGTCGTACGACAGGTGCGGATCGGACCGCACATCGACTGTACGGCGCTCCGTCTGACCATTCGCCGAGATGAGCGCGGTGTACGTGCCGGGCAGCACGTCGGGTCCGGGGAAGCCGTCGTCGCCCGCACCCGGCGGCGGCGGCGGCGCGATGGCTAACTTGGTTGGGCCCTTGTAGCCCAGGCGCCACTCGAGCGTGTTCACGCCCGCCTTGGCGCCGCCGTCGCCGGTATACACCGTGTCGTTCTGCGCGTCGAGGATCACGACGCGCACCGCCCCCTCGTGCCGCGCCTTCTGCGCCGCGGTCGGCTCGAGCTTCTTGGCCAACCAATACCGGATCACGGCCGCGCGCGGCGTGCTCGGCGCGTGGAACGCCGAGGCCGATGGGCCGCCGTACTCGTTGGAGTGCCACAGCGTCGCGGGCTCAACGTCGAACACGTGGAACGCGGACGACGCGATCTGCGGCGTGAGTGCTTCGAGCGGTGCCACGTCGTCGAGCACGAACAGGCCGCGTCCGTGCGTGGCGATGGCCACCGTCCGTGTGTTCTTCACGAACAGAATGTCGAACACCGGCGCCGTCGGGAATGCGCTCCTCATCGTTTTCCACGTCTCGCCGGCGTCGCGCGAATACCAGAGGCCGTTGTCGGTGCCTAACAGAAGGAAGCCCTTCTGCGCCGGATCTTCGCGCACCACGTGGGCCGCGTACGTCGGCAGCCCGCGCGAAATGGCCGTCCAGCTCGCGCCGTAGTTCGTCGTCTTGAACACGTAGGGTGTGTCGTCGCCGAACTCGTGATAGTCGAGTGTGATGTATGCGGTGCCGGCGTCGAACGGCGACACGCCGACCTGGTAGACGCGGCCCTCGTCGGGCAGGCCCTTCGCTTTCGGCCTCACGTTGGTCCACGTCTTCCCGCCATCCTTGGTCACCTGGACGTTGCCGTCGTCCGTGCCTAACCAGATGACGTTGGTGTCGGTGGGCGCGATGGTGATCGAAAGGATCGTGTTGTACGTCTCGGCGCCGGAGATGTCGTACTCGACTTTGCCGCCGCTCGTGATCTGCTTGCTCTTCTCGTTGCGTGTGACGTCGGGGCTGATCGCCGCCCAGTGCGCGCCGCCATCGGTGCTCTTGAACAACACGTTGGCGCCCAGGAACACCTCGTTTGCGTTAGGCGCCGAGACCGCGATGGGCGACGTCCAGTTGAAGCGGTACTTGAGATCGGCCGGTGGCGTGCCCTCGACGCCCGGGATGTACGGCCGGATGAGCCGCGACACGCCCGTCTTGAGATCCAGCCGCGTCACGAATCCGTTCTGCGAATCCACGTAGATGATGTTCGAATCGCTCGGCGCCGGCACCGCGTATTCGCCGTCGCCTCCAGTCACGGTGTACCACTCGGCGCCGCTGCCGTCGCCTTCCACCTGGTTGTTGGACGGACCGCACCACGCGTTGTTGTCCTGCAAGCCGCCGCACAGACGGAACGGCTGACGCGAATCGGCTGCGACCATGTAGAACTGGCCGATCGGAATGTTGTTCAGGTACCGCCAGCTGGCGCCCGCGTCGTGACTCACGTACACGCCGCCGTCGTTGCCCTGGATCATGCGATTCGCGTTAGTCGGATCGATCCAGAGCGCGTGGTGGTCGGGGTGCACGGTGTTGCCATCGATCTCGTGTGCCGAGTGTCCGCCGTCGCGGCTCTCCATGAGCTGGAAGGACGAGAAGTACACGCGGCGGTCGTCGGTGGGCGAGACGTCGATACGCGAGAAGTAGAATGGCCGCACGTCGAGCGCGTGGTTGCCGCTCACGGACGACCAGTGGTCGCCCAGGTCGTGCGTTTCCCAGAGCAGGCCGGACTTGGCCTCGACGAGCGCGTACACGTGCGTCGGGTCGGACTTGGACGTGCCTAACGCAATGCGGCCCAAGGGCCCGTCGGGTAGTCCCTCGTGCAGGCGCGTCCAGGTGTCGCCGCCGTCGGTGGAGCGCCAGATGCCGCTGCCCTTCCCGCCGTTCTCGAGATTCCACGGGAATCGGCGCACCTGCCACATGCCGGCGAACAGCACGCTCGGATTGCCGGGCTCCATCACCAGGTCGCTCGTGCCCGTCGTGTCGTTCACGAACAGCACCTTCTTCCACGTGTGGCCGCCGTCGGTGGTGCGGAACACCCCACGATCTGCGTTAGGCTTCCACGCATTGCCGACGGCGGCGACGAACACGCGGTCGCTGTTGTTGGGGTCGATCACGATGCGCGAGATCTGTCCGACGTCCTTGAGCCCCATGAAATGCCAGCTCTGTCCAGCGTCGGTGGACAGGTACAGGCCGTGTCCGTTTATGACGTCGTTGCGGATGTTGCCCTCGCCGGTACCCACCCAGACGATGCTCGGATTGTTGGGCGCGAGCGCGATGGCGCCGATGGACGCTTCGGGCTGTTTCTCGAACACCGCTTTCCACGAGATGCCGCCGTCGGTGGTCTTGAACACGCCGCCGCCGCCCGGTCCTACGTAGTAGACGTTCGGATCGCCGGGCACGCCGACGACCGCGGCGACGCGCCCGCCCGCCACCGTCGGCCCGATGTTTCGGATGCCGAGCCACGAGAGGGAGTCGATGCTCGCGGCGGCTGTGGTGTCGGCCGATGAATCCGCCTTCTGCTTCGCTTGAGCCGCGAGCGGCGGCGCCGAGAGGGCCAGGAGTGCAAGGAGACGGAGAGGGGAACGCACGACGATCGGACGTGGCATGTGCATGCGGGTTGGTGCGCGGGATGCGCGGTTGTGGGCGGCAGGGGATTGAGCGTACGATGTGCTTCGCGGAGCCATCAGATAGTAGCCGCCTACAAAGTAGGCAGCTACTCCGTGATGCTCTCCAAACGCCGGTTCGCCACCGCGGTCGGCGCCACGGTGCACTACCTCGAGCTCCTTTCGCCGGTGACCCTCCAGTCCGCTGACGGGCTCTACTGTGTCAGAGAAGCGTCATCTTCCCTATGGCGGACTCCTCGCGAAATTCTGCCATAACGTTATCTTGGTGCGCCGAGGCTGGTGAACATCGTTTTCCGCGGGGCGAAGGGGTCCCACGATAGCGCAGACCACACCTCCGCTTTGACGCAGGAGTCCGAGGCAAAAGGTGGCAGTATGACGATGGTGCTCGTGATCGAAGAGGATCGCACGGCATCCGATTGGCTGGTGAAGACGCTGGAAACGGGAGGCCATTCGGTCGAGGCGGCCGTCAGTGTCGAGACCGCGATGGAGTGTGTGCGCGCATTTCCGCGCACCGACCTGGTGGTGGTCGATCTCGCGTTGCCGCGCACGTCCGGATTTCAGTTTTTGCGGGACCTCCGGGAAGAGCACAACGAGGTTCCAGTGATCGCGCTGAGCACGGAGTGGCGCGAGGCGGACCGGGTGCAGGCCTTCCGGTTAGGCGCGGACCAGCACGCGGTGCGGCCGATCGGCGCGCCGGAGCTGTTGGCGCGCGTGGACGGGCTCATCGAGCGGTCGCGGGCGCGCCGGCTGAGCGACCGTGCGCCTCAGACCTTCCGCGTGACGTATCGCTTTGGCGACGTCGAAGTGAACGCCGCGACGCGCGAGGTACGGCGCTCCGGTGCGCCGGTGCAACTGGCTCCCCTCGAGATGGAGTTGTTGTTGGCGCTCATCCGACGGGACGGCGCGGCCGCGGCACGCGTTGAGCTCTTCCGAGAAGTGTGGGGCTACGAGTCGGACGTCGTGAGCCGAACGCTCGACACGCACGTGGCCAACCTGCGCGGGAAGCTCGAGCGCGATCCGGCAGTGCCGCGGCACATCTTGACGGTGCGCAAGACCGGATATCGATTGCAAGCGTGAGCGGGTGGTGTTTCTCCTCGTTAGGCGACGACGCTGGAGGAGGTTACATGCGAAGCTCAGTGTGGTACACCATAGCGGGCCTCGCCGGCGCGGTGATGCTGATCGCCTGCGCGGGGCACTCGGCGCCGAAGACTCAATCCGCGCCATCCGAGCGAGATGTAAAGAGCTCTGGCGACGCGATAATCCTGAGCGGGAACCTCTTACATCAGCAAAGCCGATCTCTGCTGACACTGATGAAGGCGCGGGTCCCTTCAATTGAAATCGTGGATGACCAGCCCTGCCCGGACGTGTATCTGCGGGGCCGCTCGACGATCATCAGGCCGTCGAATCCCGCGATCTATGTAGACGGACAGCGCGCCACGAACACCTGCGTGCTCGACATGGTCAATGTGTTGGACCTCGAGCGCGTCGAGATCTACCCATCCGGTAACCCGCGAGGCGGCTATCTCAGCGATCCGTACGGCGTGATCCTTCTCTTTCTTCAAACCTCGGACTAACAGAAGCCCCCCGTGATCATCGCGGGGGGCTTCGTGTCGTTCAGGTGGTCAGGTGCGGTTCAGGGGCCGGTTGGCTCGTTGCAGCTCGACGTGTGCGTCGGCGCTGCCGTTGGATCCGAATCCCACCACATTCGCGTAGCGAAATCATCCGGACCGCCCATGTCCGTCAACGCAGCCTGCACATTGGCGGCGTTCGTCGTGTACTCGGTCTGCGAATACTCGAAGCGACGCGGGATGAAGTTCACGATCGCCGCGGGGCCGGCGTGCAGCGTCACCGGTTGGCAGGTGCGCCGCCATTCCGCCCACGCTTGCGTGCCGTCGCCGTAGAGCGCGATCCACTTCTGCACGGCAATTTCATCGAGACCGGCTGTGCCCGACGTGTACGCCACACCCGGTTTGCCCATGAACGCCATCACCGCCGCTTCGTCGGTGACGCCCCATTGATCCATCGACGCCTGGATGGCGGCGTAGTAGTCAGTCGATGCCTGAGCGGGGCTCAGCCCACCCATACCCCGTTCGGCAGCCTCCGCCTCGATGAACATCAGCTCCGCAAATGTCATCAGCTTCGTCGGATACTTGAGTCCGGATCCGTCGCCGTACGTGCCGTACGCCGTGGCACCGGGGTAGAAGATGACGCCGGGGCGCGACGCGGTATTGAGATACGCACCGGCCGCCGCCTGCGATAGGCCGTTAGGCATCCCGCCGTATCCGCCGGGGAAGAGCGACGAGTCCTGCACCGGTTGGGCGTAAATGGGAACACGCGGGTCGTCGTTCGGCACCATCTGGTTCATGAGCGTCTGCGACATCCGGTGATCATCGCGTGATTCGAAGTTGTCCGCCCACGGATTGTCGTACTGACCATCGCCGGGCCAGGAGATCTGCGCATTGTCACTGTTGCTCGTGAACACGCCGCCCGGATCCGTCAAGGCCGCAGCAAGCTGCGTGTTCGCATCGGTCGGATCGACGTTCACAATGCGCATGGCCAGCCGAGCACGGAGCGAATTCGCGAACTTCACCCACTTCTTCACGTTTCCGCCGTACAACGGATCTGCCGCACCTAAACTCGCCGAATCGGTCGCTTCCATGGCGCCGACGGCGTCCGTTAGGCGCGCAAAGAAAGACATGTAAATGTCGTGCTGCTTGTCGTACGCGGGCGTAAGCGTGCCGCCGATAGAGTCGAGGCCGAGGGCCTGGGAATACGGGATGTCACCCCACAAGTCCGTCATGTACTCGTAGACCCAGATCTGCATGACCGTCGCAGGTCCCCAGATCGATGCATTCTGCTCGGCTTCTCCTTTCTGGATGACCTTGCGGAGATCCTGGAGCTCCTGATAGTAGGCCGCGTCAAACCAGGTATATGTATCCGGGCCCTGCAAGCGTGAGTACTGATCCTCCTGCGGATATTGCGCTTCCGCGAGGTGTTGGGTGATCCACTCGGTCGAGCGGAGGTCGCGACCGTTCCCCACCCAGTGCGAGCCGGTGACAACTGCGTTCGTGAACACCGGGCCCGCAGGTGCGTCGGTCGGGTTGTTCGGGTTGTTGTTGATCGTGGGCAAATTGCTGTTGTCGCACGCCAGTGTGCCAATCGCCAGTGCGACGCCACCCACGAGTGAGACGATGTGCTTTCTCATGATGCGTGTCTCTCCGATTCGTGGTGGTTAGGGCATGACCTGGAGCGAGATGCCGAACGACTTCGGATTCGGCAACGCGGCGAACTCGACACCCTGGAAGTTGCCGGCCTGCATGGCAAACTCCGGATCGATGTTCGGCACCTTGGTATTGGTCCACAGGTTGCGGCCGAACAGCGCGATGTTCAGTTGGGACACGTGCATCATGCTCGTCAGCGAGCTGGGCACGTCATACCCAACACGCACCTCGCGCAGTTTGAGGTAGCTGTCCTTGTACACGAAGGGCTGGTGAATCTCGAACAGACTCTGTTCGTATTCCTCGGTCGTCACGACCGTTGTGTTAGGCTGACCCGTGGCCTGATCGATTCCCTTGATGACGAGACCAGGATCGTTCCAGTCCTTCTCGCGGCCGTGCAGCGTCGATGCCAGTACGCCGGTTTCGACGCCGAAGAAGTTCGTCACGCTGAAGATCGATCCGCCCTCGTGGATGTCGAGCAAAGCGGAGAGCGTCACGTTCTTGATGCGGAATTCGTTGTTCCACCCGCCAGTCCAGTCGGGCTGCACCGTGCCTAACACCTTCTGCGGTCCGATCTGCGGCAGGCCGCCCGAGAGCAGCAATTGTCCGGTCGCGCTGTCACGCAACTCGGTGTAGCCGTAGAGCGCGCCGTAGGGCTGACCCTTTCGCGCTTCGACGTTCAAGGCCCACGAGCTGCCGAGCACGATGGTCTGGATGCCCGGCGACAGCGCGTCGACCCTGCTCCGATTCATCGCGAAGCTGAACGTGGTGTTCCACTCGAAGGTGCCGCCGTTCGTGCGGACCGGCGTGACGTTGAGCAGCGCCTCGAAGCCCTTGTTCGTGATCTTGCCGGCGTTGATCCATTTCTCCTGGTAGCCGGTGGTGGGCGACACGGGAACGGCGATGATCTGGTTCGACGTGGCTTTGTTGTAGTACGACATGTCGACGCTCGCGCGGTCGCCAAACAGGCTGACCTCGGCGCCGACCTCGTCTGACCGCGTGATTTCGGGCTTCAGGTCCGGATTGGCCAACTGATCGGAGAGCGAATACAGCTGTTGGCCAGCGTACTTCGTCGATTGCCCGTTGAACGTCGTGGCCAGCGAGTACGGCAGCGCGCTGCTGCCGACCTTGGCGATTGCGCCGCGCAGCTTGACGTAGGAGAGCACGTTCGACTTGAGCGACGGGATCGCGTTCGTCAGGATGATCGACGTGTTGACCGACGGATAGAAGTACGAGTTTTTGTTCGCCGGCAGCGTCGAGGACCAATCGTTGCGAGCTGTGCCTTCGACGGTCCACCACTGATCCCACGTGAACGACGCGGACCCGAACACGCTGTTGGTCTGTTGCTTCTCGGCGTACTGGTCCAGCGTGGGCGCGATGGCCGCGTTGCTGACGTTGTAGATGCCGGGAACGGAAATGCCTAACGTTTGCTGCTGGTTGTCGGCGAAGTTCTGCTTGTTCTGCGCCGCCGCGAGGAGGCCCGTCACCTGGAGCCGGCTGGTGATGTCCTTCGTGGCATTGAGCAGGCCGGTGGTGGTGTAGTCCGTCTGGTTGTCGTTGTAGTACGTGAACGCACCGGCGTAGCCTAACTTCGCGAATCCGGCGCCGGCCCAACTCGTATTCTGCGATGCGACATCCTGCGAGTTGGTGGTGTTGAAGATGTTGCCGCCGGCGCGCGCCGTCGCCGACAACCAATCGGTGATCTGATACGTCGCGCTCACCGATCCGATGTACTGGTTGCGCGTATCGGACTGCGGATTGTCGTACTGCAGGAAGTACGGGTTGCTGTGATAGTTGGTGTTCCAATTGTAGCGATTGCCGAAGGCATCGAACTTGTTGTAGTTGGCCTTGAGCGCCGCCATATCGACTTGGCGGCCGAACCAGACGTCGAGGCCTTCAAGAATCCCGGCGTTGTAGCCGACGCCCGGCCGGTTGAGACCGTTGTTTCGCAGAAACTCGAGGCTCGCGTTCGTGGTGAGCTTGTTGCCGATCTTGAGATTGCCGGCGAGGGAGCTCGTCCACTTGTGCAGGAAGTTGTTAGGCACGATGCCATCCACGTTCTGCACACCGACGGCCATGCGCGCGTTGGCGTTGTTCGTCCCGCCGCTCACCGACAGGTCGATATCTGCCGTGCCGCCGGTGTTGAAGAACGACTGGACGTTGTTCGGGTGCGCGACCCAGGGCTGCTGCGTGCCCGTGAATTGGTCGATCGGCTGGCCGTCGAGGCGGGGGCCGTAGCTCTGGTCGTCGCCGTCCGCGATCCCGTGGCCCTCGCCGTCGTAGTAGCTGAACTGCCCCGCCGAGCCCTGCCCGTACTTGTTTTGGAAGTCGGGCAGGATCCCGACCTTATCGAACGAGTAGCTAGTCGTTAGGCGGGTCTCGATCTTGCCGTCGCTGTTGGCACCGTGCTTGGTCGTGATGATGACCGCGCCGTTGGCCGCCTCGGCGCCGTACAAGGCCGCCGCGTTCGGTCCCTTCAAGACGGTGATCGACGCGATGTCGTCCTGATTGAGGTCGCTGATGGTGCTGCCGTAGTCCCAGCCACCATTTGCATCGGCGCCGCCCTGATTGAAGTAGCTCCCCCGATTCCGGTTGCGGATCGGAATCCCATCGATGACGAACAACGGATTGTTGTCGCCGGTGATCGAATTCGAACCGCGAATGCGGATGTCGACAGAACCACCCTGCGTGCCCGGCGAGGTGATCTCGACACCGGAGACTTTGGCGCCCAATTGGTTCAGGAAGTTGTCGGTGTGAGCGGTGTTCAGCTGGTCCGCACTCACCGATTGCGTCGAGGTGCCGAGCTGGCTTTTCTGTTTCTCCTGTCCTTCGGCGACGACGACCATTCCTTGCAACTGGACGGGCGCCGCCTCGAG
>DASVAC010000045.1:0-12690 GCA_036376535.1 Gemmatimonadaceae bacterium | reverse complement strand
GAGGGCGAGAGCACCTCGACCACCAGGCGCAATTCGACAATGTCGCTCCAGGTGCGCAGCCGCGCTCCCGTAGCGGTGCGGTAGACGAACAGATCGGGTTGGAGTACTTCGTCTTCGCCAAGTGAGAGATCGGCGGGTGAGAAGAGCGCCCTTCCGATACTGGTTTGCCTGAGCCAGGGCTCCAATCGCATTACGAGACCCATGATCGTCTCTTGGTGCGAGCCGCTTGGCGCGGGGCTCACGAGCAACTCGCCGTCGACGAGCTCGTACCGATTGCCGTCGTCAGGCAAGGCGCGAACGCGTTCAGCTGTCCAGCGAGGAGCGGCGTGCGGCATACCCATAAGCTCTGCTCGGCGTGCGGGGATCGCAAGCGGGCATGGCGCACGATGGCGTCCGCCCGCGAGCTGCGTGACATCAGATCGCCACACGCAGCATCATCCCGACGCGCCCCATTTCCCCATTCCCCAAGCGACCCGAAGGTCGCGCTTCCCGAAGTGTTAGCGCTTCCCCAGGCCGCCAAGCCAGTTGATCACCGCTGTCTCGAGCGCGATGCGCTTGTCCGAGTACGAATGATCGGTGGGCTCGTGCAGCGTGGTGATGGTAGCATTGCCGCGCGCGCGCAGCCGTTGGACGAGCGAGTCCGATTCCGGCGCGAGGCCATCGTCGGCCGTGATCACGAGCATGTGCGTATGCGTTAGGCCGGGCACGGCGTCCGCAAACGTCCAATGCGACTTGGCGGCGCCGGCGGCGAGGTCGGCGGCCATGCTGCGCGCTGTGACGCCGGCAAGCGACTCCATGTTGTCCGCCATCACCGCCACGAGCGTGTCGCGAGGCAACGCGGCGTCGGCCCCCATGTCCGCCGCCGAGATGAGGACGAGGCCGCGCAGCTCGGGGTGATGTGCAGCCGTCAACACCGCGACCCACCCGCCCATGCTATGCCCGGCGATGACCACGTCGCCGGTGTCGATGCCTAACCGACGCACATTGGCCGGATCGGCGAGGTACGTGAGCACGGCGTCCGCGTCCTGAAGGTTGTTGCCGAAGCGGAACGAGCCGGGGCTGCCCCACGACCCGCGATAATTGAAGGTGATCGCATTCCACCCGGCGCGTCGTACCGTCTGCGCGAGGTCCAGATTCTTCTCATTGCCCGGCAAGCCGTGCAGTAAGACAAAGGTGGGATGTGGTCCGGCGCCCGAGGCGAGATACGCGACGCCGTTCATGCGCACGCCGCCGGATGGAATGTGCAGCACCTCCATACGCGCCGGATGCGCGGAATCGCGCGGCGGGTCGACGGCGATCGCCTGCGGCGTTTGCGCGCCGAGGGACGAGGCGGCCAGGACGAGCGATGTGATGACGCAACGCGTTCGCATATCGGTTGGGGGGTGTAGGGCGCGACCTGCTCGTTCTTGTGCTCATTCGGGACTGAGCGGGCGGCCCGAACGATACGACGACGTCTGCGACGCGTCCAGAAGCAGGCCGCCTCGCCCGTCCTTTCGCGAATCACGCCCGTCTGTAGATTCGTGCCTGGGAGTCGAACCGAACGCGACTATCCGTTAGGCGGTGTCGGCATGGCAATGCGCGGTTTCAACTTCACGCAGCGTGTGAGAGGCAGCCTCACGGCGGCGCGCAATGAAGCAGCGCGGCTGGGCTGCGAGTATTTATGGCCTGAACACATCCTGCTCGGCATACTCGTGCAAGGCGACAACGTAGGTGCCGAGGTCTTGGCCAATCTTGAGGTGACACGCGAGGCGGTCGCTCGGGACGTCGAAGCCAAAATGCGGCAGCGTCCGCGTAAGGACGTGGCGCCAGACGCGGAGGTGCCTTATTCCTCGCGCGCGAAACGAGTACTGGAAATGGCAATGGGAGAGGCAGGTCGGCTCGGCCATTCTTACGTGGGCACCGAGCATTTGCTGCTCGGCATTCTCCAGGACCCGACGAGCGACGCCAGCGTGATTCTCGCGGCACACGGTGTGACACCGGACCGCGCACAGACCGAGATCGAACGGCTGATCGCCGCGCGAACAGCCGCGAGCGGAAGTACGGTACATGCCGCCGGCGCGCAGCATGCTGTTGCATCGGCGGATGGGAAGCACGTCCGTCTGGCGATGTTCATGTCGGTGCTCGCGCTGATTCTATCTATCGTAGCGCTGTTGCTCGCGGTGACCCGTCGTCAGTAATCGAGTACTACACACATGAACACTCTCATCCAAAATCTTCGCTACGCAATCCGGACGCTGCGCCGCTCACCCGGATTCGCCGTTATCGCGATCCTAACGCTCGCGCTCGGCATCGGCGCCAACACCGCGCTCTTCTCGGTGGTCAACGGCGTCCTCCTCGACCCGCTGCCCTATCCCGCGCCTGATCGCCTGGTCGCCGTCTACGGCAAAACGACCGGCTTCGACCACTCGGCGATTTCGTATCCCAACTTCCTCGACTGGCAGCGCAACACGCGCACCCTCTCGTCGCTCGCGCTCTACCACAACGAGGACTACAACTTCACCGGCGCCGGCGAAGCCGAGCGCGTCTCGGGCTACATGGTCTCCGCCGGCTTCTTCCATACGTTAGGCGTCAGCCCGATGTTAGGCCGGGGATTCCGGGGCGAAGAGGACGTGGTCGGCGCCGCGCCCGTCGTTGTGTTGGGCGGCGGGTTCTGGAAGCGCCGGTTCGGCGCGTCGCCCGACGTCATCGGCTCGACCGTCGACCTCAACGGCACCGCCTACACGGTCGTGGGCGTGATGCCGGCCGACTTCACGTTCTATGGCCACGACCGCGACGTCTATACGCCCATCGGCCAGTGGAACGACCCGACCTTCCACGATCGGCAGGCCGTGTTCAGCTCCGGGATGGTCGGCCGGCTCGCGCCCGGCGTCACGCTCGCGCAGGCGACGGCCGACATGGAAGGCGTGGCCCGGCATCTGGCGGACGAATATCCCGAGGCCGACAAAGGCGTCGGCGCCGCGCTGGTGTCCCTCCAGCAAGACCAGGTGGGCAGCGTCCAACCCGTGCTCTTCGTTCTGTTAGGCGCCGTTGGGTTCCTGCTGCTCATCGCCTGCGCCAACGTCGCCAACCTGCTGCTCGCGCGCTCCACCGCGCGCTCGCGCGAGTTCGCGATCCGCGTCTCGTTAGGCGCCAGCCACAGACACATCGTGCGCCAGCTGCTCACCGAGAGCGTGCTGCTCGCCGCCGCCGGCGGCGCGCTCGCACTCGTGTTCGCCGCCTGGAGCATGCGCGCGGTGCTCGGCGCACTCCCGGCCGCGCTCCCCCGGACGCGCGACATCGCCCTCGACGCGCGCGTCCTCATCTTCACGCTCGGCGTCTCCCTCCTCGCCGGTATCCTGTTCGGACTCGCGCCGGCGCTCAAAGCGTCGCGCATCAATCTGCAGGACGTGCTCAAGGAAGGCGGCCGCGGATCGAGCCGCGCGCGGCACCGCCTGCAGCGCGTCTTCGTGGCGGCGCAGGTGTCGATGGCGCTCGTGCTCCTCGTCGGCGCGGGCTTGATGTTGCGGAGCATCGCGGCGCTCTGGCGCGTCGATCCCGGCTTCGACCCCGGCCACGCGGTCACGTTCAGTCTGTCGCTGCCCGCGTCGTACTCCACCGAATCGGCCGACACACGCGCTCGTCTCCGCGAATTCGATGCGAAGATGCTCACGCTTCCCGGCGTCGACGCGGTGTCAGCGACGCTCGGCTCGCGCCCCATGGTGCACAACTCGACCGAAGCATTCTGGATCGAGGGCCGCCCCAAGCCGGCGAACCTCAACGACATGTCCCAGGCGTTGTTCTACCTGGCCGAGGATGGATTCCAGCGCGCGATGGGCGTGCGGCTCGAGCGCGGTCGGTTCATCACGCCGCAGGACGACGAGCGCGCGCCAACGGTGATCGTCATCGATGACGTCTTCGCCCGCACGTACTTCCCGAATGAAGATCCGATCGGCAAGCGCGTTCATCTTGCAACGTTCGGTGTGGAGGCCGAGGTCGTTGGCGTGGTCGCTCACGTTAGGCAGTGGGGTCTCGATGCCGATGCCGCGTCGGCCATCGAAGCGCAGTTCTATTTCCCGTTCATGCAGCTGCCCGACAAGATCATGCGCCTGGCGGCAACGGGTGTGGCCGTCGTGCTGCGCACGTCGGGCGACCCGGCCGCCGTGATGGGACCCGTGCGCCAGGCGGTGGCGCAGCTCGATCCGCGCGACGTGATCTACAACGCGTCCACGATGCGCGACGTGCTCGCCAACTCGCTCGCCGCGCGCCGCTTCCTCATGGTGCTCCTCGGCGTGTTCGCTGCGTTAGCACTCGTGCTCGCGTGCGTGGGCATTTACGGCGTGATCTCGTATCTGGTCGGCCAGCGCACCAACGAAATCGGGGTGCGCATGGCACTCGGCGCCCAACGGTCAGACGTGATGCGCCTCGTAGTCGGCGACGGCGCGCGCATGGCGCTGGCCGGCGCCCTCGCCGGCATCATCGCGTCGCTCGCCGTCACGCGCCTGATGGCGCACCAGCTGTTCGGCGTCAGCGCGCACGATCCGCTCACGTTCGCGGCCGTCGCGCTCTTATTGATCGTGGTCGCTGTCGCCGCCTGCTACGCGCCGGCGCGTCGTGCGACGCGCGTCGATCCAGTGGTCGCCCTGCGGAACGAATAACAGAGGGGAGTACGACACAGAGAGAAGCGCTTCGCACCTCGCGCACGGACACTCGCGGCGCGCGACGCCGGGAGGCGTCGTATTCCGCCCGGCTGGAGACGGGAACAACGAATTGGGGACGAACCGGGAGCGGCGAGGGACTATCCCGGAGCGGTGAGGGACGACCATCCGCGAGCGGCCGTATGCGCCGTCGCGGACCGTCGGTTAGGCAGGCTCAGGCGCGTCGGGCACCATCGCCAGCGGGCCGCGGGTGCCTAACGGTGCGTGGCGCCGGCGCCGGTGGGCGCCGGCGAAGCAACCGGCGTGTCCGGGCCGACATGATCCGACGCCCGACCACGATGTGAAGGACGAGAAGGAGCGGAAGGCCGAGCCCGACCGCAAGATGAAGGTCGCTCGTCCAACGCCGAAGCGTGTCCGAGCCCACGTAATAGAGACCGAACGCCGTAACGCACAACACGGCGCTCGCCGCCACCATGACGATTCCGGAACGGCGATTCTTATCGGCGCGCCACGCGACCGGTATGTGCGCCACGCCAAGCGCACCAAAAGCGAAGAGGAAGGCCATCGCAGCGCCGCCGTGCACCATCATCAGATACGTCGATGTCCGCTGCCAGGTCTCCGATCTGGCAAACTCCGTGAATCGATTCCCAACGAACCACACCGTTCCGGTCAGAAAAAGAACCCCGACAGCTGCGTAGAGCGTCCGGCGCAACCAAACACTAAGCCGCACTATTGCATGCCTCCATCCAATTGCTGGTCGCATGCACGTCGCCGTCGGGGCCGACGAGCAGCGCGCTCGCATGATATTTCTCGAGCAGCGGCAAAGACGCTTCGCCGCAAACCATGACGGGCTTCGTCAGCGCATCCGCCATCATGCAACTGTGCGCGCGAACCGTCGCTCCTGCGACCTCTGCGACGGCCGTGCCGGTGAGCGGATCGATCACGGCCGAGGCGATGTGCTCTGTCGCGCGGGTTCGTGCCATCAATCGGCCCGAAGACGCGAGCCCTGCATCCTCGAGGTCGATCCACGAAATGAATCGAGCCGGATCGTTCGGATCGCGAACATGTATCCGATGCGGCTGCGGACCAAACGCCGCGATGTCGCCGCCCGCATTCACGAGACCACCAACCACTCCGTATTCGCGCAACACCGTCGCCGCCTGGTCCGCGGCAAATCCCTTGGCGATACCACCGAGATCGATCCGTATTCCCGGCTCGCGAAGGCGGATTCGGTGATCGGGTAGCAGGATGATCGGATCGGATACAGGGGCGGCGAAGCCAGCGTCCGATAGAGAATCCGCACCATCCGCGTCCTGGTGCGAGGGAAGGAGGTGCAACGCTTGCAACGCCGGCGCGACGGTAACGTCAAAGCACCCATCGGATTCACGCTGCAGCTCGACGGCCGCCTTCATGACCTGGTAGGTCCAGGGATGTACTGTTACCGCTCCCTGCGCACCCTCGCGGTTGAGACGGCCAACATCGCTTCCCGGCTCGTGAAAGCTCATCAGGTTGTGAACGAGCGCCACCGCATCAAATGCGGCGTCGATCGCCTGTGCTGCACTGCATTCATCCCGGCAAGTCGTCACCGAGATCTCGACAAACGTCCCGAGGAGCGGCCGTGCTCGACGCAGGCTACTTGAGGCACGTTGCATAGATCGCTAGCACCCGTTTGATGCCCTCGGTCACGTGATGAGAAGACAGCGTGGCGCCTGAGACGTTGCGAATGTCGTTGTCCACAATGAGCGGATCGCGAATGGACTTCCCGACGAACTGCGCGAGCCAATCGGGGTTCGACACCTCGTAGCCGTGCGCTTCCCGATATTGCAGAATCTCGACGCGCTTGATCTGGCCTTGGGGGTCGAGTGCCACCGCGTAGTCGATTACCAAGTGCTTGCCAACGACGTAGTCGACGATGAAAAACCCGAGCAATTGGCCCTCCGCCTCGGCTTTCCACACCTGCTCGCCGCGCGTTAGGACCTTCTGACCCGACACCTTCTCGATATTCGCGACCTGAGCTGGTGTGTAGACGATGGGCGCCCACGCAAACTGACTGGCCGTCGGAAAGGCCAACTTCTGGGCCTGTTCGATCGTGAGATATTGGGTGGCACGAACGGGCGAGGCGATCGACAGGATAATCGCCGGGGGCACAGTTAGTCTTCGCCACTCCATCATTCGCGCTCCTCCTTCGATCAGAAAAAGAACCCGACTGCTCCGAGCATGGCGTCAGATTTGGCGCCGCCAGGCTCGTTGTTACTGACGTGCGTGTAGTTCAACTTCAGAACGAGTTTGGGACTCGGAAAAACCGCTACGCCAAAGTCGTGGAACTGAAGTTGCCCGGAGCCGGTCGGCGTGTTTGAATCAGTTCCCTTGAATCCGCCCGTCTGCAGGTTCTCATCGGTGAAGCGATAGAAGGGAACTGCCTCCCAATCGCTGCCGATCACGCGACCAAGCCGAACGTGATACGCGAGCTCGCCGGAGACTCCCCGCATGGAGCTCCCAACGTTGTTCTCCGGGTCGCTGTCGTTGTTCGCGCGGAGATTTTCGGGGTTGCCGAAGAAGTCCTGCGCGTATTCTCCGCGAAATTCCCAGCCGGTGTGTGGCACACGGTACCGAAGTTCCGCGTCGACCACCGTCATGCTTGAATTGCCGAGCGGCGTTCCAAGGTCGGAATGCGCCCCGCGCGGCTCGATGTTAGGCGAGAAGTAGATGCTCGCGCTGCCCGCCAGCCCGGGTACAAACGATGGCGCGTAGCGCAACTGCGCGGCGTAGCCAAGGTCGTTGTTGACTTGTGTGAAGTCCCCCACCGGAGGACGCGAAAGGCCGATTGCGTCCTGACCGTTGACTCCGGCCGCGTACGGACCGGCCGGAACGCCGCGCGCATCTGTCCGGCTGTCAAAGCTGTCGCCGAAATCCTCGGCGCTCTGGCTGACTTGAAATTCGTACTCGAGATTGGCGGAGATCTGTCCGTACACCGTTATCCAGCTCGGAACGAAAAACGTTGTGGGGATGATCCCGTTTGCAAGCTCCGGCCGTTGGACACTGTAGAACGTGGTCGGTTCGTGAAATTGGTTGATGTGTCCGAGCGGAACGAGATCGACGCCTGGCGAATGGAAGTTGAGCCAGCGCGTTACCTTGAAATCGACGAACGCCTGTTCGAGCTCAACCGTGCCGTTCAGCTTATCGTCGTTGGCGAGGGCGATGCCGCCGTGCTCGAATTCGATCTCGGCGTTGAAGGTGATGTTGTCGGTGATCTGATAGCTGGGCAGCAAAACGAGCCTCCCAGCATCGAAGCCCTTCTGCCATTGACCGTTCGCGTCCGGATTTTGAGAACTGCCGAGCTTGAGCTCGCCATAGGCGCCGAGTTTGAGCCCGCTGTTCGGCGACGCCGTGAGGCCGAAGATGTTCTTGTTGCCCGCGGTATCGGCGGGCTGCTTGACCGCAGTGTCGGCCGGCTGCTGGCCGTGCGAGGTCGCGAATACGGACGCAAGGAAGACCGTCGAAAGCAGGGCAATTCTCGATCGAAGCATGGCGGTGGGCTAAAGGGGATAGTTTTACTCGGATTTATGCCGCGAATCTATTCCCCTCACAATTGCTGCGTCAAGTCACCCCATGAGCTCGCGTCCTATGACTTGCGTTCTCGGCGAACGCGAACGCGTCATGGGAGAAGCTTGAGAGACGGCACGTGTCGCGGCCGCACGATTGAGAAGTGCCTCCGGTCGACTGTCAGCACGCTCACGATGTCGAGTCGCTCCGCCGCAGCGACCACACACGCGTCGACCAAGCCAAGCGGCGTGTCGATGTAGATACCCATGAGATCGGCGGCCCGCTCGACATCTTCGGGAGCGAGTGCCTCGAGGGTGAACTCGCCATCGCTGATCGCCCGCGCGAACGCGAGCTCCGCGTCGGCGCCGATGCGCCGGCCGAGGAGATAGGCGACTTCGGGCAGCACGATCACGGGAACTAGAACGTCTTCGCGTGAGCGCTCCCACCAGGCGCGGACGCGAGAATGCCATGCGTCGTCGCGATCCACGAGCGCGTACAACACGCCGGTGTCGGCGAGAACAGTCAGCGGTCGGGCTCCGACCAGAGCAGCTCGTCCACGCGCTCAGACGTGTCGCTCCGTCCGCTCGCGAACTGGCCCGCCACGCTCGGCAGACGCGACGTAGACTGTACCGGCGTCGCGACGTACGCGGCGAGCGCCTCGCGCACGACGGCCGCGAAGCTCTTCCCCTCGCGACGGGCGTATTCCCGCGCGCGCCGAAGCAAGACCGTATCGAGGAAGACGCTGGTGCGTTTCATGGCATATATACTACATACATGGTATGCCATGCGCAAGAGTCCGCTTGGGCTGCGCTAGGGGAAATGGGGAAGCGCTCGCTGGCGCTCGCTTGGGGAATCGCCTGAGCTTGGGGAAGCGGCGGCGACGCCGCCTTGGGGGGTGGAAAAACATCAATGGACTGCGCGACGTGAGCGCCATGCTTGGGGCCTGCGCGATCCGGCACTCTCCACCCAGAGACAACTGATGTCGTTCCGCTCCCCAAGGCGGCGTCGCCGCCGCTTTCCTCAGCGGAGCGCTTCCCGATTCCCCAGAACTTACCCGATCAGCTCTCGAAGTCGGCCGGCGTATGCGTGCCCGACCACGAGCTTGGCGCCGTCGGTGAGCAGCGCGATGTATTCGCGGTGGAACCAGGGCTGGATTTCGCGCACGCGGTCGAAGTTGACGATCGTGGACCGGTGGATGCGCAGGAACGAGTCGGTGGGGAGGCGCGCCTCCATGCTCTTCATGCTCTCGCGCAGGATGTACACGCCGCCGTGCGAGTGCAGGCGCACGTAGTTCGCGGCCGCCTCGATCCAGTCGACGTCGCCCACCTTGACGAACTGCACGCGGCCCTCGTGCCTAACGGTTTGAGCAGATAGTCCACCGCGTGGACGTCGAACGCGTGCAGCGCGTATTCGTCCGGAAAATCTTTCGGACGAGCCCGCCGCGTGTGTCAGGTGAACCGGCGTGCACCACCTCCTTTCACTCTGTTGACAATTCCATCAAACGGACGGTTGTCGTCGCGTTTGGGCGCGGTATCATTGAGCGAGCCGGACAACGAGCCGGCCCTCGTGCCCACGTGGCTTTCACGCGGAGCGACACCGCAGGATGACCGCCCAGGAAGAACGCGATCTCGGTTTCGGCAGCGTCGTCTCGCGAGAGAGCCGGAAACGTCTGCTCAATCGCGACGGGACGTTCAACGTCGAGCGCCGCGGGCTGCGCATCTTTCAATCGCTGAGCCTGTATCACACGGCGCTGTCGATTTCCTGGCCCCGGTTCCTCAGCGCCGTCATCGGCACGTACGTCCTCATCAACGTGTTCTTCGCGTGCGTCTATCTCCTGTGCGGACACGGCGCGCTCAACACGCCGCCCACGGGCATGCCGGAAGGGCGGTTTCTGCAGGCGTTCTTCTTTTCGGTCGAGACGTTCGGCACCATCGGCTACGGCAACATCTACCCGGTAGGCGTGCTGCCTAACTTCGTCATGGTGGTGGAAGCGCTCACCGGGCTGCTCGTGCTGGCGATGTCGACGGGCCTCATCTTCGCGCGCTTCTCGCGCCCAACGGCGCGCATCCGCTTCAGCAAGCACGCGGTGATCGCGCCGTACCGCGGCATCACCGCGCTCATGCTGCGCATCGTGAACGAGCGCAGCAATCAGATCGTCGAAGTGGACGCGCAGGTGCTGTTCTCGCGGCGCGCCGACGACGACGGCACGCCGCGTGTGTTCGACGAGCTCGGCCTGGAGCGCCGCCACGTCGTGTTCTTCCCGCTCGCGTGGACCATCGTGCACCCGATCGACGAAACCAGTCCGTTGTTCGGCCTAACGACGGAGGACCTCGTCGACGTGGACGCCGAGTTCCTCGTGCTGCTCAAGGGGATCGACGAGACGTTTTCGCAGACCGTGCACGCGCGGTCGTCGTACACCGCCAGGGAGCTGGTGTGGGACGCGCAGTTCACGTCGATGTTCAACCCGATGACGCCCGACGGCGTCGTGAGCATCGATCTGGAACGGCTCGACGCGATCGAACGGCGGAGCCGCGGGCCCGCGCCGGTGGACGCGGCCGCGGACTAACGGAAGGTCACCCGATGGGTGGCGCGTCGGAGAGGTGTTCCTGCACGATCACCCACGTCGATCCGCGCCGCTCGAACACCGCCGTCCACGCGCCGCCCACCACGTGCGGCATACCGCGCGGGGTGAGGTGCGGAATGCGGTAGGTGGCGGTGAGGACGGCTGCGTTGGGCCCGAGCACATCCACCGCCATGGTGTCCCACACCCACCGCGGCTGGCGCATGTTCTGTCCGGTGCTCTCCCAGAACGTGCGGATGTTCCGCTCGAGCTCCGCGCGTGTGGTGGTGATCCGGCCGCCGGTGGCCGAGATCACGCGGCCGGTGTCCGGATACAAGCTCATGAGGCGGGCGACGAAGTTGGGCGCCGAAAGATCGCAGGCCGCCTTCATTCTCGCGCGGATGGTGTCGGCGATCGCCGTGCGCTGCTGCGCCGAGAGCGCCGCGGACGCGCTTGGGCGTGCGCAAGCGAACTGGGCCGCGACGGCGGCTGCCGCGATGAGGGTGACACAACGCCGAATGGTGGTCATGGTTCTGCGGCGTAGTTATAGTGGTTGTACGAGGTGAAGGACAGCGCGCGTCTCCGCGAGTGGACGCTCGTGCGAGGTCATTGCGCCAAGCGTCGTTCGCCTCTTGGCGCGCTTGGTGCATGCGGCAGCATGCGAAAGCGATGCCACGAACAGTGCGCGCGGGTTGGGCGCACTTGATGTCCGGACACGAAGGAGGAAGGTATGGGCGCAATGAAAACACTGGCGCTGCTGCCGATGGCCGGATTGATCGTGATCGCGTGTGGTCGAACGACCGCGGCGCCGTCCACGGCGATGAACGCACAGCTGAAGAGCGACCTCGAACGGGCGGCCGCGCCGACATCGGACCTGGCGCTCTCGCGATTCAAAGCGACGCGGACGGTGTCGAACGTGGAGTTAGGCCTCGGCAACGGCAGCCAGGGTAAAGAGGCGCCGCGCAAGTCGCCGTCGCATCGGGCCAAGCATACGTTGACGCCGACGGTCGAAGCGGTGAGCGCGATTACGCCCGAACCAGCGCCGATGCCAACGATCATAGCGGCGTCCAACGATCCAGGACCGTTAGCCGGACCGAGACCGATGGCTAACCCACTTGGCTCGATCTTTCGCGGCGGCATCATTGCGGACGACGACCACTGCCAGATTCATAAGGATGGCGCATCAGGCGGTGTCGCATCGGTGCGGCCGCTGTCTGTTGGGCCGAGTGTCCGCCCTCGCGGCATCTGGTAACGCGTTTTTCGACCCATCCAGTGACACGGGGCCGGCGACAACGTCGGCCCCGTTTGTATCTCCGTTAGGCTTTACACCGAGGTGTGCGGAGTCAGATGGTAGAGCTCTTCGCTCTGTTGAAACGGACAAAGCACGGACACGCCGGACGAAGCACGGATCGGCCGACTTTAGGGAGTGCGCCTACCACGGGGAAAGGCAAAAAGCTGTCGTTTGGAAAGGGGTCTTCGGGGAGTTTCGTGAAAGTGAGGCGCCTGGTCGGTACGCCTCGGCGCGTATGTCCGGTGCGAGCGCGACGTGTGGGCTAACGGGAAGCGCGCATGGAAGGCTTCCTCGCTCTTTGGTGAAGGCCGGTTCAAGCGGTGAATGCAAGGGGTGCGGCCTCCCCGTGGTCCGTCATTCGTCGTTCGTTTCGTGTTTTCCTACCCGTCGTCCGTCCGTCGTTGTTCGTGACCAGTGCGTCGCACACCATGAGGCGACTGAGAAGCCGGCCAGGGCCGTCGCCGGATGACGCACTCCGAACGACGGATCACGGGTAGGAAAGCACGAAACGAACAACGAAGGACGGACCACGGGAAGTTGCCCGCCCCGGTCTTCGACTATTGCGGCAGCACGAACGTAAACAGAGTCTGATCGGCCGCGACGGTGAGGTACTGGCGGCCATCGAGCGAATAGGTCATCGCCGGCGCGCGGGGTGCGCCGCC
>DASVAC010000044.1:0-36248 GCA_036376535.1 Gemmatimonadaceae bacterium | reverse complement strand
TCGTGGATCCGGGATGGCGCGCTCATGTCCGTCGCGCTCCTTCGCACGGGCTACCCCGACCCGGTCCGCGCGTTCGCCGAGTGGTACGCGGGGTTTCAGAAGCCTAACGGAAGCGTGCCGTGCTGCGTCGATCGCCGCGGTGCCGACCCGGTTGCGGAAAACGACAGCCACGGTGAGCTGATCTTCCTCATCATGTCGTACTACCGGTACACGCACGACCGCGCATTTCTCAGGACAATGTGGCCGCACATCGCGAAAGCGGCCGCGTACATCGACACGCTGCGCGCCCAACGTATGACGCCGCAGTACGCCGCGCCCGCCATGCGCGCCTACTACGGCCTCCTCCCGCAGTCGATCAGCCACGAGGGCTACTCGGCCAAACCGATGCACTCGTACTGGGACGACTTCTTCGCCCTCCGCGGCCTCGTCGACGCCGCCGACGCCGCCACCATCCTTGGCCTAACGGGCGACGCGCGGCGGCTCTCCGCCCAACGCGACGAGTTTCGCCATGACATCCTGGCCTCGATCGGCCTGGCGATGCAGGCGCACGGCATCGACTTCATCCCCGGCAGCGTCGAGCTCGGCGACTTCGATGCGACGTCGACCTCGATCGCCGTAGCCCCCGTAGGCGAGCTCGCGAACCTGCCGCACTCCGCGTTGCGCCGCACGTTCGAACGCTACTGGGCAGGCGCGAGCCGCCGGCCCGACAGCACCACGTGGAAGGCCTACACGCCCTACGAAACGCGGATGATCGGCACCTTCGTCCGCCTCGGATGGCGAGACCGCGCCCAACAGCTCCTTGCTCAATTCCTGCGCGACCGTCGCCCGGCGGCGTGGAACGAATGGGCCGAGGTCGTGTGGCGTGACCCGCGCTCGCCTGACTTCATCGGCGACATGCCGCACGCATGGGTCGGCGCCGAATATGTCCGCTCGATCATGGACTGCTTCGCCTACGACCGTGGCTCCGATAGCGCGCTGGTCGTCGGCGCCGGTGTTCCGGCGGAGTGGGTCGATCAGCAACCCGGCGTCGTCGCGCGCCGCCTGCCCACGGTGCACGGATCCTTGGACCTCACGATGCGCGGCGACGCGCGTTCGGTGCGCGTCCAGTTAGGCGGCAGGATGACCGTACCGCCGGGAGGCATCGTGGTCGTGTCGCCCTACGAGGGCCCCGTCCAACGGGCAACCGTGAACGGCGCCGCCGCGCGCCTAACGAACGACAGCGAGGTCGTCGTGCGCCGGCTCCCCGCAACGGTCGTGCTATGGTACTGACGCCCGCGGAACGCCCGTTAGATCGACAGCGCGTCGAGCGGCGCCGCCAACACCTCGCCGTGCGTGCGGATCACCTCGGCATAGTAGCGCGCGCTCGCCTTCGGTGTGCGCTCGAGCGTCGCGTAGTCGACGTGCACGATCCCGAACCGCTTCGAGTACCCGAGGCTCCACTCGTAGTTGTCGAACAGGGACCAGGCGAAGTAGCCGTTGAGATTCACGCCCTGATGCATCGCCTCGCGCGCCGCGAGCAAGTGTTCGCGCAGATACCACGTGCGAATGGGATCGTCGACTCGCCCGTCGATCGGCGTCGGCGGATCGTAAATCGCCGCTCCATTCTCTGTGATGTACAACGGCAGGTCGCCGTAGCGCTCCTTCACCCAGAGCAGCACGCGAGTGAGCGCGGGCGCGAACACTTCCCATCCCGTCTCGGTGTAGACGTGCCGCCGCTGATGCACGCCGCGCGCGCGCACGGGCCACGCGGTGGGATCGTCGCGCGTCACGTTGCGCGTGTAGTAGTTGATGCCGAGGAAATCGATCGGTTGGGCGATGAGCTCCATGTCGCGCGCAGCCGGCTCGCGCCACGCGTCGCCGAAAATCTCTCGGAGCTCGTCCGGATATCGCCCGAAGAACACCGGATCGAGATATTGGCGATTCATGTACGCGTCGGCGCGCCGTGTTGCCGCGAGGTCGGCCGCATCATCGGACGCCGGATACTTGGGCTCGAGATTGACGACAATCCCGATGCGATGCTTTCCGATCGCGCGATACGCCTGCACCGCGCGTCCATGCGCGCGCAGCAAGTTGTGCGATGCGATCGGCGCCTCATACAGATTCTTGTGTCCGGGAGCGAGCGGACCGTGCAGATAGCCGCCGTCGCTCACCACCCACGGTTCGTTGAGCGTGTTCCAGAGCGTCACGCGATCGTCCAGCGCGCGTACCACCGTCGTCACATAGTCGGCGAACCATCTGTCGATGTCGCCGTTGAGCCATCCGCCGCGATCGTCGAGCGCCGCCGGGAGATCCCAGTGGTACAACGTGACCATCGGCTGAATGCCGGCGGCGAGCAGCGCGTCGACCAACCGGTCATAGAAGGCGAGACCCGCGGCATTGACGGCGCCCGTTCCCTGCGGGAGGATGCGGCTCCAGGAGATGCTGAATCGATACGCGGAGAGTCCGAGGTCGCGCATGAGCTGCACGTCATCCGCCCAACGGTGATAATGATCCACCGCGATGTCGCCCGTTTCCCCGTTCGCTGTGCGCCCCGGCGTGTGCGCGAAGCGGTGCCAGATGCTTGGGCCCGCGCCGTCAGCCAAAGGCGACCCTTCGATCTGATAGGCGGACGTGGCGGCCCCCCACAGAAAGCCTTCGGGGAACCGGTCAGCGTTGGGCATGTGACTCGTAGAGGGCTCCATGGCTAGCGTGCAACTCGAAGGAGTTCAAAAAATATACGACAGCGGCGCGCGCGCTCACATCGCCGTGCACAACATCGATCTCGAGATCGATGATGGCGAGCTCGTAGTCCTCGTTGGGCCGTCGGGCTGTGGCAAAACGACCACGCTTCGCATGATTGCCGGTCTCGAATCCGTGACACGCGGCACGCTGCGCATCGGGGGTCGCGTCGTGAACGACGTGCCGCCCAAGGACCGCGACATCGCGATGGTTTTCCAGAACTATGCCCTGTATCCGCACATGACCGTGCGAGAGAACATGGGCTTCGCGCTCACCTTGCGCCACGTCGGCCGCGCAGAGGTCGAGGCGCGGGTGCGGGACGCCGCCACGATTCTTGGCATTGAAGAGCTGCTCGACCGCCGGCCGCGCCAGCTGTCGGGCGGCCAGCGCCAGCGCGTGGCTTTGGGCCGAGCGATCGTGAGGCATCCGCGGGTTTTTCTGTTCGACGAGCCGCTGTCCAACCTGGACGCCAAGCTCAGAGTGCAGATGCGCCGCGAAATCGCTCGGCTGCACCGCCAGCTCGAGGCGACGATGGTGTACGTGACGCACGACCAGGTGGAAGCGATGACGTTGGGCAACCGCATCGTGGTGATGAATGCCGGCCGTGTGCAGCAGGTGGGTGCGCCGCTCGAGCTGTATGAACGTCCCGACAACGCGTTCGTGGCCACGTTCATCGGGAGCCCGCCGATGAACCTGGTGGCCGCGCGCCTAACGCGAAAGGATGGTCTGCGGGTAATCGCCGACGACGGCGCCTTCGCGGTGCCGGCGCCGGATGCATGGGGGCCGCTTCTCCGCGACGGCGTCGAGCGACGGATTCTGTTCGGCGTTAGGCCCGAGCACCTTCGCGTCCAGTCGTCCGGTTCGAGCGGGGGCATCTCGGCGCGCCTCGATCTCGTCGAACCGATGGGTGCCGAGCTCTACCTGTCGGTGCGGGCGGGGCATCACGATCTCATGGCGCGGGTCGCGCCGCAGCCCCTGCCGCCAGTGGGAACCGAGATCGTGCTCGCCATCGACGAGGCGCGTGTCCACTGCTTTGACGTCGAGACCTCGGTCCGGCTAGGTTGAGCGTCGTGAGCCGCGATCGCCGCCGGCGCGTCGGCGCCCATGAACACGGCTGGCCAGGCCGTTAGGCCGCGCCGTCAATATGCGTCGGCTGCGATGATCGCGTCGGCAAATGCCTTCGGTGCCTCCTGCGGCAGGTTGTGCCCAACGCCGCCTCCGACGACCCGGTGCGTATACGTGCCCGAGAACTTCGTCGCATAGGTACTGGGATCCGCGTGCGGTGCGCCGTTGGCGTCGCCCTCGAGCGTGATCGACGGCACCGTGATCGCGGGGGCTTGGGCGATCCGCCGTTCGAGATCGTCGTACTTCGCCTCGCCGTCGGCCAGGCCTAACCGCCAGCGGTAGTCGTGAATGACGATGGCGACGTGGTCCGGGTTGTCGAACGATGCCGCGGTGCGGTCGAACGTCGCGTCATCGAACTTCCAGTTGGGAGACGCGAGCTGCCAGATGAGCTTGTTGAAATCACGGCGATACCTATCGTAGCCCTCCCGCCCGCGATCTGTGGCAAAGTAGAACTGGTACCACCACTGATACTCGGCGCTCGGCGGCAGCGGCAGCTTGTTGGCGGCGGGCGTGCCGATGAGATAGCCGCTCACCGACACGAGCGCCTTGCAGCGCTCGGGCCAGAGGGCCGCGATGATGTCTGCCGTGCGTGCGCCCCAATCGAACCCGCCGATGACCGCTGTCCGAATCTCGAGCGCGTCCATCAAGGAGATGATGTCGACCGCAACGACGGCCTGTTGGGCGTTCCGCACCGTGTCGCTCGATAGAAATCGTGTCGTGCCGTACCCGCGCAGATACGGGACGATCACGCGATAGCCCTTGGCCGCGAGCAGCGGCGCGACGTCGACAAAGCTGTAGATGTCGTACGGCCAGCCGTGGAGCAGGATCACCGGTGGGCCGGCCGGCGGTCCGCTGTCCGCGTATCCGACGTCGAGGAGGCCGGCGTGGATCTGCTTGAGCGGCGCGAACGAGTGGTTGGACGCCGGTTTAGCCGGGGGCGCGAGCGCTCCGGTGAGCTCGCTGGCAAACGCTCCGTCAGCCTTTGTTAGGCCGAGTGATGCGGCGGCGACGGTGGTGGCCGCGAGGCCCAGAAAGCGGCGGCGCGGTTGGGTGGCGTCTCCGGACATTCGATCGTTCTCCCGTTACGGGGTACGACGCGCTGCCCAACGACGTCGCCGCACCCCTCGTGAGGCTTGGCCTTACCGCGGCGCGGCCAGCGACGCTCGCAGCGGCCTGAACGCCGCGCGCTGCTCGGCGACGAAGAGGGCCGGCCGTTCCCACGCCGCGAAGTGGCCGCCTTTGTCGACCTTGTTGTAGTAGAGCAGATTCGGATACGCGCGCTCCGCCCAACTCTTTGGCGCCGCATAGATCTCGTCCGGAAACACGGTGACGGCGACCGGGAGCTTGACGCCCCGGGGGTCGAAGAACCCCGCCGACGACACCTGTGCGGTGTCCCAGTAGAGCCGCGCCGAGGAGACGGCCGTGTTCGTCACCCAATAGAGCGTGACGTTGTCGAGGACGTCGTCTTGCGTTAGCCCTTCCGTTTTGCCGGCGAATACGCGCGCGATCATCTCCTGGCTGCGCGCGTCGTGGTCCATTATCCAGGCCGCGAGGCCCACGGGCGAATCGGCCAGCGCGTACAACGTCTGCGGTCGGAGGGACATCTCGTTCGCGTAGCCCAGGCCCTTCTTGTAGAAAAAGTCCAGTTGGTCCCACGCGTTCCGCTCGTCCGGCGAGAGATTGGCCGGCGGCGGCTGATGGGCCACGAGCGCTTTCTGAATGTCGGTCGGAACCGTGGCCGCCATGTTGGTGGAGATGCCGAGCAATCCCGGCGGCTCCTGCACGGCCATTACCTCGGAGACGGCATTGCCCCAGTCGCCGCCTTGCGCGACGTACTGCGTGTAGCCGAGTCGCTGCATCAACGTCGCCCATGCTTTCGCGATGGTGATGGGCGTCCAACCGGGCGCCGTCGGCTTGCCGGAAAATCCGTAGCCTGGCAGCGACGGGATCACGACGTGGAATGCGTCCTCGGCGCTCCCGCCGTGCGCCGTGGGATTGGTGAGCGGGTCGACGACTTTGAGTTGCTCGATGATCGAGCCGGGCCAACCGTGCGTGATGATGAGCGGCAACGCGTTCTTGTGCTTCGAGCGCACGTGGATGAAATGGATGTCCAACCCGTCGATGTTGGTGAGAAAGTTAGGCAGGGCGTTGATCCGCGCCTCGCACTTGCGCCAGTCGTACGCGCTGCCCCAGCGGTGGGCGAGCGATCGCATCGTCGCGTATTGCACACCTTGCGAGTTATCCGAGACGGTTTCCTGCTCGGGCCACTTCGTGGCGTTGACGCGCTTCCGTAAGTCGGCGAGCTCCGATTCCGGCACGATCACCCGAAACGGGCGAATGTCGGTGTTGTCGATGAGCGTCGGACCGGTGGTTTCGATCATGATGGCGTCCATAGGGCTGACCCTCCAGGAGATGCCGAGCAGTCCGAGTGAGCCCGCGGCAACGGTCGCTGCCGCGGCGCCGCAGAAGCGGCGTCGATCGACATGGGGCGATTCCGACATGAGAGGCCTCCACGGGTGGTAAGCGCGAAAGACGGTCGCGGGCGCGGGCCTTGTCGCCTACCGTTAGGCCTGGGCCGAGGTTGCTTTTCGTTAGGCGCATCGGGCGGCGCCGGATGCCGTCGCGCCGGCTTCGCGTGGGCGGCGTGCAACCGGGTTGCCGGCCGCGTCGCGATGCGCTAGCTTGTACAAGGTCGCGATGAAGTCACCAGCGCGACGTTCGGGTCCAGTCTTTCTGCCGGCGCTCCTGGCGACGCCTCCACCAACGAGGAGCGCCATGTACACTTGTCGCCCTGCGTCCTTCGCACCGCTCGACACCGCCCGCGCGCGCGCGATTCCTAACGCACCGAGGGGCGGATATCCCCCTCCGGACCTCGACGCAGATTGCCCGTGGCGAGTCTGGCAGCCTACGTGCCGCAAGAACGCCGCGGTCAGCATCGGCACATGGGTTCTGCTCGGCCTGCTCGCGTTCCTCGTCAGTCGCGTGCTGATGACGCGATGACGCCTGGCCGGCGGCGAACGCGGGCAGACCATGCGACGACGTCGCACCACGTGGCTACGCGAGTGTCGCCGCAGCCACCCGCGGGCCACGCCTCGCCACGCGCGCGCCGGAGTGTCCCATCACGCGTTGCGCCGACGCCCGATACTCCGCAATGTCGAAATGCTCGGAGTCGACCATAGCTTGGACCGCGCATCCGTTGATGAGGCTGACGGCGATGGCGGCCAACCCCTCCGGCGTTACGCCCGCGAACCTCGCCGGATGCGTCTGCACCGCGTCCTCCGCGAACGTTCGGAATGCCGCCCGGTATCTGGACAGCGCCGTGCTGACCTTCGTTCGGACACCTCGATGTCTCGAGCCAAGCGCCCAGTATTCGAAGAACAGCCGCATCCGGCGTGGCTCCTGCGAGAGGCGATCCATTTCCTGCCGGATCACGGCCACGAAGCGATCGAGGGCATCCGGTAGCCGAAGGACATCGTCGGATACGGTGAGTAGAAACGTGGTCGCGAGCAGGCGGTCGAGCAGTGCGGTCACCAGCTCGTCCTTCCGTCGAAAGTGAAAGAGGACGAGCCCGTGGCTGAGCTTCGCCCGGGCCGCGACGGCGCGTACCGTTAGTCCATCAATCCCGCCTCGCGCGGCCACGGCGTAGGCCGCCGTCAAGATCTGCTCGCGGCGAGCTTCCTCTGATGCTTTCTGTCCCGGCATGCGCCATTCTCCAGTCGGTTGTGGCCGATCGTCTATTGACCCACTGTTCAATGCATGTTACCATCTATTAACCGCTTGGTCAATACCGGCGCGTGCGCCCTGGAGAGCGGGTCGGAGGGCAGCCGCGCAACCGATGAACTGGAAGCCCTCGGGGCCCGACTCTCCGGTGATGCGTAGGCAGGGCTCCCCGCGAAAGAGAGCTGAGTATGCTGTATGCAACTGCCACGACCCGGAGCGCCCCGGTGTTTGGTTTGCGGCGTGAGATCGATAAGCTGTTCGAGGATACCTTCGGACGCGGTCCGGCTGGACAGCACCCATGGATGCCGGCAGTCGACATCTGCGAGACCGATACGGAGCTGACGTTCGTCGTCGAGCTGCCGGGACTGAAGCCGGAGGAAGTCGACGTCAGTGCGCTCGACGGGGTCCTGACCATCCAGGGTCAGCGCATCGACGAGCGGACTCTGGGCGAGAACGAACGGTACCACCTCGTCGAACGAAACTACGGGTCGTTCCTGCGGCGCTTCCAGCTGCCGCAAGGGCTCGACGGCGAGAATATCCTCGCCGACGTCGAGAACGGCGTTTTGCAGGTGCACGTGCCGAAATCTCGAGTCTCGAAGCCAAAGAACGTCCGCGTCACAGCCGGCACGGGCGCGGCACCGTCTTCGCAGCAGAACCTCGGCCGTGGCGCAAGCCTGGCGGAAACAGCGCCGATGGCGGCGCAGTCGCGTCAATCGGACTGACGGCCTAACGGCACGGTACTGCGCCGTTGAACGGTACCGTGGAACACACGAGGGCGCGACGGCGCGGGTCATGAGACTCGCGCCGTCGTTCGTTCGCCGGCCGCGCGTTGGCGTGCGGCAACGCACGGGTCACGCGTCGGGGCAGGCCTCGCGCCCGAAGAGCGCGGCGCCGGCATGCGACGAGTCGTATTGCTCTGCCCAGCGCCGAAGCACCGATGCCGCCTCGCCTGCGCTGAGATGACACTCTCGCCTGAGGCGCGGAATGGCCAACGACATGCTCGTCACGCCCCGGGCGCGAATCGAGTCCAGCAGGGCGAAGCATGAGAATTCGAGCGGCGTGACAGACATGAGCCCGTCCTCCACATTGGTGTGACGGCAGCGCCCCGCAGCGCGAGATCAGCTGAAGTAGGATTGACCAAGCGACCAATAAATAGTACCATGTATTGATCAATTGGTCAATACGCAACGATGCCGAAAGCGTGCGGCCACACCCCGGCATCGCCCTTGGGCGACGGCGGTCGCTACATTGCAGATAGCCCTGGAACCGCGCGGCGCCGCCGAGTCGTACCACGGTCCCCCATCATCCGAGGACCCAATGTCCAATACTCTGGTTTCCCTGGACACGCTGTATGCCCGATGGGAGGCAATCGCCAACGGGCCGGCGAGCGGCGACGGCTGGGCAGCGCACGCCGCGTTGCTGGACCGTCTGGCCGCGAACCGGAACATCGCCGAGCAGCACGGCTGGATGTCGTGCGCGCTCGAGCGTTTGGACGGCGGCTGGCTTAGGCTGTGGGGAGTCCCGCCAACAGGAACGGAACGTGAGTTGATCCCGGATTGCCTCGCGTTCTCGAGGTAATGCGTCCAACCGGACGTCCGCGCATTCTCTCGCGCCTCTTCGCACGCCGATCCGAACGAGCGGATGACTTGCTCGCCGGGCCGATCCGCGGCGAGCTGTTAGGCGTCGACCATCAGGCCGAGCGAGCACAGGAGGTGGCGCGCGAGCAGCGCGTGAGCGCGGCACCGCAGCGCCGGCGCCGGCCGCGCCTGCTCGCGAGACTCAACGGGACGCGCCGCATTCTGGATGACGCGCGTGCGCGACTGGCCGCCGAGGCCGCCCGCGATCGCGACGTTGGGCCGGCCGGTGAATGGTTGCTCGACAACTTTTTCGTCGTGCACGAGCAGATCCAGGAAGTGCACGAGAGCTTGCCGCGCGGCTACTACCGCGAGCTGCCCGAGCTCGCCGGCGGACCGCTGGCCGGCTATCCGCGCGTGTACGAGCTGGCGACCACGCTGATCGCTCACACGGAGGGGCGCGTCGACCTCGAAAACGTCGACCTCTTCGTGGGCGCGTTTCAGCAGATCGCGCCGCTGTCCATCGGCGAGCTGTGGGCGGTGCCGGCCATGCTCCGTCTTGGCCTGATCGAGAACGTTAGGCGCATGGCGCTGAGAACGGTGCAGCGCCTGGACGAGATCGCTGGCGCGGACGCGTGGGCGGCGCGCATTCGCGACGCCAGCGACGACGGGCCGGACGCGCTCGTGTCGGCGCTCGACGCCTTCGTGGCGGATCACCCCCCGCTCACCGCGATCTTCGTCTCCCGATTCCTGCAGCAGCTCCGCCTTTCACGCGGTTCCTTTCCGCCGCTCGTCAGGCTGGAACAATGGATCGCGGAAGACGGCCTAACGGCGGAAGAAGCCGGGGCGCGCTCCACCGAGCGGCTGGCGCTGACGCAGATGATGATGGCGAACAGCATCACGAGCCTGCGCGCGGTGGCGAGCACGGACTGGCGGACGTTCGTCGACCGCCAGAGCCGCACTGAGGCGGTGCTCCGGCAGGATCCGTCGGGCGTCTACGCGCGCATGACGTTCAAGACGCGCGACGAATATCGCCATTCCGTCGAGCGGATCGCCAAGCGGACCCGCCAACCCGAAGAGGCCGTCGCGCAGGAAGCGGTGCATCTGGCCCGCGCGGCCACGAGCGATGGCGCATCCGATGGCCACCGCGCACACGTGGGCTACTATCTCATCGACGACGGGCGCGCAGCGCTCGAGCGCGCCACGGCGTATCACGCGACGGTGCGCGAAGCAATGCACCGCTGGGTGCTGCGGCATCCCAATGTGGTGTTCGCCGGCGGCATCGTGTGCGGCACGCTCGTCGCGTTAGGCGCAGTGCTGTGGCTGGCCGGCGCGGAGGCGCGAACCGCGTGGATTGCCGTCGTGCTGTTCGGACTCATCCCGGCCAACGACATCGCCGTCAGCGTGCTGAACCAGCTCGTCACCGCGTTCCTCCCGCCGCGCGTGCTGCCAAAGCTGGATCTGCACGAGCACGGCGTTCCTGCAGAGTACCGGACGGTTGTCGTCATCCCGACGCTGTTCGGGAGCGTCGATGCGGTGCGCGAGGCGATCGAGAACCTCGAGGTGCAGTTTCTCGCGAATCGCGATGCGCATCTCCATTTTGCCATCCTGAGCGACTTCACCGATTCGCCGACCGAGACGCGCGCCGAGGACGCATCGATTGTCGACGTGGCCGTGCGTGCGGTGCGCGAGTTGAACGACAAGTACGCGCCTAACACGCACGACGCGTTCTATCTCTTCCACCGGCCGCGTCGCTGGAACGCGCGGCAGGGTGTGTGGATGGGTTGGGAGAGGAAACGCGGCAAGCTCGCGGAGTTCAACCGCTACCTGCGCGATGGCACCGCCGGCGCCTTCGCTGTGATCGTCGGAGATGCCGGAGCGATCCGGCACGCGCGGTACGTGATCACGCTCGATGCCGACACCGTGCTACCACCCGACGCGGCCCCGCACCTCATCGGCGCGCTCGCGCATCCACTCAATCGGGCAGTGTACGATCCGGCGCGCGGTCGTGTCGTACGCGGCTACGGCATTCTCCAACCGCGCGTTGCCGTCTCGCTTCCCAGTGCCTACCGGTCGCGCTTCGCCGCCATCCACTCGGGACACCCCGGCGTCGATCCGTACACGACGGCGGTGTCCGATGTCTATCAAGATCTGTACGGAGAGGGAAGCTTCACGGGCAAGGGGATCTACGACGTCGATGCGTTCGAGGAGGCGACGCACGGGCGGTTCCCCGAGAACACGCTCCTGTCGCACGACTTGATCGAGGGGAATTACGCGCGAGCCGGCCTCGCCACCGACATCACCCTCTACGACGACTACCCGGCACGCTATCTCACGCACGCTCGGCGCAAACACCGGTGGATTCGCGGCGATTGGCAGTTGCTGCGCTGGTTGACGTCGCGCGTGCCGGGCCCCGATGGGCCGGAGCCTAACCGGCTGTCGCTCCTGTCTCGATGGAAGATTCTCGACAACCTGCGGCGCAGCGCGGTCGAGATCGCGCTGCTCGCGTTTCTGATTGCGGGATGGACCGTGTTGCCCGGTTCGCCCGTGCGCTGGACGTTGTTGGGCATCGCCGCGCTCGCGGCGCCGTGGATCGTGTCGCTGCTGCTCGCGCTTCTGCGCCTGCCCATCGACAAGTCATGGCGGGCATACTATGCCGCCGTTGGGCGGGACGCGGTGACGAGCGCGAAGCAGGTGGCGCTCGCGATCATTTTTCTGCCGCACCAGGCGTGGATCTCGATGGATGCGATCCTCCGCACACTGTGGCGGCTGGCCGTGACCAAGCGCCGCCTGCTCGAGTGGCAACCGGCGTCGCTGGCCGAGCGGCTTGCGTCGAAAACGACGCGCTCGGTGTGGCGTGCCATGTGGCCCGCGGTCGCGGTGGCGGTTGGCGTGCTCGTGGTGGTGACCGCGTTAGCACTCGTTCGCTGGTCCGTCGGGTCGCTCGCAGTGTCAGAAGTGATCGGCATCTTGCCGCGCGAGACGAGCGCGCGCCTGTGGCAGCTCGCCGCCTCGGTTGTGCCGCTGGTCGCGCTGTGGATCGCCTCACCGGCGGTGGCGGACGCGCTGAGCGCTCCGGCTACGCCTAACCGTCTGCGGCTGTCGCCGGCGCGGCGCGTGGAAGCATTGCGATACGCGTTGCTGCACTGGCGCTACTTCGACCGCTTCGTCACCGCCGATACCAATTGGCTGGCGCCGGACAATTTTCAGGAGGACCCGTCGCCGGTGCTGGCCATGCGGACGTCGCCGACGAACATTGGCCTCCAGCTCTTGGCAACGACGAGCGCGTTCGACCTCGGCTTCATCACCGTCGAGGACATGACACGACGGTTGGAGCTGGCGTTCCGTTCCATCGAGCGCCTGCGCCGCTTTCGGGGACATCTCTTCAACTGGTACGATTTGCATGACCTCCACGTATTGGAGCCCGCGTACATCTCCACGGTGGACAGCGGGAACCTGGCCGGCCATCTGATCGCGCTGCGGCAGGCATGCCTAACGATTCCAGACGACCCGGTGGGTGATGGGCGGGTGCGGCGCGGCCTCGAGACGGCGTGCCGGATCGCCCAGGAGCGCCTGGGCGCGCTGGCCAACGCGGACGACGGGCGCACGCCTGATGCGCGGCGCACGCTCGTGGCGGCGGAGAAGGAGGTGGCGCTCGCGCTCGCCGCGCTCGGCGGCGCCGACCGCCCGGCGCCGCCGCTCTCGGCCGTCGCCGCGCCGTTAGGCAGAGCGTCAGGCGCGCTCGATGCCGGCGCGGCCGCGGGCGACGAGGCGGCGCCGGTCGCCGAGTGGATCCGCTGGGCCGTGCGTCTCATCGCCGAGCATCACGCGCTCCACCGCCGGCTCTCGGGCGACGCCACTCAGGGCGATGCGCCCGCCGGCGGCGCCACGCTCCGGCAACTGAGCACGCGCTCGCCGGCCGCGGCCGCGTTGCTCGCGCGCATCGAGGTGATCGCCCGCTGCGCCTCGGAATTCGCGACGGCTATGGACTTCCGATTCCTGTTCGACCCGGCGCGCAGGTTGTTCGCAATCGGATACCAGCAGAGCACGCATTCGCTCGACGGAACCTACTATGATTTGCTGGCCTCCGAAGCGCGGCTCGCGAGCTTCATCGCGGTCGCCAAGAACGAAGTGCCGGTGGAGCACTGGTTCCGTCTCGGGCGCACGCTGACGCACGCTGCCGGTGCCACCGCGCTCGTATCGTGGAGCGGGAGCATGTTCGAGTACCTCATGCCCGTGCTCGTGATGGAGTCGCTCCCGTTCACGGTACTCGACCAGACCTACCGCGGCGCGGTGCACCGGCAGATCGCATACGGCGCGACTCGCGGCGTGCCATGGGGCGTCAGCGAAAGTGCGTACAACCTCCGCGACCGGAATCTCACGTATCAGTACCGGGCCTTCGGCGTCCCCGATCTCGCGCTCAAGCGCGGACTCGCACGAGATCTCGTGGTCGCGCCCTACGCGTCGGTGCTCGCCGTGATGGTGAACCCGCACGATGCGCTGGCAAACTTGCGAACGCTCGAACGCAACGGCGCGCTCGGGCCGTACGGATTCCGCGACGCCCTCGACTATTCGCGTCCCGAGCCGGGGCGGCGGTACGCGGTGGTTCGCACCTACATGGCGCATCACATCGGCATGGGACTCGTTGCGCTCACGAACGCGCTCGCCGCGGACGTTTGGCAACGCCGCTTTCACGCCGACGCGATGGTGCGATCGGCGAGCTTGCTGCTGCACGAGCGCATCCCGCGACGGCTCGAGCTGCAGGACACGCAGGTCTCGCGCGCGGACGAGGCGCCGCGCGCCTCCGACATGGAGCGGGCCGCCGTGCGTGAGATCGACACACCGGACGCGCCGCAGCCGCACATCGCGCTGCTAGGACGTCCGCCGTATACGATCATGGTGAGCCACGCCGGCGGCGGGTACAGCCGATTCGAGGATCTCGCGGTCACTCGGTGGCGTGCCGACGGCACGCGAGACCACAGCGGACAATTCTGCTACCTGAAGGACATCACGCGCGGGGCAGTGTGGTCGGCCGCACACCAGCCCGTGTGCGCCGAGGCCGACTGGTACAAGGCGTTGCTCGCCACGGATCGCGTCACCTTCCATCGCGCCGACGGCGACATCGAAACACGGACGGAAATCGGCGTCGTGCCGGACGACGCGGCTGAAGTTAGGCGGATCGTCGTGACCAACAACTCGGAGGTGTCGCGCGAGGTCGAGCTGACGAGTTACGGCGAGATCGTCCTGGCGCCGCCGGATGCGGACCGGGCACATCCGGCGTTCGGGAATTTGTTCGTCGAGACGGAGTGGCATGCGTGGTGCTCGGCCATCACGGCCATTCGTCGTCCGCGCTCGCCCGACGACCGGGCGCTCTGGTGCGTGCACGTCGTGGACACGGGCCCGGAGCGCGTCGGCCTAACGACCTGCGAGACCGATCGCGCGCGATTTCTCGGCCGCGGCCGCTCGACGCGCGAGCCGGTGGCGCTCGAAACCGACGGTGCGCTCTCCGGCACGACCGGTGCCGTGCTCGATCCGATCTTTGCGCTGCGCACACGCGTTCGACTGGCGCCTGGCCAGTCGGCATCGGTTGCGTTCACCACCCTGGTCGCGACGAGCCGCGAGCGCGCGTTCGAGCTCGCGGGTCGCTACCACGATCCGCACGCGGCGCAGCGCGCGCTCGACCTGGCGTGGACGTCCGCGCAAGTGGAATTGAACGAGCTCAAGATCAGTCCCGCGGACGCAGCCGGCTTTCAGGAGCTGGCCGGGAATCTGTTCTACTCGTGCCCGGAGATGCGCGCGCCGCAATCGGAGCTCCGCCGCAACGACGGCTCGCAGGCCCGGCTCTGGGCTAACGGAATTTCGGGCGACTGGCCGATCGTTTTGGCGACGATCGATTCCGCGGACGGCCTGCCGACGCTACGCCAACTCTTCGCCGCGCATCACTTCTGGCGACGCCACGGCATGACGGTCGATCTCGTGGTGCTGAACGAACAGGCGCACACGTACATGCAGGTGCTGAACGACCAGATCATTGCAACGCTGTTCGCATCGAGCGACTCGAGCGTCACCGACCGGCCGGGCGGGGCGTTCGTGCGACGTCGGGACCTGCTGAGTGCCGCGGACCTGTTGATGCTCCGTGCGACGGCGCGCGTGCACGTGCCGTGCGACGGCCGATCGCTCGGCCGGATCATCGAGGCCTCCAAGCCGACGGACGAGCGTGCCGACGTCGATGGCGGCGAATTCTCCACTCCGCTGCGAGCATCCGGACGACGCGCGGCGCAGGCCGTGCGTCCCCTCTGGGGATTGGGCGCGCATCTTCGGACAGAAGGACGGTCGAGAGGATCGCGCGTGTCGCAACCATCCCGGCGCGTGTCCGACGCACGCGCCGGTGAACGGTCGCCTTCGCTCGACTCCAACGGCTTCGGCGGCATCGCGGCCGACGGCGCGTACGAGATCACCGTGCGCGGCGATCACGTCCCTCCGGCGCCGTGGTCGAACGTCATCGCCAACCCGCGCGGCGGTTTCATCGTCACCGAGCGCGGCGCGGGATTCACGTGGGCCGGAAGCAGCTACCTCTTTCGCCTAACGCCGTGGCACAACGACCCGGTCACCGATCCGGTGGGTGACGCGCTCTATTTGCAGGATGACGAGACCGGCGACGTGTGGAGCGCGACACCCGCCCCCGTGCGCGATGACACGCCGTACGTCGTTCGCCACGAGCCGGGCCAGTCGTCGTTCGAGCACGAGCACGCGGGCATCACCACGCACCTCACGTGCGGCATCGCCGAGTCCGACGCGGTCAAGATTTCGGTGCTGCGGGTGACTAACGGTGACGGCCGGCGACGCAGGATCATCCTGACCGCCTACACGGAGCTCACGCTCGGCGTGATGCGGGAGCACACGCAGCACCAGGTGCGGACGTCGTTCGACCCGGCGCTGGCGGCGATCTTCGCGCGGAACACGTTCGATCCCGAGTTCGCAGATTGGGTCGCGTTCGCGGCGGTGAGCGAACGCGTGATCGGGTACACGGGCGACCGGCGGGAGTTTCTGGGCCGGAACGGGGCGCCTAACGCACCGGCCGCGCTCGAGCGGACCGTGTCGGCCGGCGGGTCCGTGAGCGCTCGGCCCAAGCTGCTCGGGGCCGTGGGCGTTGGCCTCGATCCGTGCGCGGCGCTCCAGTGCGAGATCGACGTCGGGCCTGGGGAGACGTGCGAGGTGGTGGTCATTCTCGGCGCGGCCGCGAGCGACGCCGGCGCCCGCGAGCTCGTCGCGCGATATCGCAGCGTTAGGCGGGCTCGGCCGGCTGTCGCCCGGACCGTTGCCGCCTGGGCGGAGCGGCTGTCGGTGATCACCGTGCGTACGCCGGATCCGGCCTTCGATGCGATGCTCAACCGCTGGACGTTGTATCAAGCGCTGTCGTGTCGCATGTGGGCGCGGTCGGCACTGTATCAGAGTGGCGGCGCGTTCGGATTCCGCGACCAGCTGCAGGACGTGATGGCGTTCGTGTACACAGCGCCGGACATCGCGAGGGAGCACATCGTCCGCGCAGCGGGCCGCCAATTCGTGGAGGGTGACGTCCAGCACTGGTGGCACCCGGGTAGCGGACGCGGTGTTCGGACCAGATTCTCGGACGACATGGCCTGGCTTCCGTATGTGGTCGATCACTACGTGCGCGTCACCGCTGACAGGTCGGTGCTGGACGAAACGGCGCCGTTTCTCGCGATGCGAGCGCTCGAGGCGGGCGAGCACGAGGCCTACGAGGTGCCTGGCGTGTCGAGCGAGATCGGGACGGTGTACGAGCACTGTGTGCGCGCACTGAGAATGGCGTGCACGACCGGCGCGCACGGGTTGCCGCTCATCGGGGGCGGGGATTGGAACGACGGTTTCAACCGCGTAGGCGTGGACGGGCGCGGCGAGAGCGTCTGGCTGGCGTGGTTTCTCATCACCGCGCTGCGCGCGTTTGCGCCGTACGCAACGGCGCGGGGCGACGGCGCGCTCGCGGCCGAATTCCTAACGCAGGCCGGCGCATACGCGCGCGCGGTGGAGTCTGACGCATGGGACGGCGACTGGTACCGCCGCGCCTACTTCGATGACGGCACACCACTCGGCTCTGCGTTAGGCGATGAGTGCCGTATCGACTCGCTGGCCCAGAGCTGGAGCGTGATCTCTGAAGCCGGTGATCGGGAGCGGCAGTCGCGCGCGATGCGCTCGCTCGACGCGCATCTGGTGCGCCATGATGCGCGGCTCGTTCTGTTGCTCGCTCCGCCGTTCGATCGCACGCCCCATGATCCCGGCTACATCAAGGGATACCTGCCCGGTGTGCGCGAGAACGGCGGCCAGTACACGCACGCGGCGCTCTGGGCGGCGCTCGCGACAGCGCGGCGCGGAGACGGCGATCGGGCGTTCGAGTTGTTCCAGATGCTCAACCCGCTGACGCGCTCGCGAACGGCGAGTGGCGTCAACGTATATAAGGTGGAGCCCTACGTCGTGGCCGCCGATGTCTACGCGGCCGACGGCCACGTTGGGCGCGGCGGGTGGACGTGGTACACCGGCTCCGCGAGCTGGATGTATCGCGTGGGTGTGGAGACGATTCTCGGTTTTGTGAAGCGCGGCGACGTGCTCTCGATCCGCCCGTGTATTCCGCGCGATTGGCAGGAGTACGTTATCGAGTATCGCTATGGCCGCAGCCTGTACGTCATCGTCGTCCGTGTGAGCGCCGATATGGCGGCCGGCGCCGCAGCCGCGAGCGTCGACGGGGTGTTGCTCGACGAGCCGGCAATCCCGCTGGTCGACGACGGAGCGCGGCACGACGTCCTCGTGCGCATAGGGCCCGCCGATGCAGGCGCGAGCGCGGCCATCACGACGACGGGCTCCGTGGACCGTGCCTAACGCTAAGCACACAAACGTCGAGACGTGTTCCATCTGTGAGGTAAAGACCTCTGCGGCGGCGAGAGCTGCGATGCGAGCGCGCCTTCTAGAACAGTGCGGCATCCTACGGCTACGGAGAGGGTAGACAACAGGGTTGTTGTCATTCAACGCCGCTGCGACGCGCTTCGCGATGGGAGGGCGCCCTGCCAGCGCCGCGCGTGATGCGATAAGTTTCGCGTTGATCCACAGCGTGATCTCAAAAGCACATAGGCCCAACCATGATCCAGGAAGTCACCACCGCGCTGGCCCCCGACAAGGTCCTCGCCGAGGCCAAGCGGTTCTTCGCATCGCGCAACCCGCTCTACGCCGCCTTCCTCGAGAAGGAAGGCCCGGCCTACGCGACCTTCCGCGGCCAGGGCGGGGAAGAGCTCGTCATCGGCGTCACCCCGATCGACGGCGGCACGCGCGTCCGCGGCTCCACGTATCTCTTCGACGCGCAGATCTCGCGGTTCTTCGCATCGCTCGATCCACACCCGATGGCCGAGGAGATCACGGGATGACGGCGCCCTTTGCCACCACCCTCCGCGCCCGCCGCGAAACCATCCGGTTGGGCACGCCTAACGGAGCGGCGTTCACCCTGCGCGTCGAGCTGCCGGAGTTATGGGACGTCGTCCGCATCGTCGCCCCGCCGGCCGAGCGCGTGCTCGCGGTCAAGGTCGCGGCCCTGGCCGTCCTCGACCCGCGCGCCGACGCCCGCGACTTCGTCATCAAGATCAACGGCCGCGAAGTGCTCGACGAGCGCCGCAGCGTCGCCGAAGTCGGCGCGCGCGACGGGTCGATCTTCCTCCTCACGCACCGCCGGCGCCGCCCGGTCCGGTGACCCGGCCCAAGGCGCGCCTAACGTGAGCGTCGCCTTCATCTCGCACGCCGACTGCGGCCGCCACGACACGGGCTGGGGACACCCCGAGCACGTCGGCCGCCTCCGCGCCATCACCCGCGCGCTCCGCGAACGTCCCGAGCTGTTCGGCGCCATCGAGCACCTGGAAGGCCGCCACGCCACCGCGCAGGAGTTGGCCCTCGCGCACGACCCGATCTACATCCGCGAAGTCCAGGAGCTGGTCGCCGCCGGCGGAGGTGCGCTCGATTCCGATACCGTCGCCAGCGAAGGGTCCTGGGACGCGGCGACCGCGGCCGCCGGTTGCGTCCTCGACGCGGTCGATATGGCCATCGACGGACGCGCCGTCCGCAGCTTCTGCGCGGTCCGCCCGCCCGGTCACCACGCCCTGCGTGATCGCGCCATGGGCTTCTGTCTCTTCGGCAACGTCGCGATCGCTGCCCGCTACGCTCGGCGCCGCCACGGTCTCGACCGCGTGCTCATCGTCGACTGGGACGTCCACCACGGCAACGGGACACAGTCACTCGTCGAGAGCGATCCGGGCATCCACTTCGTCTCGATGCACCAGTGGCCCTGGTATCCCGGCAGCGGCGCCGCCGACGACCGCGGAAACGGCAACGTCTGGAACGTCCCCCTGGCCGCGGGACTCCCGGCGCGGCGCTACGTGGATGAATTGGAGCGCGCCGTCGATCAGTCCACGCAGGGGTTCGTCCCCGATCTGGTTCTCGTCTCCGCCGGCTTCGACTCGATGCGCGGCGATCCCTTGGGCGGGTTCACGCTGGAGCTCGAGGACGTCACGACGCTCACGCGCTTCCTCACCGAGCGCGCGGCTGAGTGGTGCGGCGGCCGCGTCGTGGCTGCGCTCGAGGGCGGATACGCGCCCGACCGCGTCGGCCAAGCGTGCGTCACGATGCTCGCCGAGTTGGCTCGATAGCAGCGTCGCGCATAACTTCCCATGCTATGGCGTTTGAGTCGGTCCTCACCTCCGGTCCGGGCGTGACGCTGTGGCTCGCCACGTTCCCGTAGCCGGGGTGCGATTGTTCGGCGTGACGTCGATCGCGCGCGACACCGACGGGGGGCCTCCGTCGGAAGCGAGTCTCGTCCGCATGCGCGATCTTGCGGCACTCGTCAAACCGATCAACGATTCGCGACAAGAGCTGCAACCGAGCGACATCGATCTCCACGAGCGGGTCGTGGAATCCGCATTCCAACATGGGGGCGTGCTACCCGCGCCGTGCGGCACGGTCTTTCGCAACACGGAGCAATTGCGTCTCTGGATGGAACAGAACTACATCGCGTTGTCCGAAGGCCTCCAATTTGTCGCCGGGCGGTGCGAGTCGCGTGTCCACCTCACGCGTCGCCCAACGACGGAAGCCGAGCCGACGACGCCCGCGACGCCGGCGGTCGTCGCCGAATGCTTCCGCACGTTGCGGCGAGTGGCGGCAGCGGCCATGACCCTCGCGCCGGTCGACGTGCCCGAGCCCGCCCTCTTCAGCGCGGCGTTTCTCCTCGATCGCGAACGGTGGAACGACTTCGAGAGTGCGGTGCGGAGCCTGGCGAAACGGCACGCCGGGCTGACCATTCAACAAACGGGTCCGTGGCCGCCATACGACTTCGTGCGTCTGGATTTCGGATGATGCGTCATGTTCTGTCCTGAGTGCGGCACCTGGAATCGCGGCACGGCCGTGACGTGCAGCCGGTGCACATCCGAGCTGCCGGAGCTGCCCGACGCGCCTAACGAGCCGCCGGACGAAGAGCTCGACCTGCTGCGCCGCATCACGGGCGGCCGGTATCGCATCTATCGCCGGCTCGCCACCGGCGGCATGGCGAGTGTCTACGCCGCCAAGCATCTCCAGTTAGGCCGACCCGTCGTGATCAAGGTGCTGCTCGCGCATCTTGCGCGAGACGACGAGATGCGCGAGCGGTTCCGTCGCGAGGCGGAAGCGGCTGCCCAACTGCTGCATCCGTACATCTGCCAGATCCTCGACTACGGACAGCTCGAGTCGACGGTCTACCTCGTGATGCCGTACATGGCGGGCGGGTCGCTCGCCGATCGCATCGTGAAGGGCAGCACCGTTGGGCCGCACCAGACGGCGGTGATCGGATCGCAAGTGGCGGTCGCGCTCGACTACGCGCACCGGCACGGCGTGGTGCACCGCGACATCAAGCCCGACAACATTCTCTTCGACGAAGATGACAACGCGCTCATCACCGACTTCGGCATCGCGACGGCACGGTTTCACAACCGCCTAACGATGACGGGCCGCGCGATGGGCACGCCGCACTACATGTCGCCGGAGCAGGCGATGGGGAAGCTGGTCGACGGGCGCAGCGACCTGTATTCCATCGGCGTGCTGCTCTACGAGATGCTGGTCGGCTTCCCGCCGTTCGACGGCGCGGACTCGTATTCCATTGGCTACAAGCACGTGCACGAGTCGGCGGCGCCGCCCGACGTGGTCGACTCGCGCACGCCACCGGCGTTGGCCACGATCACCATGAAGTGCCTCGCCAAGAATCCCGCCGAGCGCTTCCAGCGCGGCGACGACGTAGCGGATGCGCTGATCGGCTACCTGGCGCAGGCGCCCGGTCCCGACGGCATGCGCACCGCGTGGTTGGCGCGGCGACTCGGCATCACACCGACATCCCGATGAAACTCGAGCACGAAGAAGTGCGCGTGCACACGAAGCACGCGTTCACCATCTCGCGCGGCAGCGAGAGCGAAGTGCGCGTCGTGACCGTGCGCGTGACGGACGCGGACGGCGCACAGGGCTGGGGCGAAGCGGCGCCGAGCAAGTTCTACGGCGAGACGGCGGACACGATTCCCGCCGCGCTCGCGATGTTCGCGCCGGTGCTCGAGCACGCGGACGCGTGGGCGCTCGAGGACCTCGAGGCCGAGCTCAACCGGGTGGTCCGCTGGAACGCGGCAGCGAAAGCGGCGGTGAGCGCGGCGCTCCACGACCTGGCGGGCAAGCGGTTAGGCGTGCCGGTGTATCGGTTGTTAGGCCTGAACCCGGCGCGCGCGCCGCTGTCGAGCTTCACCATAGCGATCGCGGGCGCCGACGAGCTGCGGCGCAAGGTGCGCGAGGCGTCGTCGTATCCGGTGCTCAAGATCAAGTTGGGCTCGGACCACGACGAGGAGATCCTGCGCATCATCCGCGAGGAAGCGCCTGACGCCATCGTGCGCGTGGACGCGAACGCCGCGTGGACGCCCAAGCACACGTTGAACATGATGGACTGCCTCGTCGCGCACCGCGTGGAATTCGTCGAGCAGCCGCTGCCGCCGCACGACCTCGAGGGCCTGCGGTTCGTGCGCGAGCGCTCGCCGCTTCCGATCATCGCCGACGAGTCGTGTCTCGTGGCGGCCGACGTTGCGCGCCTGGCGGGCATCGTGGATGGGATCAACATCAAGCTCGCCAAGTGCGGCGGACTGCGTGAAGCCGTCAAGATGGCTGCGACGGCGCGAGCGCACGGGATGCTGGTGATGATGGGCTGCATGATCGAGTCGAGTCTCGCGATCACCGCCGCCGCGCACCTGGCGCCGCTGCTCGACTACGCCGATCTCGACGGCGCTGCGCTGCTTGCGGACGATCCGTTCGTGGGTGCGACGATCGATGGCGGCGTGATCAAATTGCCCGACGGGCCCGGGTTAGGCGTGAGGCGAACGAAGCGATAGCCGCTCGCCGGCGCAACGCGCGCGTACTCGCGTGACCGCCTCCGCTGTCCGACACGCATCCACGAGTTGATAGCGGACACACCAGGACAAAGCCGGACAAACCGAATTGATTTGTAACTGGTCGAGATGCCGGCTTCGGAATCAGCAAACAAAGTTCCTGTCTTGTCCGTTGGTGTCCGGTCTCGTCCGCGCTCACAGTCGTAAGACTTTCGTCGTCGTCGGAGGCGGATTCGCGCGAGGAGGCTCCGGTCTATTATTCGTCGTATGACCTGCGCCACCGGCAATCGATGAGTGCTACGGCAACGGCACCGGCAACCCGTCTCATCGAAGTCGCGTTGCCCTTGCCGCTCTTTCAGACCTTCACGTACGCGCTGCCCGACGGGGACATCGACGTACCCGCGCCGGGCTCGCGCGTCGTGGTGCCGGTGCGCGGGTCGCGTGCGGTGGGAATCTGTCTGGGGCCGAGCGATGGGGCAGGCGTGAAGTCGCCGCGCGAGGTGCTCGATGTGCCCGACGTCGAGCCCGCGTTGTCGCCGTCCGTGTTGTCGCTGTGCAAGTGGATCGCGGACTACTATGTCGTTCCGTTAGGCGTGGTGGTGCGTGCCGCGCTGCCGGCGCTTCTGACCGGTGCCGCCGCGCCGAGGCCTGCCCAACGGACCGAGCGCATCCTCGTGCTGCGCCGGGATCTGCCCACGCTGCAGGAGCGGCAGAAGGCATTCGCGCGCGCAAAGCGCCAGCGCGAGCTGTTCGAGGTCCTCGAGGGCATGGGCGGACACGCCGAGGTCGCGCATCTCACCGGGCAGCTCGGCTTTTCCCCTACCGTCGTGAAAGCGCTTGTCGAGCGCGAGCTCGCGACCATCGAATCGACCATCGTCGCGCGCGATCCATTTGCCGCGCGGCCCGCGCTCACGCCCGCTCGCCACACGCCCACTGACGCGCAGCGCGCGGCCATCGACGCCATTGTCGCCGCCCAGCCGGGCGAGACGGTGCTGCTGCACGGCGTTACCGGCAGCGGGAAGACGCTCGTGTACATCGAGCTGCTCCGCGACGTCGTCGACCGCCGCGGTCGCTCGGCCCTCGTGCTCGTGCCCGAGATCGCGCTCACGCCGCAAACGGTCGACCGGTTCCGCGCCGTGTTCGGCGACCGCGTGGCCGTGCTCCACTCTGCGTTAGGCGACGGCGAGCGGTACGACGCCTGGCTGGCGCTCAAGCGCGGCGAGAAGCGCATCGTCGTCGGCGCGCGCTCGGCGGTGTTCGCGCCGCTCGACGACCTCGGCGCGATCATCGTGGATGAGGAGCACGAGGCCAGCTACAAGAACGGCGAGACGCCGCGGTACCACGCACGCGAAGTCGCGGTGATGCGCGCGAAGCTCGCCGGCGCCGTTGCCGTGTTAGGCAGTGCCACGCCCAGCCTCGAGAGCTGGCAGAACGCCGAATCGGGCAAGTTCCGCCTGCTCTCGCTGCCCGAGCGCGTGGGCGCGGGACGATTGCCCGCGGTGGAAGTGGTCGACCTGAGGCGCCCGCGCGACGCGCGGCCCGCGATCGCCGAGCTCGAGCCCGGCGCCGCCGCGGCGCGCGCCGCGTTCCGCCGCGTGTTCAGCGAGCCGCTGGAAGCGGCGTTAGGCGAACGGCTCCAGCGCGGCGAGCAGAGCATCCTGCTGCTCAATCGCCGCGGCTACGCCTCGTTCCTCCAGTGCGATGGGTGCGGCGATGTGCACAGCTGCCCCAACTGCAGCATCAGCCTCACCTACCACAAGAGTCCCGAGCGGCTCGTCTGCCACTATTGCCTGCACGAGGAGCCCGCGTCGCACACGTGCCGGCAGTGCGGCGGCCCAACGGTGCGCCAGCGCGGGTTAGGCACGCAGCAGGTCGAGCGCCTGCTGCTCGAGCGGTATCCGTACGCGCGCGTCGCGCGCATGGATGTCGACACCACGAGCGGCAAATGGGCCCACGCCGACATCCTCGACCGCGTCGGTCGCGGCGAGGTCGAGATCCTGCTCGGCACCCAGATGATCGCGAAGGGACTCGACTTTCCTAACGTGACACTCGTGGGCGTGATCGATGCCGACGTCGGCATCAACCTGCCCGACTTCCGCGCATCGGAGCGGAGCTTCCAACTGCTGAGCCAGGTGGCCGGACGCGCGGGCCGCGGACCCAAGGGCGGGGAAGTGATCATCCAAACGCGCGGGCCCGGGCACCACGCGGTGCGATGCGCCGTCACGCACGACTATCACGCATTCGTGCGAGCTGAGCTTCCGACGCGGGTCAATCCGCCGTATCCGCCGGGCGTGCGGCTGGTGAACATCGTGTGCAGCGGTCTCGAGGAAAACGCGACCGCGTCGCTCGCGTTGGGCGCGGCGAAGTGGCTCACGCGTCTCATCGATAGCCGCGCGCGCGACCAGGTGACGCTCATCGGACCGGCGCCGTGCGCAATCGACCGGATCAAACGGCGCTGGCGGTGGCACGTGCTGCTCAAGAGCGAGCACCCGGCGGCGCTCACGTCGGTGGTGCGTTACTTTGTGCGGCGGTTCGAGATTCCGCGCGCCGCGCAGTTGCGCGTGGCCGTCGATCGCGACCCGGTATCGATTCTCTGACGTCGACGATTAGAGCGACGCCTTAATCAAGCGAATCGTTGTCACGGCGCATGGCGATGCAGTTGCATCACGGGGCCGCGAAAATAACCCGTGCTGAACGACGTCGCCTCACGCCAGATACACGCCGCCGCCGATGGGATGACGGGATCGGTCACGCTCGTGACGAGATTGCGATACTGGATACCGCAGTTCAGATATTGCGGCTGGTCGAGCGGACTACTGCTCGCCACGCTGCCGCCACCGACTACGAGTTGCTGGCCGTCCTCAGAGATTGCGAGGTTCGTTGGGCGGAATCCGGTGAGCGTCCAGAACGGCGTAGCATTGGTCGTAAGTTGATGCGTGGGCAAAGAGAAAAAACGGGTATCGACGGCCGACTGGGCAGTCTGTATGAAACGACATTGCGTCTGCACCTGCGGTGGCGGCGGAAACGGATTCCCGTCGCACGATACCCACGCCGAGTTGGGCATCGTAAAATCGAATTCAGTTCGGGCGACGCTAATGACGGCTTTGTCACCGCGTGGCGAGTATGCACCGAGCGTGTTCGCGATCTGCTCCTCGCCAAGACTGGACATACGAAGGCTGGTCTTATCGCGGTATCCGTCGAGACTGAACCGTTAGCCTCCTTCATGTAGTAACAGCCGTCACCTCCGTCGACGGGCGCCCCCCCCACAATGGTTCCACCAGCAAACGCTATGGCGAGCTGCCTGTCCTGCAAAGTAGCGCTATCCGTGAAGCACAACGTCACGACACCCTTTAAGTAGCCAGTCTGCGTTGGGCCGGTCCAGCTCGAATCATCGCCGAACCATTGTGGCTCCGAATCCGGCGGCGTCGCCGTGACCGTCTGCTCCGCAGGAAAATCCGTGGACATGAGGATATCCATATTCACGGCCGTGACCGTGTTCGGCACGCTGACTTTCCACAGCTTCGCGTTCGAATTGGCGCCTGCAGCTACGATCTGGTTGTAATTGAAGTACGGTTGATTCGGCGCAGTGAAGTTCCCTGTGCCATCGGGATTGATAACGCTGACCGTTCCGGTGCCCTGCGTTGCCTCAATATCCGTCACGAAGACTTTCGAACCGGTAACAGTTGTGCCGTTGAGCGTTCCGATCGATTGCATCATCAGATTGTGAAGAAAAGCATCAAACGACCAAATCTGATGGACAGTATCCTTCACGAGATTGAAAGGAACGAATTGGGCGTACGTACCGGTTACCGAGACGATCACGTTCGCGCTGACACCGGCGGCTCGGGAGCTCGCTGGCGCGCAGGAAACCGTGCTTGCACTCCGAGAGAGCGTGCAGGTCAGAGCGAGCATGAGCGTAGGTCGCGCTCCTGCCTGTGCCGCCTCTGGCACTTTGATTGGAGCAGAGACTCGTTCGACGTCTTGGCACGCGAGCGCCACAAGGAGACAAGCGAGTGCTGCGATCATGATCCCCCAAGCCGTCTTGTTTGAAGCAACATTCCGTCCCTCCGGCGTAGACGAACGACTTGCGGTGCAGGTTGTCAGACGCCTTGCACCGATGACGTATGGGGTGGGTCTTCGTGCACAACCGCAAGAAAGGCAAGTGGTGACGACCGCCGTACCAGCCGAAGCGGATGCCTGGTCTAACGCCGGACAATTCGCGGCCGGCGCCGCGCGTTTTCGGCGCGCTCGCGAAGTAGCCGGTGAGCTGGAAGAACGGCTTGTGGCACATGTCCAGGTCCGTAGTCCGCCGCAAACGTGAGCGAGCTCGTCCCTGTCCGGGAACCCCCTCCTCCGAGTACCTTTCTTCGTGCCCGAGTTCAACCACCCCGATTTCACCGCCGCGCGCTTCGCGAGCGCTCCCGTGGCGCGCTTCGTCGCGGCTCCCGCCGACGGCGTACTGCCCGAAGGCTTTTTCTCGACCACCAATCTGCCGACCTACGTCCACATCGGAAGCGAGTGGCGCATGCCGCGCGAGCCGCGCATGGACGGCGCGCTCGTGCTCGACCAAGGCGGCACGCTCTGGGTGAAAGAGATGCGCCGCGTCGCGCGCGGCGAGCTCGTAGCGGTCGGCATGGCCGAAGATGGGTCGGAAGGCATCTTCGTCTACACCGACGCATTCCTGGGCGACGCCGCCGAGGGAGGGGGCGGCGAGTTCAAGTTCATGACCAGCGAAGTGTCGCGCGAAAAGCCGATCGACTACGCGCTCATGGCGCGGTTGTTGGTCGAGGAGCGCGAGCGCGGCGGGTATCCGGTGTGGGTCACGGGCCCCGCGTTAGTCCACTCGCGCGCGCGCACCGACATGACCTGGTTCATCCAGCACGGCTTCGTCGGCGCGCTGCTGGCCGGCAACGCGGTGGCAGTGCACGACATCGAAGCGTCGATCTTCGGCACCACGTTAGGCATGACCGGCTCGGGCCAGGCGACGACCGGCGGACACGGACTGCACATGCGCGCCATCAACCGCGTCCGTGCGGCCGGATCGATCGAGGCGGCCGTTAGGCAGGGGATCATCACCGATGGCATCATGCACGCCTGCGTCACGAGCGGCGTGCCCTACGTGCTGTGCGGCTCGATCCGCGACGACGGCCCGCTGCCGAGCGTGGTCGCCGACTCCATCGCGTGCCAGGACGCGATGAAGGTGCATACCACCAAGGCCACCATGGCGATTCTCATCGCCACCGCGCTGCACGCCATTGCGACCGGCAACATGCTGCCGGCGTTCGTCACCGAGCCCGATGGCTCGCTACGCGAGCTACCCACCATCTGCGTCGACTCGTCAGAGTTCGTGGTGAGCAAGCTCAAGGACCGCGGCACGCACCAGGCATTCGGCGTCGTGACCAACGCACAGGACTTCATGCACATTCTCCGGTTGTACGTGGAGCGTGAGCTGGACGCGCGCGGCATGCAGCGCGCGCGGTCGGCGGAGGTCGCGGCGCGATGACATCGGCCGAAACGCGCGAGCGATTTCTGCGGGCGATCGCCGAGCGCTTGAGCGCCGATCGCGTGGAAGAACTGCACCTCTTCCCGCCGCTCCGGCAGGGCGGCATCGAGAGCGCGGTCGCAGTGATCGCGGCTCGGCCCGTGCCGGCGGAACCGCCGGCCGATGCGCCGCCCGCCGTACACGATGGCGAGCCGGCCCGCCTAACGGTGTACCGCGCGCACTACCGCCTCGTGCTCAAGGGTCCCGAGCGCGGCACCTGGGACATGGGCCTCATCGAGGAAGCCGATGCGCCGCCGCCCACCGTCGGCGCCGTGGTGCGCGGCGTCCACGAGCGCGCCGGCGGCGACGACGAACCCGAGCGCCTGAGCGGCGACGCGTTCCGCACCGCCGTCTCCGACCGTCCGTGGGCAACCGCCAGTTAGGCGACCGGCCGCGCGCGCGCCGCGCGGCCTGACGTGGAGCAGACCGCGACGTTCGGCGTCGGGCTGGCGTTCACCGCCGGCCTGCTGAGCGTCTTGTCGCCCTGCGTCCTGCCGCTCATCCCGAGCTACGTCACGTTCATCACGGGGATGAGCGTCGATGAGGTCCAGCGCTCCCGCCGCACCGCCCTCATCCACGCGCTCCTCTTCATCCTCGGCTTCACGCTCATTTTTCTTGCGTTAGGCGCCACCGCCAGTGCGTTGGGCCGGGTGCTGCTGGCGGCGCGGGACTGGGTCGCGCGCGCCGGCGGCGTCCTCATCATCGCCTTCGGCCTCTACCTCCTCGGCGTCTTCGACTCGCGCACGCTCGACCGCGAGCGCCGGGTCCACTTCGCCGATAAGCCGGTGGGTTATCTCGGGACGGTCCTCGTCGGCGTCGCCTTCGGCGCCGGATGGACGCCGTGCATCGGGCCGATCCTCGGCTCCATTCTCATCTACACGTCCACCGAGGCCGACCTGCACCGCGGCCTCCTCCTGCTGTTCGTGTATTCGTTAGGCCTCGCGATCCCGTTTCTCATAGCCGCGCTGGCCATCGACCGCTTCCTCTCCACGTTCGCGCGCTTCCGCGGCGCGATGGTCTGGATGAGCCGCGCCGGCGGCGTGCTGCTCATCGTGATCGGCCTGCTCCTCGTCACGCACTACTTCACGTGGCTCGCCTCCTACCTCCAGGCGCTCACGCCCCCCGCTCTGCGCTCCCGGATCTGACGCGACTCGCCGCAGTCAACAAAAAATAGGGATACTGCCTGCGCGTGTCGCTCTCTTCATCGCAGCCGAGCGATCCGTGCTTCGTCCGGTTTGCCTGTGCTTTGTCCGTTTCAACATGAGCGTAGAAGCCTCCCGGCGAGGTTGGGCATCGCGCCTTGATGAGTAGTACGCTCATGTTGAAACGGACACAGCACAGGCAAACCGGACGAAGCACGGGTCGTTCGGCTGTGGCGAACGAGCGCGATCCGGGGGCAAATGGAAATTCTTGGGAACTGCGGTGCGCGGGGCGCGCAAATCGTGGACGGTTGCCTAACTCGCAACGTCCGACTCCGACAGCCACACCTTGATCAGCGCCGGCAGCTGCGACGCGCTGATCGGCTTCACGAGCACCGCCCGGCATCCGGCGTTGAGACATCGCTCGCGCACCGCGGGCTCGTCGTGTCCCGTCACCGCCACCGCGACGCGCGGGAGCTCGTTGGTCGTGGCCAGCGTGGACAGCACGCCTAACCCATCCTCGCGGTCGAGCGTGATGTCGAGCAGGATGACGTCGGGCGCGTCGGCGCGCGCGGACGCCACCGCCTGCGCCACCGACATCGCCGCGCTCACCCGGTGGCCCGTCTCCTCGAGGAGCACGCGCAGCGCGCCGACCACCAGCGCGCTGTCCTCGACGACGAGCACGTGCGGCTTCACGGTCAGGACGGACCGCGAATGGGAAGCGTGAAGTGGAAGCGGCTCCCCTCGCCTAACTTGCTGTCGATCCAGATGCTGCCGTCGTGCAGCTCGACGAACTTGCGCGCGATCGCGAGACCCAGCCCCGTGCCGTGGTGCGACCGCGACGGCGACGCATCCACCTGCGCGAACTCGCGGAACACCAGCTCGTGGTGCTCGGGCGCGATCCCGATGCCCGTGTCGCCCACCTCGATCTCCACCGACGCACCGCGCGCGGTCCTGGGCCCCGAGCGCGCGCAGATCCACACGCGCCCGCCCGGCGGCGTGAAATCGATCGCGTTGCCGAGGAGGTTGTTGAGGATGTGCGCGATTTTGTCGCGATCGGCGTGCAGAGCAGGGAGGTTCGGTTCGATGTCCACCGTGAGCGCGTGCCCTTTTTTCGCCACCAGCGGCTCGCTCCACGCGCACACCTGCTCGATCACGCCCTCCACCGTGAACTCGGAGCCGGCGATCGTGAGCTGATTCGCGTCGCCGCGCGCGTACGTGAGGATCTCGTCCACCATATCGAGCAGCTTGCGGCTGCCCGTGATGATGCCCGCCACGCTCTCGGCCTGCTTCTCGCCTAACGCACCGAGGATGCCGTCCCGCAGCATCTCGGCGTGCGTGACCACGGCCGTGAGCGGCGTGCGGAGGTCGTGCGAGATGTTGGAGAGGAACTGCGTCTTGAGGGCGTCTTGATTGCGGAGCTCGGCGATGGTGCGGGCCAGCCGCGTGTTTTGCTCTCGCAGACTCTCGAGTCGTCGCTCGAGCGACGAGACATCTGTGTACGCGCGCGGCATACTCCGAATTTAACGCGACCGCATGAGCACGTGCCAATGGATCGTGAACGGTTGCTCCGGCACGGTGATGTACATCACGCTGTGACGCTCGTCCCCCTCTAGCGTCTCGACTTTACCGATCCTATTAAGTTTCCGCTACGCTGTGTGACGGCACTGCTCGGTTGGGGCATATGGATTGCCCCGTTTTGGAGCTCAAACGGACCGGCCGCCGCTTACGAATCGTCTCATGTTCACAGCGACGCATCGCCCACGGTTTCCGGAGGAGGTCATGACTCGATCCATTCGCATTCTCGCTCCCCTCGCGTTCGTGGCCGCAGCGGCCCTGAGCGCCGGAGCCTGCAACAAGGACAAGAACGCCGGCGCGCTGTCGCAGGACTCGACCTTGAACCGCGACCTGGCGCTCGCCAACAAGGACAGCGCCTCGCAGCCGCAGTTGAAGGACGTCCCGGCAGCGGACTCGTCGAAGGCCGCGGCGCCGAGCGCCTCGTCGAAGGCGCCGGAGCGCGCGCGTTCGCGTCACCGCACGCCGTCGTCGTCCTCGTCGTCGTCGAAGCCGACGCCCGAGAGCACCACGACGCCTTCCGGCAACAGCGTGGCCACCACGCCCGCGGGCAGCGAAGTGGCGTTAGGCACAATCCCGTCCGGGACGACGATCAACATGACGTCGAACGACAAGGTGTGCACCAACACCAACAAGCAAGGCGACAAGTTCACCGCGGCCGTGACCAACGCCGTCGTCGGGTCCAACGGCGCCACGATCCCCGCCGGCTCGAACGTGCTGATGCAGGTGGCCGACCTGCAGCGCAGCGGCAACGCCACCAAGTCGATCCAGATGACGTTCAGCGTGCTGAGTGTCACGGTGGGCAGCACGACCTATCCGTTGAGCGCACAGATCGACAGCGTTCATGTCGACAAGGTGCGCAACGCGAGCGTCGGCAGCGACGCCGCGAAGGTGGCCGGCGGCGCCGTGATCGGCGCGATCATCGGCCAGGTGATCGGCCACAACACGAAGGGCACGGTGATCGGCGCCGCGACGGGCGCTGCCGCGGGCACCGCGGTGGCGATGGGCACGGCCGCATACGAGGGCTGTGTGCCGCAGGGCGGCAGGATCGCGATCCATTTGACGGATCCGGCGCAGGTCGCGGCGGCCCACTGAAAGGGAAGCGCTCGCTGACGCTCGCTGAGGGAAGCGCTGGCGCTGAGGGAAGCAACGGCTGGCGCCGTTTGGGGGAAGAGGGAGTTCTCGCCTAACTTTGGGCGGAGCCCCCTTCCCTCAGACGGCGCCAGCCGTCGCTTCCCCCAACGAAGTGCTTCCCTCAGCGCGCGCGAGCGCGCGCTTCCCTCAGAGTCAGTATCCGACCGCAGCCCCAGACGACCGCGGCTCCGACATCCCAGCCCAGCCGCCATTCACCCGCATCACCGCGTTGGAATTCGCGAGCCCGCGCACACTCCGCATGTGATAGCCCATGGCCGTGAGCGAGTCGATCACGGCTTGCGACAACCCGCCGCGTTCGTACTCGACTCCATCGGGCCACGCCTGTTCGTGCATCCGCGGCGCTTTCATCGCGTCGGAAAGCGACATACGGCCGTCGACCACGTTCAGGATGATCTGCGTCGTCGCCGTGATGATCGTTGGGCCGCCGGCGGCGCCAACGACGAGCAACACTTTGCCGTTCCTGTCCAGCACGATCGTCGGCGACATCGCGCTCAACATCCGCTTGCCCGGCGCAATCGAGTTTGCTTCGCCCTGCACCAGGCCGAATTGGTTAGGCGTACCGGGCTGCGAGGTGAAGTCGTCCATCTCGTCATTCAGGAACATGCCGGCGCCGGCGACGTACACGCCCGAGCCGTACAACGAATTGAGCGTCGTCGTCGTTGCGACCGCGTCGCCGTGCGCATCCACCACCGAGTAGTGCGTGGTATGCATGCCCTCGCCGCGCGCGGCCGTGAACGTCGGCGACGGCGTCGCGCGGTCGGGGAAGATCGAATCGCGCATCGCGCGCGCGTATGCCTTGCTCGTCAGCCGGTCGATCGGTACGTGCACGAACGCCGGGTCGCCTAACAACGTGTTGCGGTCGATGAAGGCCCGCCGGAACGCCTCGGCCACGTCGTGCGTGTACTGAGCGCTGCCGAACGCCGGCAGCTCCGGCCACGTCTCGAGAATGTTGAGCGACTCCATCGTGCTCACGCCGCCGCTCGATGACGGCGGCATCGCGAGAATCGTGTCGCCGCGATACGAGCCGACGATCGGATCGCGCCACTCGGCCACATAGCGCGCCAGGTCTTCCTTCGTGATGAGCCCGTGCATGCGCTGCATCTGCGCCGTGATGGTGTCCGCGATCTCGCCCTTGTAGAACGCCTCGGGACCCTTGTCGGCGATGAGCCGAAGCGTGCGCGCGAGCGCGGGCTGCACCAGATGCGCGCCGTACGCGAGCGGCTCTCCGTTAGGATAGAACGGCGGCGCGCCGCCCTGGCCCATGATCAGCGCTTTGCCCGCTACGAGCGACTGCGCGAGCGCGCTGTCCACCGTGAATCCATCGGCCGCCAACGTGATGGCCGGCTGCATCACGTCGTGCAGCGACATCGTCCCGTAGCGCTTCAACGCTTCCGCCATCCCGGCCACCGAGCCCGGTACGCCCACGGCTAACGGACCCACGATGCTCTGGTTGGTCACGTGTCCGCTCGCATCGACGTACATCGTGCGCGTCGCCGCGAGCGGCGCCACTTCGCGATAGTCGATCGCCGCCGAGCGACCGTCCGCCATGTGAATGACCATGAACCCGCCGCCGCCGATGTTGCCCGCCGCGGGGAACGTTACCTCGAGCGCGAAGCCGGTCGCCACTGCCGCATCCACCGCGTTGCCGCCGCGCTTCAGGATCTCGACGCCGGCCTCACTCGCGAGCCGACTGTTGCTCGCGATCATCGCGTGCGGCGCTTCCGTGGCATGACCGCCCGCCTCGAATCGCCATCCACTCGGGAACTGCGCGGCGCGCGTTGCAACGGGCGCCGCGGGTTGTGCGGCCGCGGGCGCCGGTGCATTCGCAGGCGCAGGATGCGAATGCGTACACGACGCGACCACGGCGGCGACCACCAGGATGAAGAGCGACGAACCATTCGCGGAGCGACGCATACGAACCTCTGATATCGAATTGGCTTGCCAGTGCCGCGCGGCACGGGGTAAGTTAGCGGCCGTGACGGCCGCGCGCCGCACCTTCCCTCACGTGTCGTCAATGCCACACCTCGATTCGCGTCTTACCGAGCAACGCAACCCGCGCACAGCATCGATCGACCTTGCATCGCCGCTCGAGATCGTGGACCTCATGCAGGCCGAAGATCGCACGGTGCCGGACGCCGTGGCCACGCAGCGCGAAGCCATTGCGCGCACGATCTCGCTCGTCGAGCACGCATTTCATGCCGGGGGGAGGCTGTTCTACGTAGGCGCGGGCACCTCGGGCCGGTTGGGCGTGCTCGATGCGAGCGAGTGCCCGCCCACGTTCGGCACGGACCCGCAGATGGTACAGGGCATCATTGCCGGCGGGCTCGACGCGCTCGTCCGATCGCAGGAAGGCGCGGAAGACGTCGCGGCAGACGGCGCCGCGGCGATCGACGTACGCGACGTCGGACCGAACGATGTCGTAGTCGGCATCGCGGCCTCGGGCACGACGCCTTACGTGCGCGGCGCATTGGAACGCGCTAAGGAACTCGGCGCCCGCACCGTCATCGTCGCCTGTTCGCCGCCGCCCGAGGACGTCGTCCAGCGCGCCGACGTCGCGATTCTCCCGTTCACCGGGCCGGAAGTGGTGACGGGCTCGACGCGCCTCAAGGCGGGCACGGCAACCAAGCTCGTGCTCAACACGATCACCACCGGCGCGATGATCCGCATCGGCAAGACGTACGGCAATCTCATGGTGGACCTGCGCGCGATGAGCAGGAAGCTCGTCGACCGCGGCGAGCGCATCATGATCGAAGTGTGCGGCGTGACGCGCGACGACGCGCGCGCCCTCATCGCCGCCGCGGGCGGCAGCGTCAAGACCGCGATCGTCATGCAGTCACTCGGCCTAACGCAAGAGCAGGCCGAGCGAGCGTTAGGCGAAGCGGGCGGCGTGATCAGACGGCTCGTGCACGAGCCGCCGCCGCCGGTCGAGTGATCGCGCGCGGTACGCTCGTCGACCCGCATGACGCCGCGATTCTCGTCGGGCTCATGTCGGGCACGTCGGCCGACGGGATCACCGCCGCCGTCGTACGCCTGGTGCCGGGCGCCAACGACGCCGTCCACGCCGAGCTCCTCGCGCACGTCACGCACGGCTATGAGCCGGCGCAGCGGGAGCGGTTGCTGGCCGCGGTGGAGCAGGGAACGCCCGCGGGCTATTGCAGGCTCGCGTTCGATGTCGGCAACTGGCTCGCCGACGCCGCCCTCTTGGGCCTCGACGCGGCGCACGTGGACGCGGCGCGCGTCCGCGCCATTGCATCGCACGGCCATACGATCTGGCACCAGGCGCCGCACGCCACCTGGCAGTTAGGCGAAGCCGCCGTCATCGCCGAGCGGACCGGGATCGACGTCGTGAGCAATTTCCGGGTGCGCGACGTTGCTGCCGGTGGACAGGGCGCCCCGCTCGTCGCCATCGCCGATCGCATGCTCTTCTCGGCGCCCGAAGCCTGGCGCGCGCTACAGAACCTCGGCGGGATCGGCAACGTGTCGGTCGTGCCGCCGCGCAACGCGCAAAGCACGGTGCGCGGGTTCGATACCGGACCTGGCTGCGCGGTGATCGACGGCGTCACGCGCGCGCTCGCGCCCGAGCTGCCGTACGATGTGGACGGCGCCCTCGCGCGCGCGGGCCAGCCGGTCGACATGCTCGTGGACGAGCTGTTAGGCGAACCATTCTTCGAGCAGCCGCCGCCTAAATCCACGGGCCGCGAGCTGTTCGATCGCGCCTACATCGCGCGGCTCATCGACCGGTGCAATGCCGCGGGCGCGTCCACCGCCGACACAGTGGCGACTGCCGTGCTGCTCACCGCGCGCAGCATTGCGTTGGCACTCCGGCGCTTCGTGCGCGAGCCCGTGGCCGACCTCGTGCTCTCGGGCGGCGGCGCGCGCAACCCCGCACTCGTGGAAGCGATCGCCGCGCAGGTCGCGCCGCTCGCCGTCCGTCGCTTCGACGAGCTCTTCTTCTCCGGCGACGCCAAGGAAGCCGTCGCGTTCGCCTTACTCGGCTGGCTGCACCTCGCTCGCCGGCCGGGCAACGTCGTCTCGGTCACCGGCGCGCGCGGACCGCGCGTGTTAGGCACGCTCACCCCGGCATGAGCGTCGCCAACCTGTTGGTACCCGCTATCCGGTGGGACGCCGAGCGCGGATGGGACGCCGAGCGGCCGGCCATCGAGCGGGCGCTTGCGTTAGGCGTGGGCGGATTCATTCTCTTCGGCGGCGAGCAGGATGCGGTGCGCCAGCTCACCAAGGAGCTGCGCCTCCGGTCCACCGTCCCGCT
>DASVAC010000043.1:0-31705 GCA_036376535.1 Gemmatimonadaceae bacterium | reverse complement strand
CGCAGGGTGTGAAGCTCGTAAACCTCGACGAGGGCGACCGGGTGTGCGACGTGGCGCGGGTGGTGATCGAGGATGACGAGCAAGGCGGCGGCGACGAAGGCGACGAGCCGGTGACGCTCGCGCCGGAGGAAGAGCAGTAGCAGTACCGCGCACCGGCGGAGCGCACACGCGGCTCGTTTCGTGCCTCTGACGGGGTCGGGTGTCCCATAACAGAGTGCAAGCATGACGTCGATCGCGCCGTCTCCGAGCACGCGTCTCGTTAGTCTTGCCGACATCCGCGCGGCCGCGGCGGCGCTGCGCGGCGTGGCGGTGCGCACCCCGTTGCTCCCCGCCGACGAGCTTGCCGTGACGGTGGGTCTCGAGGCGGGCGCGCTGTTCGTGAAGCCCGAAATGCTGCAGCGCGGCGGCGCGTTCAAGTTCCGCGGTGCGTACACGTTCCTGTCGCGGCTTACACCCGACGAGCGGGCGCGCGGCGTGGTGGCGCCGTCGTCGGGGAATCACGCACAGGCGGTGGCGCTGGCGGCGCGGCTCTTCGGCGTGCCGGCTACCGTCGTGATGCCGACGACGGTCACGGCGGCCAAGCGCGCGGGCGCCCAACGGTTAGGCGCGCGCATCGAGCTCGCGGGCACCACGACGGCCGATCGGATGGCGCGCGCGGCGGAGCTCGTGGTATCCGAGGGCCTCACGCTCGTGCCGCCGTACGACAACCACATCATCATCGCCGGCCAAGGGACCACCGGGCTCGAGATCGCCGAGGATATGCCTAACGTCGAGACGGTGCTGGTGCCGGTGGGCGGCGGCGGGTTGAGTGCGGGCGTCGCGACGGCGATCAAGGGGCTCGCGCCGCGCGCGCGCGTGATCGGCGTCGAGCCCAAGGGCGCGCCCAAGCTCACGCGCGCGCGGGAGCAGGGTGCGCCGGTCCGCTTGGCGAACACGTCGGGTTTGGCGGACGGTCTCCTGGCGGTGGAGGTCGGCTCGATTCCGTTCGCGCACCACCAGGCGTACATCGATGACGTGGTGCTGGTGGAAGACGGCGCGATGCGCGATGCGGTGCGCTATCTCCTCGACCGCCTCAAGATCGTGGCGGAGCCGAGCGGCGCCATCACGATCGCGGCGCTCAAGGCGGGTCTGGTGGTGCCTCACGGCGTGACGGTGGCCATCCTCAGCGGGGGCAACTTGGAGTGGTCGGGGCTCCGCGAGCTACTGACGGATGGATAGGGCGCGCATCCTCATCGCCGACGAGGACGACGTCCTCGCGCGCACCATCTCGTGGCTGCTCAAGGAGCAGGGGTTCGACGTCACCGTTACGTTAGGCGGAGAGCGCGTGCTCGAGGCGCTGGCGGAGCACGAGCCCGACCTGCTGATGTTCGACGTGATGATGCGCGGCGTGGACGGCTACGATCTCCTGCACCGTATCAACGCCGACCCGCGGTGGCGCGACATGCCGGTGCTGGTCGTGTCCGCGCTGCCCACCGACGAGGCGACCGCGCGCCTCTTGAGCCTCGGCGCCACCGACTTCGTGAGCAAGCCGTTCCACGTGCGCGAGCTGCTGGCGCGCATCCGCATGCAGCTGCGCGTTCGGCAGGAGCTCGTGCACGCGCGCTCGGCGCTGCGGTCGACGGAGGTCGAGCTGGATCGCGTGCGCGCGGAGGCCGAGAACCGCCGCAAGATCGTCGACATCCTGCACGAGGTCACGGGCGACTTCTCGTCGGAGGAGCTGTACCACATCCTCGTTAGGCGTGTGGCGCGGGCGTTGGACATCTCGCATTGCTCGCTCGTGTTGGCGCGGCCGGGCGACCAGGTGGGCGTGGTGGCCGCGGCGTACGAAGCGCCGGGCCTCGCGCACCTCGAGATCCGGCTCGAGCGGTATCCGGAGATTCGCGCGGCCCTCGAGACGGGTGAGCCGGTCCTGATCGAAGACGTGGATGCGAGTGCGTTGTACAACGACGTGCGCCTCGACTGGGCGGCAGCTGGAACGCTCGTGCCGTACCGCTCGGTGGTCGCGTTGCCGTTCCGTCTCGATGGCGAGCAGGCCGGCGTGATCTTTCTGCGGACGCTGCTGGACGAGCCGCCGCTCGCGCGGTCCGACGTCGAGTTCGCCGACACGGTGGTGCGCGCGGCCGTGGCGGCGATCCGGCGCGCGCAGATGATCGAGTCCACGCGCGCGGACAAGGCGCGCTTCGAGGTGCTGGCGCTCACGGACCCGCTCACGCAGACGCACAACCGGCGCGCGCTCATGGACCGGCTCACATCCGAGCTCGAGCGCGCGCGCCGGTACGCGCTGCACCTCTCCGTGTTGATGGTGGACCTCGATCACTTCAAGGCGATCAACGACTCGTACGGGCACGTGGTTGGCGACGAGGTGCTCCGCGGTGTGTCGCGCGTGTTGCAGCACGAGGCGCGCGCGGTGGACGTGGTGGCGCGGTTCGGCGGCGAAGAATTCGTGGTGGTGCTGCCCGAGACGGGCGAGGAGGGCGCGGTTGCGTTAGCAGAACGCATTCGCGCTCGCGTGGAGGAGACGCCGCCGGTGACGGGCGGTGAGTACGGGTGGCTGCGAGTGACTGTCAGCATCGGTGTCGCGACCGTGCCGTCGCCGAGCGTGAATTCGCCGGAAGAGTTGATCGCGGTGGCCGACGAAGCGTTGTATCGCGCGAAGGCACAGGGCCGCAACCGGGTGTGCTCGTGACGCAGGGTACGTACTGCCCAACGTGCGGGGCGACGTATCCGGAAGACGCACGCTTCTGCACGCGCGATGGGACGCGGCTCGAGCCCGTGTCGATTCCGCCGGCACCGCCGTCGGCGCCCAAAGAGGCCGTGGAGACGCCGGGCCGTGCGCCGTCGCACGCGCGGGTCTTCGAGCCTGTGCATCCCGAGGAAGCGCGCGCCGCGCGGCAGAGCCGGCGGTCGCGATCGTCGGCCGCGGCGGGTGCGGTACCGGCCACCGATGTTCGCGAGCCCGCGGCCGAGCTGGCGCAGCTCGTTGGGCAGACGTTGGATGGCCGCTATCGGATCGAGGAGAAGGTGGGCGAGGGCGGGATGTCGTTCGTGTACCGCGCGACGGACGCGAAGACGGGCGACACGCTGGCGATCAAGATGTTGTCGCCGGCGTTGAGCCGCGACGACAATGCCATGGCGCGGCTCCGGCGCGAGGCCGAGCTGGCGGGCAAGCTCGCGCACCCGAACGTCTGCCACATCATTCGGTTAGGCGAGGCGCCTGGCGGCACGGTGTACGTCGTGATGCCGTTCATGCCGGGCGAGCTGCTGTGCGACCGCGCGATCCGCGAGGGACAGCTTGCGTTAGGCGTGGTGTCGCAATTCGTGTCCGAGATCGCGGCCGGGCTGCACGTGGCCCACGAGCTCGGCATCGTGCACCGCGACTTGAAGCCCGAGAACGTGATGCTGTGCCCGCGGCCCGACGGCACGACGCGGGCGGTGGTGATGGATTTCGGGCTGGCGAAGGAGCGCCGGGTGGGCGCGGAGGTGCGCAAGCTCACGGCCACGGGCATTGTGTTAGGCACGCCGGAATTCATGAGCCCGGAACAATTGCGCGGCAAGCCGCTCGACGCGCGCAGCGACATCTATTCGCTGGGCCTCATGACGTACGAGCTGCTCACGGGGCAGCTGCCGTTCAGCGGCAAGACGCAGCAGGACATGATGATCGCGCGTCTCAAGGGCGATCCGATGTCGCTCCGCGCCATGCGTCCGGAGCTGGGATTCTCGGCTGCCGTCGAGAAGGTGCTGCTGCGCAGCCTGGCGCGCGATCCGGGCGACCGATACGCCACGGCGCCGCAGTTCGCTTCGGCCTTTGCCGCGGCGGCGCGCGAGCGGTAGCAAGCGCTTCCGTCTCCCTCGCTCTCTGAAGGTTTCCTCGACTAGGGGACAAAGGATAACAAAAAGGATGCAAGAGATGGGGAGGATCGCCTCCATGCACATCCAACATCAACGGTGGACCCACTTGGCCAAGGCCACGCGCGTTGGAGATGTGCTCGCCCTAGCGACGCCGCAATCCTTCCCATCTCTTGCATCCTTTTTGTTATCCTTTGAAGCCTTGGTCGAGGAGACCGAGCTTGGTGCGCTGAGCGCCCACAACACCGGCCTGAGTTTGAGCCGTTGAGCGGTCACGTTACGCACCGCGTCCCCGCGGCGCGGCACGAAAACGGCTGATTGCTTCCTATGGCAGCCCGCTCACACCGGCGTTGCCGATCGCGGGCATTCGTCCCTAACTTGAGTTTATGCAGCGCTTCGCGGCTTTCGATCCGCCGGAGTACACCGCGTGGACGCGCGTCGACGCGGACGTCGATGCGTTTCGCGAGACGATCACACGAGACCCGGCGCGCGCCGACGTCGTGGACGCGCTCGACGACGATGGTCGGCTCTCGCTCTATCGCGGACTGGTGCGCAATCGCCTGACCGATGTGGCGCTCAAGCGGATGGTCCGGCAGGGCGTGATCTCCAAGGCGTGGTTAGGCACGGGCGAGGAAGCGGCGACGATCGGTCCGGTGCACGCGCTGCGGCGGGGCGCCGGCGCGGCGCGGAGCGCGCAGCGGGACGTGGCCGCGCCGATGATTCGCAACGGCGGCGCGTGTCTCGAGATGGGCATGTCCGTGGGCGACACCCTGCGCGCGTACATGGGGACAGGGGACGGTCCATCACACGGCCGCGATGGCCACTATGGCGACATGGCGACCGGCGTGCTGCCGCCGATCAGCCACGTGGGCGACATCGTGCCGGTGGTGACGGGGATCGCGCTCTCGTTCCGGCTGCGCGGGCAGGATGCCGTGGCGATGACGTGGATCGGCGACGGCAGCACGAAGGCCGGCGTGGCGCACGAGGGGCTCAATTTCGCCGCGGTGCAGCGGGCGCCGGCGGTGTTCATCATCCAGAACAACCAGGTTGCGTTAGGCACGCGCCTCGAGCAGCACCACGCCGCGGCGGGGCGCGGGAACTTCGCCGATTGGCCCAAGGCATACGGGATGTGGGGCGGCGTGTTCGACGGGAACAACGTGCTCGATGCGTACGCCGCGGCGGCGCTGGCAGTGGCGCGGTGCCGGCGCGGCGACGGGCCGGCGCTCCTGGTCGCCGAAACGTTCCGCATGGGCGGGCACGCGACGCACGACGAAGCGGAGGCGCGGCACACGTTCGCGCCGTCGCTGTTCTCCTCGTGGGGCCGGCGCGATCCGGTGGCGCTCTACGAGGAGTATCTGTGCGACGCCGGCGTGCCGCGCGAGCGCCTCGAGGCGATCGCGGCCGATGCCGCGGGAGAAGTGGAGCGCGGCGAGGCAGAGGCCTTGGAGAGCCGGTCGCAGCGCATGCCCAACGGGGAAAGCGCGCTCGAGGGCGTGTACGCGGAGACGGATTCCTAACGGAAGGTCGGCGCGGGAGGCTCCATGGGGCGATGGCTGTGGGTGGGTGGCGCCGTCGTCGCGATCGCGGCGGCATGCTCGACGCAGGATCGCTCGGCGTCGCCCACGTCGCCGGTGGACAGCACGAGCGCGGCGCTCGCCGGCCAGCTGGCGGTGCCTGACGGATTTCAGGTCGCGTATTTCGCCCGCAACTTGCCGGGTGTGCGCTTCATGGCGCTCGGTCCCGACGGCGCGGTGTACGCGAGCGAGCCCGCCGCCGGGAAGGTCGTGCGCCTGTGGGATGTGAACGGCGACGGCGTGGCCGACAGCGTCGCGACGGCCGTGGGCGGGCTCGACCGGCCGCACGGCCTGGCGTTCCACGGCGGGTATCTCTACATCGCGAGCACGTCGAGCGTGTCGCGCGTCCAGTTAGGCGCAGACGGGCGCGCCACCTCGTCCCCGCACGTGCTGGCGTCGCTGCCCAGCGACGGTGGACACTGGACGCGCACCATCGTGTTCGGCGCCGACAGCATGATGTACGTGTCCATCGGCTCGTCGTGCAATCTGTGCGTGGAGACGACTGCGGAGCGGGCGGCGGTGATGCGGTTCGACGCAAACGGGCAGAACGGCGAACGGTTCGCGTTCGGCCTCCGGAACGCGGTCGGGATGGCCGTGAATCCAACCACGCACGAGATGTGGGTCTCGCAGAACGAGCGGGACAATCTGCCGCCGGACCACCAGAACCTGCCGCCGGAGGAGATCAGCATCCTGCACGCGGGCGGCGACTACGGCTGGCCGTACTGCTACACGCTGCACGGGGCGGCGGTGCCGAATCCCGAGTATCACGATGCCGCACGATGCGCCGGAACCGTTCCCGCCGCCCTCGAGATGCAGGCCCACTCGGCGCCGTTAGGCATGACGTTTCTGGCCGCGGCGACCGCGTTTCCCGGGGACTATCGTGGCGACGTGCTGGTGGCGTTCCACGGGTCGTGGGATCGCGATGTGCCGACGGGTGCGAAGGTCGTGCGCGTGCACGTGGCGAACGGCGTGCCCGTGTCGTATGAAGATTTCGTCGCGGGTTGGCAGCGGCCGGACGGAAGCCGCTGGGGCCGCCCCGTGGATGTCCTGGTGTACAAGGACGGCACGGTGCTGGTGAGCGACGACCTGGCCGGCGCGATCTATCGCGTGTCCCACTGAGAGCGTTACGAGCGCATCCACCGTCGCGTCTCTGTACGTGAGACTTTCCCGGTGGGGCCTGGTCGTCGCGGCGGGTGCGGCGTGCGTGATCGGCGCGGCGCCCGCCCGGGCGCAAGAGGCCGTCATCGCGCACGCGGACACGCTGCTCATCGCCGGCCGTGTGTTCTCCGCCGAATCCCTCTACTACCGCGCCGTGCGCATGGACTCGCACGACCCCGCGGCCCGCCTCGCGTTAGGCAAGTACCTCGCGTCGCGCGGCGCGCTCCGCGTGGGCGCGGTGCTGATGGAGGAAGCGCGGTACTTCGGCGGCGACGCGGCCGAGGTGGCGCGCGCGCTGGCTCCGGTGTACGAAGCGCTGGGCGACTACGCCGCGCTCGCGTCGCTGCCGTCCTCTCCGCTGCCCTACGCCGAACGCGCGCGCGCGGAATGGTTGGGCGCGCATCCGCCGGCGGCGGCGGGCCCGGATTCGGCGTGGGTTCGCTATCACGTGAGCGACAGCCACCTGCTCGGGCAGGTGGTGCTTCGGTTAGGCGCCGACTCGGTGGTGGCGGCGATCGACGCGCGCGTGCACGGACTCGTGCTGGACCCATCGTGGATGCAGCGGCGCGAGATCCGACGCTTCGCCTCGCGGGGCGCGCGCAGCACCGGCGACGTCGCTGCGGTCGCGCTCGCCGTACGCGTGGGAGCGTTCACCCTGACCAACGTGCCGGTGCGGTTCCAGCTGCAGCGTGCGCGCGACATCGCGCTGATCGGTCTGGATGAGCTGGCCTCGCTGGCGCCGACGTTCGACCCGCTCGACGACCGGATGCTGCTCCGCCGCTCAGGCGGCGTCGCGGCGAACATGCCCGGGTTTCGCATCCCGACCCTCGCCACCGAACAGGGCGTCTTCGTCATCAAGACCGAAACGGTCTTCCCGATCGGCCACCCCGACGTCCAACAGTACCTCCGGCGGGCGCGGTGGACACTGGACGCGCAGAACGGTGAGGTGATCGTCTCCGGGCGGTAGTCAGCGTTGGGCAACGCCGTACTTGGCGAGGATGGCGCGCACCTTGTCGAGCGGGATCGCTTCGGCCGTGTGCCCGTTGCTCGTGACCGTCGTCGCCATGAACATCGAGTTGTAGATCGCTTCCTCGGTCGACTCGATGACGGCCTCGAAGAGCGGCGACATGTCATCGTTGGACAGGTCGGCCGTTGGGCGGATTGCCGGGGGCTGCGGAGCGGTGCCGGGAGCGGGCAACGTCACGTGCCGGCGCACCTGTTCGGCGGTGGAGAACGCGATCACGTAGTCGCCCGACCCGTTGGCCTCGTCCGAGCCGGTGCGCGCGAGCCCGGACATCGCGCGCGCGGCGAGGCGTTGCACGTTGCGGTCGGACAGCGGCGCATCGGTGGCGACGACGATCATGATCGAGCCGTCCCCGCGTTCGGCGGCCACGTCGTTCTTGAACGAGTAGCTGCCTAACTCGCGGCCGACGGGCGCGCCCAGCACCTGGAGGACGCCGCCGAAGTTGGACTGGACGAGCACGCCCACCGTCCAGCCGCCGAGTGAACGCGGCAACACGCGCGACGCGGTTCCGATGCCGCCCTTCCATCCGAATGCACGCGTGCCCGCGCCGGCGCCGACGCTGCCTTCGGCCACCGGCCCGCTCGATGCCGACGCGAGCGCGCGGTGCACGTCGTCGGGTGTGACCGGACGCGAGCGGATGGCATTGAGCGACCCGTCGTTGGTCTCGCCGACCACCGGATTGATGGACACGACGTTCTGCATCCCGGGTTGGGCGAGCATCTCGGCGACGAGCGCGTCGGCGGCGCGCCACACGCACAGCGTGCAGGTGAGCAGGATGGGCGTCTCGAGCTCGCCTAACTCATTGACCTGCGTGGCGCCGACGAGCTTGCCGAACGCGTTGCCCACGTACACGGCGGCGGGCACGCGATCGAGAAACATGTTGCCGGCGTGCGGGAGGATGGCGGTGACGCCGGTGTGGACGGAATCGCCTTGCGTGATCGTGACCTGCCCAACGAGGACGCCGTGCACGTCGGTGATGCCGTCGAGTGCGCCGGGTTGGAAGATGCCCGGTTTGACGCCCAGTGCGCGGGCGCGCACGCGCTGCTCTTGTGCGTGGATTGCGCGCGGTGCGAGCGCGCCGAGACATGCGACGGCGACTAGGACGCCGAGTGCGATGTCGCGAAACGGAAACGACGAGTGAGTTCGCATGTGTGACGTGACGGATTTGAAGCGATCATCTTGGGCTTGGACAGCTAACGCTGTAGAGTATAAACCCGGCGGCCCTGGGAGTCGCGTCCCGTTGCCACGGCGCGAGCGTGGCGCTATTTCTGTCCCGCCACCGATCCCCGGTTTCCTTCACTCCCATCGACACCATGAGAACAACGCGTTGTGCTGTCGTGTTCGCCGCGGTCATGCTTTCGGCATCGGCTGCGGCGACACAACAACCGCGACGGCATTCGCGCGCGGCCACGCCCGACACGACGGCTGTCGCAACGCCGCTCGATCACTTCTTGAAAGGGTTCAGTTTGCGATCGATCGGTCCCGCCGCGTACAGCGGACGCGTGACGGCGTTCGCGGTGCCGACCCCCTATCACAACACGATCTACGTGGGCGCGGCCGGCGGCGGCGTGTGGAAGACGTCCAACGATGGCATCACGTGGCACGAGATCGCCGACTCGCTCGGCGTCACGACCATCGGCGACATCGCGGTGGCGCCGTCGGATACGAACGTGGTGTGGGTGGGCACCGGCGAGAAGAACAGCCTGCGATCGCAATCGTGGGGCAACGGCGTCCACAAGTCGACCGACGGCGGGCGCACGTGGCACCACATGGGACTCGCGGATACCAAGGCCATCGGCAAGATCGTGATCGATCCGCGCGACCCGAACACGGTGTACGTGGCGGCGCTGGGCCACCTGTGGGGGCCTAACGCAGAGCGCGGCGTGTTCAAGACCACCGACGGCGGCGCGACGTGGACCAAGGTGCTGTTCGTGGATGACAGCACGGGGTTTGTCGACCTCGTGATGAGCCCGGGCAATCCCGACGTGTTGTACGCGGCCGCGTGGCACCGCGTGCGGTGGGGCGGGTCGCACATGCAAGGCGTGGGTGCCGGGAGCGGCATCTACCGCACCGCCGACGGCGGCCGCACCTGGCAGCGCCTAACGGACACCGCCCATCGCAACGGGCTGCCCACGGGACACATGGGGCGGATCGGGCTTGCCGTGACGGCGGCCGACCCGCACACCGTGTACGCGATGATCCAGGTGGACGAGGGCGTGACGGATGCCCAACAGGGCCGCTACGGCGGCGTCTTCCGGTCCACCGACGATGGGACATCGTGGACGCAGGTGAACGACCTGCAAGCGGTGCCGCACTACTATTACGATGCGATCGTGGCCGACCCGACCAACGCCGACCACGTGTACGTGTTGTTCTCGCCGATGCTCGAGTCGAAGGATGGCGGCAAGACGTTCGCGCGCGACTCGCTGCACCTCGTGCACGTCGACAATCACGCCCTGTGGATCGATCCCGGCGATGCGCACCACATGCTGCTCGGCAACGATGGCGGCGTATACCTGACGCGAGACGGCGGCAAGGCGTGGGCGCACATGGTGCTGCCCATTGGCCAGTTCTATACGGTGATCGTGGACAGCTCGGTGACGCCGTACCGGATCTGCGGCGGCCTCCAGGACAACGGCGTGTGGTGCGGGCCCAGCGCCACGCGCGATACGTTAGGCATCACCGACGCGGACTGGTACCCCGTGGACGGCGGCGATGGGATGTGGGTCCAGATTCCGTGGACCGACCCCTACACCGTGTACGGCGAATATCAGTTCGGCAGCATGACGCGGTTGGATCTGCGAACGTCCAAGCGTGACGAGATCAAGCCGCTGGCGTTGGACTCGGGCGAGGGGAGCGGCTACGACTTCACATGGGGATGGACGGCTCCCATTTTGTTGTCGCAGCATGATCCGACAGTGCTGTACGTGGGCGCGAATCATCTCATTCGCATGACCGATCGCGGCGACAACTGGAAGATCCTGGGGCCGGACATGACGCGCGCGACGCGCGAGCACCCGGCGCCGGAAGAAGGCAATACATCATATCATGCGCTGTTTTCCATCGCCGAGAGTCCGCGGAGCGCCGCGATTCTCTGGACTGGCAGCGACGATGGACTGGTCTGGGTGTCGCGCGATACGGGTGCGACGTGGGCGAACGTGACCGCCAACTTTCCCAAGGGCGCGCCGACCGAGTGTTTCGTATCGACGATCGTTGCCTCGCGCTACGCCGATGGCGCCGCGTACCTCACGTACGACTGTCACAGCCGCGACGACTACCGGCCGCACGCGTACCAGACCGCGGATTTCGGCAAGACGTGGACGGCGTTGCCGACGACCGGGCTGCCCGCGGACGGCGGCAGCTACACGATCGTCGAAGATGCGGTGAACCCGCGCCTGCTCTGGTTAGGCACCGAGACGGGCGCTTATGTGAGCGTGGACAAGGGCGCGCGCTGGTTGCGCTTTGGCAAGAATCTGCCGCCGGTGCCCGTCGAGAAGATGGCCGAGTCGTACCGGCAGAAGGAGTTGGTGGTGGGCACGCACGGGCGGGGGATGTGGATCGCGGAGATCGGCCCGCTGCAGGAGATGACGGACTCGTTGCTCGACCAGCCGGCGCACCTGTTCGCCATCGCGCCGGCGCTGCAGTACCGGTACGCGGACACGTACCCGAGCTTCGGCAGCCGTCCGTTCGTGGCGCCTAACCCGCCGCGAGGCGCTCGCATTTTTTATTGGCTGAAGGATGCGCAATCGGGCCCCGTGGACATGCTGATCACCACGGCCAAGGGCGACACGGTGAAGTCGCTCAAGGTGGCCGGCTACGCTGGGCTGCAGAGCACGACGTGGGATCTGTCGCGCGACAAGCCGCGGCCGCGCGAGAAGGGAGGCCCGACGTCGACGGCGGAGCTCAAGCGCGTGGAACCGGGCGACTACGTGGTGCACCTCACGGTGGGGAAACTCAAGATGGAGCAGCCGGTGAAGGTGCAGGCGTGGCCGGCGGACACGGTGGGCTGGGTGCGTTAGGCGGCCGCCACACTGTGCTATGTCTCGCCGAGGGCTTCGAGATCGGCGGAGTCCTTGGTGCGGCCGGCGGCACGCCCAGTTGGGCAACTACGTCGGGTTTGACGAAATCATCTGCCGCAATGCCGAGGTCGTCGGTCGGAGCGCCAAATCGCTCGAGTGCAGCGATGAGGCGTGATGCGTTGTCGGCGTCCGGCCGGACCCACACATCAAGATCCCCTGTGGCTCGAGGGACCCCGTGTACGCTCAGGGCATGGGCACCGACGACGAGGAACTTTGCGTTCGCGGCAATGAGCTCGCGCAGAAAGTCTCGGAAGTCGTCGATCACCGGTCTTCCGGCCGGCCCTGTTCGCGCAAGGTGGTCAATCGTACCGGCATGTGGCGGCGGTCATAGCTGGGAAACGGCCGGCCGGTCGCAACCCATGCGAGGTTCGAAAGTTCCGCTAGCATATCGAGACGTTGTTTGATGGTCGCGCCGAGATGGGCATCGCGCGCTTCATCGCTTTGGAGCGGAATGGTTCGATAGGTCATCTCGCGCCGCTTCATGCGGGCAATATGCGATGACGAGAACCCACGTACCAGTAGGATGCCTGCGCTTCTACCCGTCGCACACTTCGCGAAAGTACTGCTCGAGGTCGATGTGCAGTGGCGCGTGATTTGTGTCGGGCTGCCACGTTAGGCGCGTGGAGAGAATTTCGGGCCGGTTGTCACCGGGGCGCCACCGCTCCACGACTCGAGCGTCGACATCCACGATCCAGTACTCGGGTACGCGCTCCCGTTGATATAGGCGCCGCTTGATCTCGCGATCGGCACGCGCACTCGACGGCGAGATGATTTCGACGGCGAGCAACAGTTGCTCGACATCGGACCAGGTGGACGGCTTGTGTCCGTCGACGAGCGGCACGACAAACACGTCGGGCTCCACCATCCGGTCCGCTGCAAACTCCACGTCGGCCGGCGCGGTGATCGCGTGCCCGATGTCTCTCGGACGCACGTATGCTTCGAGGATGGTGCCAAGATGAAAGGCCGCGTCCTGGTGCTTCCATGAGGGCGCGGGCGTCACGAGCAGCACTCCGTCGACGACCTCGTACCGCCGGCCGTCGTCGGGGAGCTCGCGGACCCGGGCCGCGGTCCAGCGTGCGGGTGCACTCGCCATGAGCATAAGCCTACCCTCGGTGTGAAATGGCGGCAACGATGCATGCGCGCAGGATGATCCGAGAGTGCGCGTCGATTTCATCGTTTCATTTCGGAGCCAAGCGAAGGCTCGCGGCGTGTGAAGAGGCGGGCCACCGCCCAGCCCGGTTCGATTGTCCGACCGGCGTTTTGATGCCGTCCGCGACTGGTAAACGTTCACCCCGGAGGACTCGCCGGACGGAACTGGAGTCGATACACTGGTGAGCGGTCAGCCCAAGGCCATCCTCAGGAGAAATCCATGAAGACACAGTGGGTCGCACTCGTCGCGCTCGCGCTGCCAGCGGGCGTCCTTGCCCAGTCAGCGGGCGGCAACACGGCAAACCCGGTCACCACGGCGTTCACGCGGAGCATCGGGTACGAGAGCAAGAACATCGAGCAGGCATTCGATTCGATTCCGGAATCCAAGTTCAGCTACAAGCCGACGCCGGCGCAGTTGTCGTTCGGGTACATCGCGCAGCACGTGGCGGACGACAACTACCTGTTCTGCGAACAGTTCGGCGACCTGAAGCCGAGCCGCTCGGACAAAGAGAAGAGCACGCCGGATTCGGTGAAGGCGACCTGGCCCAAGGACACCCTGGTCGCGCAGCTCAAGGCGTCGTTCGCCTACTGCGACAAGGCGATGGGACAGCTGCAAGACTCGAAGTTAGGCGATGAGGTGTCGCTGACCTACGAAGGCCAGACGTTCAAGCGGAGCCGTGTCGGCATGGTCCTCGGCCATGCGTTGGACCTGGCGGATCACTATAGCCAGTTGGCAAACTACATGCGCTTGAACGGCATGTTGCCGCCGACGGCGCTGCCGCGGAAGAAGGGGACCGCCTGACGTTCGCCTAACAGAGGAGACCTGGTCATGCCCATGTCGCGCACGCTGTCCCACGCCGCGCTGGTCGCTGCGGTCGGGTCGTTCGTCGTTGCCGGTTCGGCGGCCGCACAGAAATTCTCGATCACGAGTCCCGATGTGCACGCAGGCGGGACGATCGCGATGGCGCACGTGTTCAGCGGCATGGGCTGCACGGGCAACAACGTGTCTCCCGCGCTCGAGTGGCACGGCGCGCCGGCAAAGACGAAGAGCTACGCGATCACCGTGTACGATCCCGACGCACCGACGGGAAGCGGGTGGTGGCATTGGGTGGTGTTCAATATTCCGGCGAACGTGACCAAGCTTCCCGCCGGAGCCGGGGATGGATCGAAGCACTTAATGCCGGCGGGAGCCGTGCAAGGGAACACGGATTTCGGAACCGCGGGCTACGGTGGTCCGTGTCCGCCGGCGGGCGACAAGCCGCACCACTATCACTTCACGGTGTACGCGCTGGATACCGACAAGCTCGACATCCCCGCGAGCGCGACGGCGGCGTATGTGGGATTCAGCCTGCACGCGCACACACTGGCGAAGGCAGAGATGGTGGCGCTGTACGGGCGGTAACGCGACTGGCGCGTTAGCCCGGCACGACCGTTAGGCCTGGTCGACGAACGCGGCGAAGTGGCCGAGCGCCTCGCGGAACGAGCGCCGTCCGAAGCCGACGCGGACGGCGCGGCTCGACTCGTCGAATACCGTGCCGGGGAGCAGTAGGACGCCCGAGCGTTCGAGGACGAGGTCGCAATACGCCTCGACGTCCGTGACTTGTGCCGGGTCGACGAACGCGACCGGGCCGGCGCGCGGCGGCACCCAGGTGAACTGCGTTGGGCGCGCGTCGAGGAAGGCGCGGAACGCGGCGAGGTTGTCGCGGATGATGCCGACGTTGCGAGCCAAAATATCGCGGTGGTGCTCGAGCGCGACGGTCGCGAGGCATTCGCTCGGCGCGCTGCTGCAGATCGTCGTGTAGTCCTTCACCTGCGACACGCGGCGGGCGAGCTCGCGATCGCGTACGGCGAGCCAGCCGATGCGGAGGCCCGCGAGGCCGTACGGCTTGGACATCACGCCTAACGATACGCCGCGCTCGTAGAGATCGGCGACCGAGGGCAGACGGTCGCCCTCGTCGTACTCGAGCCCGCGATAGACCTCGTCGGAGAAGAGCACGATCCCGTGTTCGCGCGCGATCGCGACGATCTCGTCGAGTGTCGATGCGGCCGGGAGCCAGCCCGTCGGGCTGTGCGGGATGTTCATGACGATCGCGCGCGTGCGCGGACGGATGGCGCGGCGCAGGTCGTCGGGGTCGAGCGCCCAACCGTGCGCGGCCAACGCCGGCCATGGGGCGACATCGCAGCCTAACGCGCGCGGGAGCTCGGCGAGCGACTGGTAGGCCGGGTGGTGGACGATCACGTGGTCGCCCGGCTCGAGCGCGGCGTTCATGAACGTGAACACGGCTTCCTGCGCGCCGGAGTGGACGATGATCTCATCCGGCTGCACGCGAGCATACAGCGAGGCGATGCGAGCGCGGAGGTCGGGATGCCCCGTGGTGTGGGTGTAGCCGAGTGAGAGGGCGCGGAGGCGGTCAGCGGCGTTGGGGTCGAGTGTAATGAGCTCGGCGACGGTCCACGACTCGCAATCCGATGCAGACATCATGTAGCGAGCGGTGAACTCGCGCGTGTCGTAGTAGCGTTCGAGGCGGAATGGTGGGAGTTGCACGGTGGTATCGACGCCGATCCGGTTGGTGCGATGTGAGCCAGGTCACGGTTGATGCGGTAGACTGCGCACCGGAGTGCCGCTTTGCAATGGGAACGCTCTCACGTATTCGGCACACGGTCGTTCGTCACATTAAATAGCGCTTCGACAAGGCGCCGTGCGGCATGTCCCTCGCATCGTGAGTTCGAGGAACATACCTCATCGGGGGTGCGCCTCGTGCCAACGATACCACTACCACGCCGCCGCGCGACGCTCAATGCCGCGGTCTGCCATCACCGCCTAACGCGGTCACTGTTCGCGGTCGTCTTACTCGCCATGTGCGCCAGTCGCCCGGTCCAGGCACAGGCGTTTCTGCACTTGAGCGCGACGGATTCCGTCCGAATTCTTGCGACGGAGCTGGTGCACGTCCCTGGACAGCCGCCCGCTTTGTCGATCGATTACGCCGCGACGAGCGGCCTCGCGGATACGGCGGCGCTCAAGCGGCGCGCGATTGCGATTCTTCGCGCCGAAAGGCCGCACCTCGACAGCTTGCACCTGGTCAACGTCGTCGTGCGCGCGGTAGACAGAGCGTCTGATTCGAGCAGCACGCTGTTCCATCGCAAATTGTACGGTTTCGTGCTGCAACTCCGGCCGGATGGGAACTGGTACTTTCTCCGCGGCTCGACGCCCGTCATGCTCGCCGCAGACACGACGTTGTAGCGTTAGGCAGCCGGCCATCGCGCTGGGATCACGTGCTGAGCGCTTCCATGAAGCGCCGCGCGCGCTCGCGCGCCGGACCGGGTGACTTCGGCCCGGGTTGGCCGTGCATCGCTTCCACGGCGAGCGCGACGAACGTCGGCCCGGTCGCCTCGAGCACCTGCCTCGCGTCGCGACGCCACGCATCGTCCGACGCGTACGCGTACACCAACTCGAAGCCGGCGGCGCGCGCTAGCGCCGCGTAGTCGACGATGCCGGAGCCCGGCACTGGCTGCGAACCGGTTACCTCGTACACGCCGTTTATGAATACGATGAGGACGAGATTCGTCACGCCGGCATTCGCGATCGACACGAGCGAGCCGAGGTTCATCAGCATCGAGCCATCGCCGTTGCACACGATGACGCGGCGGCCCGGTTGGGCGAGCGCGAGGCCAAGGCCCATCGATGGCGCGCTGCCCATGGCCGACGGCACGAGCACCAGGTCTAACGGATGTTGCGGGAGGAGCATCCAATCGCGGGCGGGCGTCATCGTCGTGATGACGATGTCCCGCGGGCCCCGCGCTGCGTGCACGGCGGCGAGCGCGTTGCTGGCCGACATGCGGGTGGCGCGTGCGGCGGGCGTCGTTGTGGGTGCGCTCATGCCTTGCCTTCGGCGAGGAGAACCGCGCCGGGCACGCCGGCCGCGTGACATGCGGTCCAGTGCGCGCCGATCTCGTCGAACTGCGACGGCGCGGTAATCAACCGATAGTCGATCTTCCACGCGTCGAGCGTGGGCTCGGTGAAGACGAGACACGTGTCGCCGGGCAGCGTGTCCTGATTCAGGTAGCTGCGATAGCCGATGATCGCAAACAGCGGCAATCCAAAATCGTGGAGCGCGTTTCGAATCGCATCGCCCGATTCGAGGAAGCCGGTGCACTGAATGAGCACGAGGGGCGTTGCGCCGCCAAGATGAAGACCCGCGGCCACCTGCCACGCCTCGCCTTCGCGGCACACCCGAACGAGCTGCGTCGTGCCGCGGTCCTCGATCGCCGATTGCCACCGCCCGATGGTGCTGTCGGGCACGGTGACGACGTGTGTGACGCCGAGCTGCTCCAGTAGCTCGGCCATCGCCTCGCCTGTGAACATTCAGTGGTCAGCGGTCACTGGCAAAACGTACCAAAACCGCCAATCGTTCATACTCAGGATGCGCATGTGCGATTTGGAAGATGCGACTTCAAGGGTCCAGTGCCGCGCATTCGTGGGATTTGCCAATCACACAATGTCGACGGTAGTAGAATGAGTAATTAAGAAGGAGCGGTTCACGAAAGCTCGGTCCTCTACGTCTACATCGACATACGCGTCACGAGGAGGGCCATTTCTTCTCTACGTTGTCGCCACTTTACCTCGGAGGTTTCGATGACCTCAGGGGACATGCCTTCCGATCGTCGCTGACGCTGCACCTCGAGGCGGAATAACTCAACACGACGAGACAACTCAGGCGAAAGCAAAGAAAGTAGTGCAAGAAGGTCGGTCGTCACGAAGGAAGGCTTCCATTCTTCTGGTCCAGCGTTGATGAGTGCCCAGGCGCAATTCCGCTCATCGCTCGTAAAGTGCTCCAGTGGATCGGGCCAGATGTACCAGGGGGGCGGCGCCTCGGATTCGAAAGAAGATACGAGCTCCTCAACGGCGCCTATCCCCGCTCCGGTCGGTGTTGCTCTGAGTCGCGCAATGAACTCGTGAAGCGAAACGTTCACTGGCAAAGCCAACGTGGGTTGTTGCTCACTGCTAACGCCGATGCGCTTAAGCTGTGATCGAATGATGTCTCGCGTTCTCGTGTGGTCGTCGCGGTTCATTTAGCCTCCTGACCGTCCAAGCCGACCCGGCATTATTTCACCCTGGAGAGCATTTCCGGCAACAACGAACGTTAGGCTTGAGCCAAATCGAACCTGAATTGGAACTTGTGCCCACCAAAGGGCAAGTCCATCATCTGAGGTGACCGTCCCCTCTGGGTACCCGAAGGGTCTGTGGCACCAACAGGGTTGTTGCCGGCGTACGCAAACTGGTTCGACCCGCCCTTCTGGCCAATCGGATCCTCGGAGATAAAGCGCGCGAGTTGCGGGTCGTAGTACCGCGCGCGGTTGTAGTAAAGGTGAGTTTCCGGATCGTACTCGCGTCCCGCGAATTTGAGGACGTTAGACACCGCCTCCACCGAGTCTTCCAAGCCGCCCCAGGGATTATACCGATAATGGTTCTTGATCGTGCCGGTCGAATCGATCACACCAACGATGCCCGGCGTGCCGATGGCAGAGAGGTAGTAGTAGGTTCCACTCACCTCTTGCACGCTGTGCGGATTATCGACGCCGGGATAGTAGCGATAAAGGTCCGCGGCATGTGTGGTATTGGACGAGTCGATCTCCGCGATGAGTCGGCTTCCAGAGTAGATGTAGCGGAGGTCGCCGCCGGTAATCTTCCCGACGCGACGGCCCTGCCCATCGTACAGAAAGCTCACCTTGGCCCCGTTGGTCAGGACGCTGTCGAGCTGCCCGATGCTGTTCCAGTAGTAGTATTGATCGAAGCCGGTCTTGGACTTGTGGGTAAGATTCCCAGCGTTGTCGTAGGTGAGCGTGTAGCCATTGAACGTGGTAGCGCGGTTCCAGGGTGTGAGCACGGCCCCCAGGTCGGTGCGGTTGTTGGCGGAGTCGTACGTGTAGCTTGATTGCGAGACGAACGTCCAACCGCCGGACGGCGTGCACTGCAACCCGTCTTGGCCATGCGGATCCGGCACACAGACCAAACTGTCCGCGGACAACGAATCCGCGTACGTCGTTAGGCGGCCCGTTGAGTCATACGCGAACACCGCACGGTGTCGCCCATTGCGCCGAAGGGTCCGAGGGACTGCTGAACCACACGATCGAGCGTATCTCTGGCCACCGACTCATCAAACGTGCTGAGTGCCGCCCTGTAGTAGCCGATCGTGACGGGCTGATGCGTCTGGCTGTAGCTCACGTGCATGCTGTCGCTGAAAGTCGTCGGCAGCGTCCAGCTCGTGAGGAGGCCATCGGCCGCGTAGTGGAAGAGCGTTTTGTTGCTCCCCGTGCGCAAGGTGTCCAGCCGGAAGAGCGAATCGTATCCGTAGCTCAACGAATCCCAAGTGGTCGTGCCGTGCTTGAAGACCGTACGGCGGAGTAGACCGCTTACGTCGGCGGTCGACGTGATGGTATACGACTGGCCGGCTTGTTTGGTGAATTCGGTTTGGACGAGACCGGTTGTATCCATCTTGATGGTGTCGATGCTCGCGGCACTCGAGTCGGCTTGGTAAAGGCCCTTGGGATCGTAGCTGTATTTGGTAACCCGGCCATCGGCGAGCGTAAGCGTGAGGACACGACCCAAACTGTCGTACGTCATAGTCGTCGAGAGTGCATTCCGGTCACGATGCTTGGTGACTAACCCGGCTGCGCTATAGAAGAAGCTGTCCGTCCGCGCTGAGAGCGTGTGGTTGGTGTCAGCGTTGATTTGCGCGATGAGCCAGCCTACAGGATTGTAGGTGTATTGGTAGGTCTGCCCCTTGGCATCGGTGATGCTCCGCACATGCGAGAGCGAGTCGAAGGCATAGCTCATGTGCACGTCGCTCACGACAACCACAAAGGTCCTCGGCGCTTCCAAGAATAGCTGCCAATGACTGGCGGCGCGTATCTGATCGAGCACCGCGCATCGGCCGGTCGACGGCAACGGCGACTAACCGCTCGTGCTGGCGTCCGCCCACACGTTGGGATCCGCCGTCACGCTGCTTCCGATCTGGAAGTTCGCCGAAGAGCAGAGAAAGGTAGGGCATTCTCCGATGGAACCCTCGGCCTGGAGCTAATAAAGGCTACTTTGTGTGTCTGCTGACGAGCGGCCGAGGCATTCCGTTCTAGCTACGCCGCGCAGGCTTGGCGCCCAAGAAACGAGCATGGGCACATACCGAGCGGAGGAGACTCGCGAGCATATGAATACCACGGTACGCGGTCCCGTGATTGCGGTGATGCTATTGGCGCTGGTTCTCTTATCGACCATTGCGCTCAAGCCACGAGCATACTTCAACTTCATCAGCAGAGGTCGAGCCCATTTGGCGGCATCGACTCTGCTCGCGATTAGAATTGGAGCTGCAGCCTGCGCAGTATGGCTAGCGTATTGGCTGGCAACCTTCCTACGATCGTAACCTTGCTTTGCGTTAGCCAAAGCGCACTACGGGTGCATCGCCGCCTAGTACCTGAACCAACGGGCATATTTATGTTAGGCAATTCACAGCTGCGCGGTGAAGGAGGTCCAAAGAGACTCGGCGAATCTACATTGTCCTGATCGGTAACTGCCGGACCCGCTTCTTCGTCAGCGCAAACACCGCGTTCGCGACCGCCGGCGCAATCGGCGGTGTCCCCGGCTCGCCGATCCCGCCCGGATGCTCGGTGCTGTGCACGATGTGCACGTCGATCTTGGGCACCTGATTCATCCGCATCACGGGATAGTCGGCGAAGCTGCTCTGCTGCACGCGCCCCTCCCTGAGCGTGATCTCGCCCATGAGCGCCGCCGACAGCCCGTAGATGATCGCGCTCTCCATCTGCGACTCGACGATGGCCGGATTCACGACGATCCCGCAGTCCACAGCGCACGTCACGCGATGCACGCGCACCTTCTGCGCTTCGATGCTCACCTCGGCCACCTGCACCACGATCGTGTTGCCGAAGCCGTCGAGCAAGGCGATGCCGCGCGCGTGCCCGTTAGGCAGCGCCGTGCCCCAGCCGGACTTCTCGGCCGCCAGATTCAGCACCGCGAGCCGGCGTGGCGAGTCGGCCAGTAGGTGGCGCCGGAGCTCCACGGGATCTTTTCCGCCCGCGGCCGCCAGCTCGTCCACGAAACTCTCGACCACGAAATCCGTGCTCGAATGCCCAACGGAACGCCACCACCATACGGGCACCGGCGTCTCGGGGATGCCGTATTCGACGTGCATGTTAGGAATCGCGTACGGGAAGTCGTCGCCGGTCCCCGACACTGCGTCGCCGTCGATGCCCTTCTCGACCGCCTGCTTGCCGTACTGCGACAGGATCGACGGCGCCACGAACTTGTGCGTCCACGCCACGGGCCACCCGTTCGCGTCGAGCTTCGCGCTCAACCTGTGTAGTGCCGCGGGCCGATAGCCGTCGTGTTGGATGTCATCGGGCCGGTCGTAGATCACCTTCACCGGCGCACCGACGGCCTTCGACGCCTCGACGGCGTCCGTCACGAAATCGGTTTTCGACCGCCGGCCGAAGCCGCCGCCTAAAAATGTGGTGTGGATCGCGATCTGATCCTTCGATAGGCCGGTGATCTGCGCGGCGGTGTCGAGCGCGCCCGTCTGGTTCTGCGTGGGGACCCATACGTCGCACCCGTCGGCGCGCACGTGGGCCGAGCAGTTCATCGGTTCCATCGTCGCGTGCGCCAGATACGGTAACCGATACTCGGCCTCCACAGTCTTGGCGGGATCGGCGCTGGCGACGCTGCCGCTGTCGCGCACCACGGCCAACGGCTGGGCAAGCCGGTCCGCGAAGATCTTCCAGATGCCCGGCGTATCCAGCGTTGCGTTAGGACCGAGGTCCCACTCGACCGTCAGCGCGTCGCGACCCTTGTACGCGGGCCAGTATCCGTCGGCCAGAACGGCGACACCGCTCGAGATCTGCACCACCTGCCTAACGCCGGGGACGGCCTTCGCCTTCGCGTCGTCGACGTGCGCGACCTTCCCGCCGAACACCGGACACCGCTTGACCACGGCCACGAGCATCCCCGGCCGCCGCGTATCGATGCCGAACCCCGCGGTACCATCGGTCTTGGCCCGCGTGTCGACGCGCTTGGTGCGCGTCCCCACGATGCGGAATTCGCTCTGCTGTTTGAGCTTCGCTTGGGCCGGTACGGGCAACTTCGCCGCGGCGGCGGCCACCTGTCCGTAGGTCACCGACCGTTTCGACGCCGAGTGGATGACCTTGCCGGTCTCGGTATGACACGACGCGGCATCGACGCCCCACTGCGTCGCCGCGGCGGCCACGAGCATCTCGCGCGCAGCCGCGCCGGCCATGCGCATCGGATCCCACGACGTGCGCACGGACGTACTGCCGCCGGTACTCAGCCGGCCGTGCCGAAGCGTGATGAACGCGGCGGTCACGGGCGCCTGCACCACTCGCACGCGCGTCCAATCGGCGTCGAGCTCCTCGGCCAGGATCATGGGCAGCGCGGTCATCACGCCCTGGCCCATCTCGGATTTGTCGAAGTACACCGTGACGGTATCGTCGGTGCCGATGACGAGCCATGCGTTGGGCGAGAGGCCGTCCGCGTCGCGACGCTCGTTGCCTAACTTGGTAAGGCGGTCGGCCGGCGGCAGGTAGAGCGCGATGAGCAGACCGGCGCCGGCCCCGGCGCTGGAGCGCAGAAAGTCGCGGCGGGTGACGGTGGTGGTCATGTCACACCTCCTGCGATGCACGATGAATCGCGCTGCGGATGCGACCGTACGTGCCGCACCGGCAGATGTTGCCGGACATCGCGTGATCGATGTCGTCGTCGGTGGGCTTGGGGTGCGCGGCGAGCAGCGCGGCGGCGGACATGATCTGGCCCGATTGACAGTAGCCGCATTGCGGCACGTCTTCCTCGACCCACGCCTGCTGCAACCGGTGCCCGTGCTCGGTGGCAAGGCCTTCGATGGTGGTCACCTTGCGGCCGCTCGCCGCGGTGATCGGCGTCATGCACGACCGCACGGCTTTGCCATCCAGGTGGACCGTACACGCGCCGCACTGGCCCATGCCGCACCCGAACTTGGTGCCCGTTAGTCCGATCGAGTCGCGCAACACCCACAACAACGGCGTATCGGCGGCCACGTCGACGGTGTGCGACCGCCCATTGACGAGTACGGTGAACGACGGCATGGGACCCCGCTCCGGTGGGTGTCTGTCTCAAAGTGTACCGGCTGGTCCGGCTGGACGCTACGTGCGTTCCGAGACGCTGCATGGCTGGGCCTGCCCATGGTAGGCGGGCGTCGTGTCGGGGCCGGGCCGCGAGTTTCGATTGATGAGAGAAGGGTGACACGGCTCGCGCGCCGAGCACGGCTCAGGACCGGCGACGCGTGACCAGTACGCGCTCCGAGGAGGAGTCATGCGCAGGAGTTCCTGTTTCACTTTCGGCTTGGCCGCGGTCCTGGCCGGGGTGCTGGCCGGCTGTTCGGAAAAGCCGACAGAAATGGCAGCGGTGCCCAACGGCGATCGCGTCGCCCACGGCGGCGACACGATCACGCCCCGCTTCGTTAGGCAGCTCGCGAAATCCCGCGGCATCGTCGCCTACCCTGAGCCGCCGCACGTGCGGCCGGCGCTCGTGCGGTTGGGCCGCGAGCTCGCGTTCGACAAGATCCTGAGCGGCAATCACGATGTCTCGTGCATGACGTGCCACCTGCCGCGCTACGAGACGGGCGACGCGCGCAGCCTGTCCATCGGCGCTGGCGGGACGGGCCTCGGGCCTAACCGCACGCACCCGGACGGCATCAACATCCCGCGCAACGCGCCGCCGTTCTTCAACCTCGGCACGATGCGGCACCTGTTCTGGGATGGGCGCGTCGAAGTCGACGCCCACGGGCACGTGAGCACGCCGGCCGGCGCGCAGCTCACCCCGCAGATGACGAAGGTGTTCGAATTCGGTGCGTTGTCGGCACAGCCGATGTTCCCGCCGACGAGCGCCGCCGAAATGCGCGGGTCGTCGGGCAACGAGCTCTCGGGCTTCACCGACAACGATGTGACGCAGATCTGGGCCGGGCTCATGCATCGGTTAGGCACGATCCCCAGATATCGGCGGATGTTCGAGCAGGCGTATCCGGGGAAGCACTTCGACGACATGAATTTCGCGTATGCCTCGAACGCGATCGCCGGGTTCATCGTCAACGACCTGACGTTCCGGAATTCGCCCTGGGATCGATTCCTGGCCGGCGACGACCGCGCGCTCACACAGCGCCAGCTGGACGGCGCAGCCGAGTTCCTCACGCTCAAGTGCTCGATCTGCCACAACGGTTCGACGTTCAGCGACGATGAATTTCACAACGTCGCGGTAGCGCAGATCGGACCAGGTAAGGGCAACGGCGCCTTAGGTCTCGATGATTTCGGCCGCATGAACGTGACGGGCGATCCGGCGGATCAGTATCGCTTCCGCACATCGCCGTTGCGCAACGTGGAGCTGACGGGTCCGTACGGCCACGACGGCTCGATCATCTCGCTGCGCGACTTCATCGACCACTACAGCGACTCCGACCAGAAGTTGATGGACTACAACCCGGCGCAGTTGATCGCGCCGCTGCGCAACACGGTGTTGGACAACAAGTCCGCGGTCATCGCCGAGCGCGACACGCTCATCGTCGGAGTCGTGTTGACGCCCGAGATCGAGGACAAGCTGATGGATTACATGTCGGCCCTGACCGACCCCGCGGCCCGCAACCTCTCGCGCCTAACGCCGAGGAGGGTGCCGAGCGGGTTGCCGATCGACAAGTAGGGTAGGGACGGGTGTACGGCGCGCCGGGCGATTCGTCGTCCGGCGCGCCGTGTCGCATCCAACCGCCGCTCGCGTGCGCTTGCGGCCTCATGTACCCGCGGGCATACTGCGTTGTCGTATCCCCTCCCCTCACTGTGCACCATAGAAGGAGTGTCCCGATGACGTACGCACCTCGGCACCACTGGGTGCTGTCGGCCGTCGCCGCATGCGTGGCCGTGGGCACCGTCGCGCTCGCCATGCCGGCACAGGGCGCAGCAGCAGACAGCGCGGCCGCGCGCAGCAAGGACGGGAAGCGCCTGTTCGGCAGCGCCGAGGCGCTGCGGGTGGCGAGGGTGTCGTCGCCGAGGTTGTCGCCCGACGGGTCGCGCGTTGCCTATCTGGTATCGTCCCTCGACATGGACAAGGACAAACCCGGCAAGACGGTGACGCACCTCTGGGTGGTGCCATCGGCCGGTCCCGCGTCGGCCGCACGCGAGTACACGCGCGGCGAGAAGAGCGTGTCCGGAGCGCGTTGGTCGCCCGACGGCAAGATCATCGCCTTCACGGAGCTGGCGGGCGAGGACAAGGATGCGCATCCCCAGGTGTGGTTCGAGTACGCCGACGGCGGCGAGCCGTGGCAGGTGACCACGCACAAGGGGGGCGTGCGCAGCTTCGAGTTCTCGCCTAACGGGAAGGCGCTGCTGTTCATCGCCGCGCCCGTGGCCGATTCGGACCAGCAGAAGCGCGACAAGCTCCACGACGACGCCGTCGTGGTGGACCACGATCTCAAGCTGGCCCAACTGTGGACGTGGGACATCGTCACGGGCGCCGAAAAGCAGATCACGCACGGCGACAACAACGTGACGGACGCGCATTATTCGCCCGATGGGACGCACATCGCGTTCACCACGACGCCGACGCCGCTTCTCGATGACAATTCGATGCAGACGGCGTGGGTGTTGGACGTGGCGAGCGGCAACGTCCGCAAGCTCGTCGACACGCCGGACTTCACGGGCACGGCGCGCTACTCGCCAGACGGCGCCTGGATCGCCTACCTCGACTCGCACGACTATCTGTTGCACCAACAGGATCTGTTCGTGGTGTCGGCGTCCGGCGGGCAGGGCCGCAACCTCACCGCCAAGTTCGACCTCAACGCGAGCGAGCCGTACTGGGCACCGGACGGCAAGTCGGTCTACTTCGCCACGGACACGCGAGAGTCGAACGAAGTGTTCGCGGCGAACGTCGCCGACGGCAGTGTGAAGCAACTGACGACGGTGCCGGGCGTGATCAGCCTCGATGCGGTGAGCACCGATGGACACACGGTGATCGGGACGCGCGCGGATCCGGCGCATCCGACGGACGTCTTCCGGTCGGATCTGTCGTTCGCTTCGATCGAGCCGATCACCAACCAGAACGCGTGGCTCTCGGATTATGCGTTAGGCAGCACCGAGGTCATTACGTGGAAGAACAACAAGGACGGCATGGAGATCGACGGTATCGTCACCAAGCCGGTCGACTTCGCGGCGTCGGGCAAATATCCCGCGCTGCTCAATCCGCATGGCGGCCCCACGGGCGCCTCGCTGCTCGGCTTCAATCCGAGCGACCAGATCATGGCCGCGAACGGCTACGTGGTGCTCGAGCCCAACTTCCGCGGGTCGACGGGCCGCGGTGAAGCGTTCGCGACGGCGAATCAGAACGACTGGGGCGGCGGCGACTACCGGGATGACATGAGCGGCGTGGACGCGCTGATCGCGCGCGGGTGGGCCGATCCCGACCGGTTAGGCGCGTTCGGGTGGTCGTACGGCGGGTTCATGACGTTCTGGATCGACACGCAGACGGACCGCTTCAAGGCGATCTCGCCGGGCGCCGGCCTGCCCGATCTGTACTCGATGTATTCGCAGACGGACATCCACCGGTATCTGCGCCAATTCTTCAACATGAAGGCGCCCTGGGACAACTTCCAGGAATACTGGGATCACTCGCCCATGAAGTTCGTGAACAACGTGAAGACGCCGACGATGATCCTGCACGGCCAGGCGGATACGCGCGTACCGATTCCGCAGGCCGAGGAGTTTTTCCGCGCGCTTACCGAGCGCCACGTCCCCGTGGAGTTCGTGACGTATCCGCGTGAGAACCACGGCTTCACCGAGCCGCGGCACATCCAGGATCGCTATCAGCGCTACCTGGTATTCTTCGGCAAGTATCTCAACAATCCGCCGGTCACCGAACCACGCGCCGTGGTCGAGCGGATGAGCAAGGACCTTCCCGCGCAACAGGTAGCCACCGCCAAGCCATGATGTCGCACTTCGTGTTCTCGACCGCACGCCGTCCGGCGCGCCGCGTGCGCCGGACGTTAGGCACGACGACGGCGGCCGCGGTCGCGGCGCTGGCGCTCGTCGCGTGTTCTCGCGAAGCAGCGCCGGCCAAGCCGGCCGCGGCGACGCAAACCGCGCAGCTCCCACCGCTCAAAGTCGTCGATCCTTCGTACATGGACACGACGGTCAACGCGTGCACGGACTTCAATCTGTACGCGAACGGCGGCTGGTTGAATCGCGACACGATTCCGGCGGCGTACTCGGAGTCGGGCGTGTTCAAGGACATGGCCGACCGTAACGAGCTCGTCGTGAAGTCGGTGCTGGACGATGCGATGGCGAAAGCGTCATCGCTGTCCGACACGAGCACGCAATACAAGTTGGGAACGTTCTACGGCAGCTGCATGGACTCGTCGGCCGCGGAGGCGGCCGGCGTCACGCCGATCGCGCCGCAGCTCGCGTCGATCGACTCGATCACGTCGCTCGCGGCGCTCATTCCCGAAGTGGCCCAGCTCCAGATGGAAGGCACGAACGTGCTGTTCCGCTACGGACCATCGGTGAACGCGCACGACGCCGAGCACTACATTGCGGACTTCGATCGCGGCGGGTTAGGCATGCCCGATCGCGACTACTACCTGAACACGGCGGCATCGGCGGACTCGATGCGGCGCGCGTATCGCGCGCACATCGCGAAGACGCTCGTGTTGGGCGGCGAGGACAGCGCGTCGGCGGCGAAGGATGCGGACCGGGTGATCTCGCTCGAAACCGAGATGGCGAAAGCCCAGCTGCCGCGCGTCGCTCGGCGCGACCCGAAGGTGACCGACCATCAGATGGCGTTCGCGACGCTGCACGAGCTGGCGCCCGACGTGGATTGGACCGCGTACCTGCACGATGTGGGTGTGTCGTCGCCCGTTTCTCTCGTGAACGTCGGCGAGCCAGCGTACTACAAGGCGCTCGACACGCTCGTGGCCAAGCGGCCGCTCGAGGACTGGCGCGCGTATCTGCGGTACCACGTCCTGTCGAGCGCGTCGCCGTGGCTCTCGTCGGCGTTCGTGAACGAGAACTTCGCGTTCGCGTCGCGCTTCAGCGGAGCCAAGGCGCTCTTGCCGCGGTGGAAGCGCTGCCTGCGCGTCACCGACGCCCAGTTGGGCGAAGCGTTAGGCCAGGCATACGTGGCCAAGACGTTCCCGCCCGAGGCCAAGGCGAAGGCAAAGGCCGTGATCGACGACATCCGCGCCGCGTTCCACGAGCGGCTGCTGCACCTCACGTGGATGTCGGCTTCCACGCGCGCGCACGCGCTGGACAAGCTGGCCAAGATGAACGAGAAGGTCGGCTATCCCGGCACGTGGCGCGACTACTCGAAGCTCATGGTGAAGCGGGGCGCGTTCGTGTTGAACAACGAGAATGCGTCGCGCTTCGAGTGGGAGCGGGTGGCGCAGCGTCCGGGGCAGCCGGTGGACAAGACCGAGTGGGGCATCACCGTGCCCACGGTGAACGCGTACTACGACCCGAGCAAGAACGAGATGGTGTTCCCGGCCGGCGCGCTGGTGCCGCAGACGTTCGACCCGAAAGCCGACGACGGCGCCAACTACGGTTCGTTAGGCGGAAGCTGGGCGGGGCACGAGATGACGCACGGCTTCGACGACGAGGGCCGGCACTACGACGCGCAGGGCAACCTGACCGACTGGTGGACGCCGGCCGACTCGAAGCGGTTCAACGCGCAGGCGGAGTTGGATGCGAAGCAGTACGACGGGTACATCCAGATCGACACGTTCCACGTGAACGGCCACCTTACGTTAGGCGAGAACATTGCCGACTACGGCGGCGCGCTCACGGCGTACGACGCGCTCGAGAAAGCGCTCCAGCGCGACGGCCGCCCGGGGCTCATCGACGGCTTCACGCCCGAGCAGCGCTTCTTCATCGCCTATGCGCAGAGCTTCCGCGTGCACTCGCGCCCGCAGAGTCTCCGCACCCGCGTGAAGGTGGACCCGCACTCGCCGGAAAATTGGCGGGTGGTCGGGCCGCTGTCGGACATGGAAGCGTTCGCGAAGGCGTTCGGCTGTAAGCCCGGAGACCAGATGGTCAGGCCGAGGAATTTGGTGCCGAACATCTGGTGAGGAGAGGAGGCAGGATTGCTTCGGCATCTCGCTTGTCCGCCTCCGATCTTTGGCGAGCATCCACGAGTTGATAACGGACACACCCCGACACAGTCGGACAAGGCGAATCGATTTTGACCTGCTCCGGGTGCCAGCCTCGAAAGCACCACAGCATTCCTGCCTTGTCCGTCCGTGTCCCGCCTCGTCCGCTCTCACAGTCGTAGGACTTTCATCGTCGCCGGAGGCGGATTTCGCGCGAACTCAGTGTTCTCACGTGTCCGCCTCCGATGTTCGGCGAGCATCCACGAGTTGATAGCGGACACACCCGGACAAAGCCGGACAAAGCGAAGTGATTTTGTATTGACCGGCCAAGAATCAAAGCGCTCCTGCCTTGTCCGTTCGTGTCCGGCCTCGTCCGCTCTCACATTCGTAGGACCTTCATCGTCGCCGGAGGCGGATTTCGCGCGAACTCAGTGTTCTCACGTTTCCGCCTCCGATGTTTGGCGAGCATCCACGAGATGAGAGCGGACACACCCGGACAAAGCCGGACAAAGGCGAAGTGATTTTATGTTAGCCCGCTCAAGAGACCTCGAAAGTATCAAAGCACTCCTACCTTGTCCGTTCGTGTCCGGCCTCGTCCGCTCTCACAGTCGTAGGACTTTCATCGTCGCCGGAGGCGGATTCGCGCGATATCAGCCCAAGCCGCGTTCCCCAGAGCGATGAGACTCTCGAGACGACCCGCACTCCGACCGCGCGTTAGTTGACCAGGGCCAGCGTAAATCCGTCGTAGCCTTTGGCGCCTACAGTCTGAATCGTGGTTGCGCTTACGCGTTCGTCATGCGTGAGCAATTCATGGAATTGTCGAACGCCCTGCACATTCGCATCGTCGCTCGACGCATCGGCGAGGTTGCCGTCGCGGACGACGTTGTCGACGATGAGCATCGAGCCGGGGCGGGAGAGCGCGAGTGCGCGGGCGTAGTAGTCGGGGATGCGCGGCTTGTCGGCGTCGACGAAGATCAGGTCGAACGGCTTCACACCTTCCGCGATCAACGTGTCGAGTGTGTCGAGCGCGGGACCGACGCGGATGTCGACGCGGCGGGCGAGGTTGGCGCGCTTCAGGTTGTCGCGCGCGACGGCGGCGTGCATGGCCTCGAGCTCGAGCGTCACCACGCGGCCGCCGCGCGGCAGAGCGCGCGCGAGCCAGATGGTCGAGTAGCCGCCTAACGTACCGAGCTCGAGGATGCGGCGCGCGCGCATCGCGCGCGCGAGCAGGAAGAGCAGCTTGCCCTGCGGCGGCGACACGCTGATCGCCGGCAGGCCCGCCGCGGCACTGCGCTCGAGCGCGCCCTCGAGGATCGGATCGTGGCCGACCACGGCCGACGTGATGTAGTCGTCGACCGAGGTCCAGGTCTCCTGCGTCATCGTCCCTCCCGGGCCGGTCCGTTAGGCGTGCGTCACCCGGCCGGCTGGACGATGATCGCCACGCGGTGCCAGGCGTTGTTGGCGTATCCCTTCACGTTCCATCCCTCGCGCAGCTCGACGGGCTGTGGAGCAGCCACGCCATCTGCCGTGCGCACCACGAGCGTGCGGCGGCCAGGCAGAACGTCCACCGTGGCTTCCCAGAACGTCCACGTGTAGCCCGTGCCGGGATTCGTCACGCGCGCCGGGACCCAGTCGTGGCCATCGTTAGGCGAAATCTCGACGGCGGTCACCGGGCGCGCGGCCGATCCCAATGCCCAACCGCGCACGCGAAGCGGGCCGGCGCACACCTCCTGCTCGGGCACCGGATCCAGGATCGCGGCGTTGAGCGCGATCGTGGTCAGAGCGACCCCCGCCGTCACGTCGCGTGGCTTGCCGGGATCCACCTTGTACTGGACGCGATACGCTTCGCGCTGGAAGTAATTGTCGGACGGCTCAGCCAATAGCGCGATGCGGCCGAGCCATTTCACGCTGCGCGCGCCGATCCAACCTGGCACCACCGCGCGGACAGGGAATCCGTGAACCTCCGGGAGCGGTTCGCCGTTCAATTCGGTGGCGAGCAGCACGTCGCCGTGCAACGCCTTGTCGAGATCGATCGACCCGCCGAATCCGAATGTATGACCGTGGCGCTCGACGCTATCGAGGCCTGTGAATTCGACGTAGCGCGCGCCCTCGTCGGCGCCGACCACATCGAGCACGTCCTTGAGCAGGACGCCGCTCCACTCACCGGTGCTCGCCGCTTGCGGTCCCCACGGCAGCTCGCCCGGCAATGGGCCGAGCAGCAGGTACTCGTTGCGTCTGAGTCCAGCGCAGACGAGCGTTGCTGGGACCGTGTGGCGCGGGAATGCGCGGAGGTCGCCCAAGGTGAAGCTCCGTGCCTGCTGACAGAGGCCGCCCACCTCCAGCCGCCACGTCCGAGCGTCGATGACAGGGGTCTTGCCGTGGCTCCGCGTGAAGAACTGGTCGACCGGTGTGAGAAAGTGATCCACGGTGACGACAGTCCGCGTCCCGGTGTTCTGTGCCTCAGCGTCGAAGATCAGGCGATGATCGGTCATTGGCGGGGCGTCCGGTCGGCTGAAAGAGCTGGAGTTCACAAGGTAAGTACGGGCGCAGCCGTGGCGAAGTGGAGTAGTGGTTCAGTTTCGTGCGATTCGGGCGCGGCCGTTGAGCGACTCGGGACGCGTGAGACCTGCTGCGTCTCCCGAATCCGCCTCCGACGATGTTGAAAGCCTCACGACTGTGAACGCGGACGAGGCCGGACACGGA
>DASVAC010000042.1:0-3382 GCA_036376535.1 Gemmatimonadaceae bacterium | reverse complement strand
GGCGGGGTTCCAGTGCCACGCGTCGTTGGCGAGCTCGGTGCGGAGCCGGTACGTCACCACACCGAATCCCGCGCTCGCGAGCGCGCGGAGGGTGTCGGGCGTGTAAAGGCGCGCGATGTCGCCGGGGCGGTGGCCGTCGAGGCCGCCGCCGAAGGTGGTGCGCGGGTCGATCGATGCGTTTGGGCCGGCGGCGACCTCGACGCGGACGGTGAGCGTGTCTCGCGAGGCCTGCGCGCGCGCCGGCGCCGCGATGGCGAGCGCGCCCATCACGGCGTACGCGCATCGCGTTCGCCCGTTAGGCACCGATGCTATTTGCCGAGGAATTCGCCGATGGGGGCGAGGGCCTCGGTGTGGTCGCAGAAGATCTTGGTGGCGGCGAGGAGCGGCACGGCCATGAACGCGCCGGGAATGCCCCAGATGAAGAACCAGACCGCCAGCCCCACGAAGATCGCGACCGGGTTGAGCGTGAGGCGGCGGCCTAACAGCGGCGGGCTCACGAAGTTCGCCTGGATGATCGACACGATGAAGAAGCCGGCCGGGACCAGCAGCGCGTGGCCCACGCTGTCGAAGGTCGTGAGGCCGGCGATCGTCAACACGATCACCATCGTGGCGGCGCCGAGGTACGGGATGAATTCGAGCAGCGCCGCGAGCACGCCCCACAACACCGGGTTAGGCATGCCGAGTAGTGCCATGATCAGCGCGACGACGATGCCTTCCGAGACGTTGATGAGGAGAATGGTCGACAGGTACGTGGAGATCGACGCCTCGGTCTCTCGCGCGATCGTGACCGCGCGCTTCTTGTCCGGCAAATTCGGCAACACTTTCACGAGCTTTTGCAGGAAGAGCTCGCCGCCCGCGAGGAGGAAGAAGAGCAGCACGATCACCTCGAGGAGGCCGGCGACGAGGCTGGTCGTGGTGCCGAACACGCGCGAGAGCAGCGATGGGCCGCGCACGATCACCTCGCGACCCGGGCCATTGTCGGTCACGCCGGTGGCAGTCTCCATCTGCTCGGCCGAGCGCGTGACGCGTTCCATCGGTTGGCGCAGCTTCTTGAACTTGGTGCCGAGCACGGCCATGGCGCGCGGCGCCTTCACGATCCAATCCTGCGCTTCGCCCGAGATCGCGTAGCCGCCGAAGCCGAAAATGGAGAGCAGGAGCAGGATCAGCAGCGCGGCGCTCACCGGGTCGGGGATGTGTGCCTTACGGAGCGCGCGCATCGTTGGGCCGAAGAACAGCTTGAGCAGCACCGCGAAGACGACCGGCACCACGACTTCACGCGCCAGGTAGAGTGTGTACAGCACGGCGAGGACGCAGAGGATCGTGAGCTCGAGCGAGCGCGTGTGGAGGCTGCCCATCGCGCGTTCGAGGGCGCTCAGTCGCGGGTGGCGGATCACGTCATCGTCGGTGCGGCGCAGTTGATGGCCGGCGAGCCGCTCCACCTCGCCGGTGGGCGTCTCGCTCGAGGGAGCGGCCGGCGTTTTCTTGTGCGTCATCGGTTCGACTCCTACCGTGGTGCCCGGCGGCGGGTGCTGCCGCGATCGCTGCGGCTCATGTGAAGGTGGATCGGTCCACCGTCGCGCGCAATTCATGGCGCAAAGAGATCCATGCGATGTCATGCATCGTGCGCTCTAGCGCGGGCCGATCGACGCGCATATCGTCCACGTCGAGCCACGGATGCGCGGCGAGGCCTGGCGCCTACCGTCGAGCACGGTATGGCAGAAATGGTGCCGCCGTGTGCAGCATCCGGGTTCCAGGTCGCGGCGCCAAACGGTGGTGCGCGCGTTCGGACCGTGTCACGGAGGGGAATCGATGAGGCAGCGTGTGCGGGTTCCGCGTGCTTGGTTGGTAGCGGCCGCGGTCATGGCGGTGGTTGCGGGCACGGCGTGCGGCAGCAGCGGCACCACGAATCCCGGCCTGACGGCGGCCGAGCTCGTCGGGACGTACGATCTTGGGTCGCTGACGTTGGGCACCAATCCGCCGATCGGACCGCCGGCGGCGACGGGTACGCTGATGCTCACCTTGAGCACGTACAACGTGACGCTCAACCTTCCGTCGGGAACGCAAGTCGACAGCGGGACCTGGTCGGTGAGCGGATCGACGTGGACGCAAACGTCGAGCGTGCAGCCGATCCAGGAGCAGGGCACGGCGAGTCTGTCGCACGACAGTCTGACGGTGAGTCTCAACGCGGCCGGGACGGCAATCTCGAGCGTGTGGGTGAAGCAGCAGTAGTCCGGGTTCGATTCGCGGTGCGCCGCCGGCGCGCGATCATTGCGTTAGGCATAGCGTTGGGCGTGGGCGGCGCGGCGCCGCTGCGTGCGCAGGCACCGGGTGCAATCGCGGGACGCGTGATCGACGCGACCAGCGACAGCGCTGTGGCCGGCGCGTTCGTGCTCATCGAGGGGACGCTGGGCCGCTCGGTGACGGACGCGAACGGGCGCTACGTGCTCCGCGACGTCGACCCCGGCCGGCGCCTCGTGCGCGTGCTGCGCATCGGCTATCAGACCGGCGAGCACGCGGTATCGGTAACGGCAGGCGACACCGCGCACCTGGATTTCGCGTTGCCGCGTGCGCTGGTGCGCCTCGAGCCCGTGACGGTCACGGCGAGCCGCGGCACGCGCTCGATCGGCGATGTGCCGGCGAGTCAGGCGGTGGTGCCCAGCCAGGAGCTGCGTAACCGCAACGTCCTCACGCTGGACCAGGCGCTGCCGTTCGTGTCCGGCGTGAGCTTCAACGACGGCGACATCGACATTCGCGGGTCGACGGGCGCAGCGGGCGGTGTCGGAAGCCGGGTCTTGTTGTTGTTGGACGGGCACTCGGTGCTCACCGCGGACGGCGCCGAGACCGACTTCACGAGCCTGCCCCTCCTCGACGTCGACCGCGTCGAAGTCGTCAAAGGCGCCTACTCGGCGCTGTACGGGAGCAATGCGTTAGGCGGGGTCGTGAACATCGTGACGACGCCGGTGGAGGGTCCGCCGGAGACGGTGGCCGATCTCCACTATGGCGCGTATGACCAGCCGTCCAACTATCGCTTCGGCGATACGAAGTATCCGGACTTCGCGGGGTTCATGCTGCAGCATTCGCGCGAGATTGGCGACGTGGGCGTGCGCGGTGTGGTCGAAGGCGAGACGTCGGACGGGTTCCGGCAGGACGACCACTCCTCGCGATGGTTCCTGCGCGGCAAGGTGGATGTGCCGGCGGGCGCCGATCATCCCGTGTCGGCGTACGTCATCTATACGACCCAGGATGTGGGCAACTTCTTCATGTGGGACTCGTCGGCGACCCCGACGCGGCCGCCGGCGAACACGCTCAACGATTGGGCGCACGACACGAAGCTCAGTGTGGGCGCGACGGTGACGCCGATTGCGCGCGAGAATCTGCGGCT
>DASVAC010000041.1:0-24717 GCA_036376535.1 Gemmatimonadaceae bacterium | reverse complement strand
ATTGTCGTACAGGCCGAGGAGCAGCGAGCCTACGAACTTTCCCTTCGATGCGTAGCGGAAGCCACCCACGACACAATCGGCCGTGCGCGTCTGCTTGATCTTGAGCATGCCGTGCCGATTGCCGCTCTGATACGGCAGGTCAACGCGTTTGGCGATGATACCATCGAGTCCGCTGCCCAGGGATTTCAGCCAACGGTCGACGTCGCGCAGATCGGTCGTGGCCGGCGACAGCTTCACGCGAGCGGTGAATGGCACGTGGTCTCGCACGAACGATTCGAGCGCGGGCCGGCGGCTTTCGAGCGGCTCGTCGGCTAACGATGTGCCGTCCGCATCGACCAGGAGATCGAACGCGATGAACGTCGCCGGCGTTTCGGCGGCCAACTTCTCGACGCGGCTCTTGGCGGGGTGGATCCGCATCAGGAGGTCGTCGAACGACAACGCACTGCCTAACGGGACGACGATCTCGCCGTCGAGGACGAAGTGTTGCGCCGTGACCCCGAGCATCGACGCGACGACATCGGGGAAATAGCGCGCCAGCGGCTTCCCGGCCTTCGACATGAGCTCGACGTCCGCGCCGTCGCGGAACGCGAGGCAGCGAAAGCCATCCCACTTCGGCTCGTACTGCCACTCGGCGCCATGCGGTATCTCGCCCGAGGATTCCGCTTCCATCGGCGGGAAGGCCGTTCGGATGGGCAGCATCTAGAGCATCCGCGCGAGCGGAAATCGCCCGCGCGTCGCCAGCATGGGCTTCCAGCCGTCGCCTAACTGTGCCAGCCGAGCCGGCACGTTGTCCATGCGAAAGTCGTCGATCGCAATGCCGCGTTCGACTTCTGCCCACGACACGGGTGTCGAGACCGGCGCGCCAGGGCGCGGGCGCACGGAATAGACCGAGGCCAGCGTGCGGCCCCACGCGTTCTGATTGTAGTCGACGAGTACGCGCTCGCGCGGGCGGCGTTCGACGCGATACTCCGACGTCAGAAGCTCCGCCTTGAGCGACGCGAGCGACACGGCAAACGTCTTCGCGAACGTCCACACTTGCTTCTGGGTTGGTCCGCGCTCGATCGGCACGTAGATGTGCACGCCGCGTGATCCGGTGGTCTTGACCAACGGTTTCATCTCCAGCGACACCAGTTCGTCACGCACGACGAGCGCCGCGTCGCGGACGAGGTCGAACGTCGCGCCCGGCGTGGGGTCGAGGTCGAAGTGCAGCACGTCGGGTCGATTTGTATCGTCGCACGTGGCGTACCACGGATTGAGATCGATGCAACCGAGATTCACGATCCACAGCAACGAGGCGAGATCCTGCACCTTCGGGAAGTCGATCACGTTTCCCGACCGATGTGTGATCTCGCACGTCTCGATCCAGTCGGGCCGCGGCGACGGCGCGCGCTTCATGAAGAAGCTGTTCCCCGTAATGCCGTTCGGGTATCGCTTCATGACCATCGCCCGATCGTGCAGATGCGGGATGAGGGCCGGTGCGACCGCGATGTAGTAGCGAAGCAGGTCGCCCTTGGTGCGGCCATCTTCGGGCCAAAATACCTTGTCGAGGTTGGTGAGGCCAACGGTCTTTCCATCGACGTCGAGCTCGGCGTCTCCGCGGTCCGGGATGGCGACGTTAAGCGCCTGCGCCGGCATCAGCGCTCACGCACGAGTTTGGGAGGCCGGCGGCCATGTCGCACGGCACCGGCCACCGGCACGTAGGTGAGCTCGCGCTCGGCGCGCGCGCTGCGCAGCAGGATGCCGCCGCGGCTCATGTCGCCGCGCCCAACGAACGTCTCGGGAAAGAGCAGTCGCTCGCCAAAGACCGTTAGGAGCGGATCGACATACTTTCCCGTCGCGATGCTCCCGAGGAGCACGACCTCGGCGGCATCGTCGATTTCGGCGCGAATGCGTTCGGCATCGCGCAGCAGCGGCTTGTGAAATCGGGCGTCACCTGCAGCGAGATCGATCTCGGCAAAGCTTGCGAGCTCGCGGCGTGTGATCTGCGTATGCGGCAAGAGGAGGCCACGCGATGTCGTGATGACGTGCACCGCGGCCACGGATGATGATGCGCGCCCGAACATCTGCGCGTAGGCGTGCTTGCCGCGAAAGTAGAGCCCGCTGAGAAAGCTGAACACCTCGGCGAGTGCCGCGCCCTCTCGCGTGCCTAACGCCCGCGCTAACGGAAACGTGGCGTCGGGATTGAATAACAGTCGTGCCCGCGCGCCGTCGAGCCGCGCCGGCGACAGGAGGAAGATGCGCGCGGCCATGCCGTCACGGTGCGATGCCGTGCGAACCTCCTGCCTGCGTTAGGCGGTACATGAGCACCGCGGCGCGCTTGGTCTGCACCGGCAGCATGCGCAGGTCCGCCGTTTCCTTCTCGCTGTGATCGTCGTGGCCCGAGAGGCCAAGCGCATCGATCGCCATCGGCACGATGTTGGCGACGAAGGACACGTCCGCGGCGCCGGCGCGCGACGGATCCACGGCCACCACCGGGCCGAAGCCGAGGTCCTGGCTCGCGCGGTCGTACATGGCGAGCAGGCGCCTGTTGCCGGCCGTCGGCGCCATCGGGGGATAGCCGTCGGAGAACTCGAGGTGCGCCGTCGTCATCGGCAAGGTCTGCGCGACGATCTGCTTCATGGCGCGTTGGGCGCCGGCGAGCTGCGCCGGGCTCAGGGTGCGGAGATCGCCCGAGACTAACGCAGAATCGGCGACGACGTTCGTCTTGCCGGCGGCGGTACCGGCGCTCTGCGTCGAGTCGAGCGACACCGCGGTGCCGCCCACGATGATGCCCGGGTTGAACGTGAGGTAGCGCTGCGTCGACAACTGGCGGTAGAACTGGTCGAGCACGCGCGCCGCTTCGTAAATCGCGCCCGCACCGTACTCCTTGGTGAAAATCTGCGACGAGTGCGCCGTGTGGCCGGTCGTGGTGAGCGTCCACGAGATGTCGCCACGGCGCGAGATCACGGCCGTGCGCGGGTCGCCTGCTCCGTCCTCGAAGCCTAACGCAGCCGTGGCGCCGTGCGCCGCATCGGTGAGCGCCTGTCGCGCGGCGGTGAGCGGGGAGCCGGCATCTTCTTCATCGCCGTCGTAGACGACCACCACGTGCATCGCGTCGAGCGCGCCCGCGTCTTTGAGTGCGCGCAGGGCGTACAATGCGATCACGTCCCCGCCCTTCATGTCGATCACGCCCGGCCCGCGCGCGGTGCTGTCATCGAGGCGCACGAACTTCTGGAACGGACTCGATGGATCGAACACCGTATCGAGGTGGCCAATGATGAGAATCTTCGGCCCTGGCCCGAGATGCTCGGCTACGAGATGTCCGGCGCGGTGAAACGCCGAACCATCCACCCATCGCGTGGTGAAGCCGAGCGAATCGAATTGCGCGCGCAGGATATCCGCGACCGTGCGTACGCCGGCGTGGTTGGTGGTGCCGCTGTTGATGTCGACGAGGCGCACGAGCAGCGCGAGCGCGTCGCTGTTGTGAGCATCGACCGAACGCGTGATCGTGCGTTCGGTGGACGAGAGTTGCGCCGACGTTTTCGATTGGGCGCCAGCTGTGGCGGCAATCGAGGGCGCAACCAGCGCGCCGAGGACGAGCGGCGCAAGGCCGCGGGCGAAGGTCGGGATACGCATGGGCGAAAGGTACAACGATGGACGCCCTCGCCTAAAGCGTGTGCTGTGATGCGACGCGCAGCGTTTCAGGCATCCGCGCCGCGACGAGCACCCCGGATGCAAGCGTGATCACGCCGACCGACGCGATCGACCACGGAATGCCGAAGGCGTCCGCCACGGCGCCGGCAAGTACGGCACCGACCGCGTAGCCGAGGTCGCGCCACATGCGATAGACGCCGATGGCCGTACCGCGCCAGGATGGATGCGCGACGTCGCCGATCGAGGCCAGGAGCGTGGGATACACCATTGCGGTGCCGAGGCCGAGCGCGATGCCGCACACGACCCACCAGGCGAATCCGGTCGCCACGACCATTGCGAGCAGCGCGAGCCCTTGGAGCGCCATGCCGCCCGCGATGAGCCACTTGCGGCCCACGCGATCGCTCCACGCGCCGGTCCCCAGCTGCGCGATGCCCCACGTGGCGGGGTACACGAACGCGAGCACCCCGATTTTGCCTAACGACAGACCGGCGGCGGCGAAGAAAATGGGGAAGAGGCCCCACGCGAGACCATCGTTCAGGTTGTTGACGAGACCGGCCTGGCACGCGGTGAAGAGTGTGCGATCGCGGCCTGCCGTGCGCCGGATGAGATCCCACACCGTTTCGTGTGTGTCGTGTGCGCGAGACACAACGCTGTCGGTCGACGGCCGCGCGGCTTCGAGCCGCGCATACGGCTTCGTCTCGCGCACGAAGGCCACCGAGAGACCGAGGCCTAACGCAACGAACGCGAGCCCCAAGTAGAACGGCTCCGGGCGCAGGCCGACGCGCTCGGCGATGAGGCCGGATGCCAGCGCCGACAGCGCGACCGCGAGGTACCCGGCGCATTCGTTGAGTCCCATCGCGAGCCCGCGGCGTTCCGGTCCGACGAGGTCGATTTTCATCACGACGGTCGTCGACCAGGCGAGCCCCTGGTTCAGGCCTAACAGAACATTTGCGGCGACGATCCACGACCACGCCGGCGCCCAGATGACGAGGAACGGCATCGGGGCGCCGAACAACCACCCGGCGACGAGAACGGGTTTGCGGCCGAATCGGTCGCCGAGCCGGCCGGCGAGCGGGTTGGTCAGGGCCTTGACCAGGCCGAACGTCGCGATGAACGACAGCGTCGCACTGCGCGATACGATGCCGAAGTCGCGTTGGGCGATGAGCGGCAGCACCGTGCGCTCGAGGCCCACCATGGCGCCGACGAACGCGTTGATGGCGACCAGGAGCCAGAATTGGCGCCAGTTCGCGCGAAGCCCGAGGCGCAGGGTGGTGTTCCGCCTAACTAGTCGTCGTTCATGGTGCCCGGAAGTGCGCATTGATCCACGTGGCGATCGCGTCGAGCGCCGCCGGCGCGACGGTCTCGTCGATCGTCGCGTACTCGCTCGGCGCTCCCGTGGTCGCCGTTTGGAAGAGATGGTTGAGCTTCGGCAGCTCCTCCACGCGATAATCCCGGTTGCCGCCGGCGCGCAGCGCGGTATCGATCGCGGCGAGGTCCTCGCGGGCCGGGACCTGCAGGTCGAGCGACCCGCCTAACGCAAGGACCGGCACGTGCACCCGGCGCAGCACCGGGCGCGGATCGTAGTGCAGGAAGTAGCGGAACCACGGCGATATGAGCTGCGACATCCCCTTGTCGATCTGCGCCTCCGCCGCCGCGCGCCGATCCGCGGGCACCGTGGCCAGGATCGAGTCTTTCGCCGCGGCCAGGCGCGCCACAGCATCGAGTGAGTCGCGCGACTGCGCAACGGCCTCGACGAGCAAGCGCTGCGTTTGCGTCGCGCGATCCGCCACCGCTTCCGGCGTGCCCATGGCGATGGCGATCGCGCGGCCCTGCAGCAGCAAGATCGAATCGCCGGGCACGCCGGGTCCCGACATGAGCACCAGGAACGCCACGTCCCGGCTTCGCGCCGCCACCATTGGACCGATCATACCACCCTCGCTGTGACCGATGATCCCGACGTGATTCGACGCGATGCCCTTGACGTGCATCAGGTAGTGCACGGCGGCTTCGGCGTCCTGCGAGAAGTCGGCGCTCGTGGATTTGTCGAACGATCCGGTGGACTTCGCCACGCCGCGATCATCGTACCGGAACGAGGCAATCCCGTGACGCGCGAGGTAGTCGGCGATGACGAGGAACGGACGGTGCCCCATGAGCGCCTCGTTGCGATCCTGCGGCCCGGAACCGGTGACGAACACCACCCCCGGAAACGGACCGCGACCCTGCGGCATGAGGAGCGTGCCGGCTAGCCTAACGCCCGGCACCGACTCGACCGTGACATCGGTTGCCGCATAGGGAAACGGCGGCTTGGGATCCTGTGGGCGCTCGGCGGGCACGGCAGCCGCGGCACGCCCGAAGGCCAGCGGCATCGCGGTTCCGCCCTGCGTGAACGTGCCGTGCAGCGAGTCGCCCGCCGGCGCGAGCACGCCGCCGTATCCGATGTGCCACTCGGGCACGTCGACGGTGAGCGAGTCGCCGGCCGCGGCGACGTTCGCGTGCGCGACTGCCCCGCCCTGGTCGATGCTGCGCATGGTGCCGGTGAGTGCGCCCGCCGAATCGCGCACGACGAGCTCCAACCGGAGTTTCATGGCGCCTGTGCTCAACGAGCCATCCCACGTTCCGGCGACCCGCCCACCAGCGGGACCGCCGGCGTTAGGCGTTGACGTTTGGTTCTGCGCGTGGGTCGGAGCAGCCGCCATCGCGCAGAGCAGCGAGGCAGCCGTGAGCACCGCGATCGATGAACGCATGTCCGGATTCTCCTCGTCGGGAAAGGCGCAGCCGTGGCTTGACGACCAAGAACATAGTGCAGATGTTCGAGTATCACACCCACCGGACGCCCCGATCGATGCGGACAACGTGGATTCCTCACGCACTGCTCGCGGCCATGACCGCGGGCTTGTTCGCAGGGGTACACGGCCCAGGGAACGTTGCGGCGACATCCACCCGCGCGCAGCCGCTGCTGGGCGACGAAGGCCCGATGCCCGACTTGAAAGGTGACAAGGGCTGGATCAATTCCGCGCCGCTCACCACCAAGTCCCTGCGCGGGAAAGTCGTGGTGGTCGACGTCTGGACGTACTCCTGCATCAACTCGCTCCGGCAACTGCCCTACCTCGAGCGTTGGGCGGCGAAATACAAGAACCAGGGGCTCGTCGTGATCGGCGTACACGCGCCCGAATTCGGCTTCGAGAAAGTGCCCGCGAATGTCGACAGCGCCGTGCATGATCTCGATGTGACGTACCCGGTGGTGCTCGACAGCGATCACAAGATCTGGGACGCGTTCCATAACCAGTACTGGCCGGCCGACTATTTCATCGATGCGAAGGGGCGCATTCGTCACCACCATTTCGGCGAGGGAGACTACGACGAGTCCGAGCGCGTCATTCAGGAGTTGCTGCGGGAGAATGGAGCGAGCGGCGTGGCCGACAGCTCGGCTCGCCTAACGAGCACGGCCATCGAAGCGCCGCCGAACAGCGAGGTTCGCTGGTCTCCGGAGACGTACGTCGGGTACGCCCGCGCGCAAAACTTCGCGTCTCCCGAGCGCGTGACGCAGAACCGCGCAGCCACGTACAGCCTGCCGGCGAGTCTCGGTCTTGATGCCTGGGGACTGGCCGGCTCGTGGACCGTCGGCGCCGAGCACGCCGTGTTGGCTGCCGCGCCCGGGAGGATTCGGTTCCAGTTCCGGGGCCGCGACGTGCACCTGGTGCTGGGTCCGTCGCCTAACGGAACGCCCGTGCGCTTCAACGTCACGCTCGACGGTGCCGCACCGGGCGATGACCACGGCGCGGATGACGCCGCCGATGGGTCCGGCGACGTCCGCGAGCCCCGCCTCTACCAGCTGATCCGGCTCCGCGAGCCGGCGGAGGGCCACACGTTCGAGATCGAGTTCCTCGACCCGGGCGTGCAGGCGTTCGTCTTCACCTTCGGTTAGGCAGGCGGCGTGGGCCCCGCGCCCGGCACCTGCCCGCCCGGCGTGAGCTTGTCGATCGCGCCCGGCAGCACCTGGGACAGCTTGGCCGAGAGCTCCTCCGGGGTCACGCCGATCTTGGCCGCGAGCTGCGCCATCACGTCCGGCCCGACGGCCGCGTGCAGCTGTTGCGGCGAGACCGGCTGGTTAGGCCCGGTGCCGACCCACGATTGCACCGTCGCTCCGAGCCCCTGCGATTGCAGGTGGTTGATGACGCCCTGCACACCGCCGTGTCGTTCGATCAAGCCGTTCACGACGGTCGCCATTTCGGCTCCCACCATGCCGCCGATCAATCCATCGAACAGTCCCATTGCGCTGCCTCGTTGCAAAGGTGAACACGCTCCGGCCCTCTGCGGGTCGGGTTCGTTCCATGCTGCGGTCCGAGCGCACTGCGTTAGGCGTGCTACCCCAGCTTCATCTGCCGGAGCAGCGCCCGGAATCGCGGGTGCGCACGGAGCGGCGTGAACAGGAACGAACCCTTGATACTGTACGCCGAACCGGCGCGTTCGGCCACCGCGCGCTCCAGCCAATCCAGCGCGCGATCCTGGTCGCCGAGTCCGACGCACACGTACGCGAAGTGAAAGGGCGACACGTACGCCGTCCGCGCCCGCTCTTCGAGCTCACGCAGAATCTGCAGCGCCTTCTCGGAGTGCCCGGCCAGCGCATACGCGTGACCCAGTTGGCCAAGCCACAGCGTGCTGTTGGGCGAAGCCGACACCGCGCGCTCCAGTTGGGCCAGGCCGGCCTCCTCCCGCCCGCTGAGAAAATACGCCCAGCCTAACGTGGCCCGCGCACGGTCGTAGTCGGGGTCGAGCTCCACAGCGACTTCCGCGCGGAGCACCGCCTGGTCGTATCGGCCGGCGCGCAAGAGCGTCGTCACCACATCGAGGCGATGCGCCAGCGGGTCCAATTCGTTGGCGCGCTGGTGCATCGCGATCGCCTCGTCGTAGCGCTCGTGCGCCGCGCAGAGCCGGCCGTACAAGTCGAACGCGTCGGCATTGCTCGGCCGCAGCTCCAACGCCTTCTTGAATTCCTGTTCGGCGCTCGCCCAATCGAACTCCAGTACCGTCTTCAGGTATCCCATCGTGCAGTGCGCGGCACCGAGCTCGGGATCGAGCGCGAGCGCCGTCGCCGCCGCATCCGCCGCGCGCTTGTACGACACGTCGGGCCCGATCACACCATTCTCGGCGAGCTCGATGTAGGCCATCGACAGATGCGCAAACGCGAGCGCGAACGATGGGTCGCGCGCGATCGCCCGATCGAAATACGTGATCGCGCGAGTGAGCGAGTCCGGCGTGTATTTGATGAACCACTCGCGACCCTGCAAGAACAGCTGATAGGCGAGAACGTCCTTCGTCGGCGGTTTGCGCACGCGCACCTGCTCCTCACGCGACAACTCCGCTCTGAGTGCTTGCGCGATGTGCAGCGCGACGTCGGCCTGGATCGAGAAGATGTCGGTCAGTTGTCTGTCGTAGGTGTCGGCCCACAGGTGTCGGCCAGTCTCCGGATCGATGAGTTTCGCCACGATGCGCACGCGGTCGCCGGCGTGGCGAATGGTACCGTCGAGCACAGTGGTCGCACCGAGCGTCGCGCCTATGTCCTTGAGACTCTGCTGCCGTTGCTTGAACGGCATCACCGATGCACGCGAGATCACTTTGAGCGCGCGAATCTTGGACAGTTGGGCGATGACGTCTTCGGTGACCCCGTCCGCGAAATACTCGTTCGCCGCTTCCGCGCTCAGGTTGACGAATGGCAAGACCGCGACCGATGCCGGTGTCGCGCGAGCGGCGTCTCCGGTAGCCGCACTCCGTCTCGCTCCCGCGCGTCGCAAGCGCTCTGCTAACGCAACAACGCCCGGGTCGGGCTCGAGGTCGAGGTCCACGCGCAGGCGGTTTGCGTGTTCGCTCGCATGCTGTATCGCGCCGGCGTGGTCGCCGGCAGCCTCGAGCGCATGCATGAGCGCCTGCGCATGCACGCCAGAGTGTGGATCGGCGGCCACCAGCCGGCGACACGTTCCCACCCTGGCGTGTACCTCGCCGGACTGTTCCTGGCGCGCGGCGATCGCGAGCAGTGCACCAATGTACGCGTGTGAGAGCTCGACTCGACGTTCATCGAGCCAGTAGCTGAACTCCGTCGAATCGTCGAGGTGAAACCCATCCAGCAGCGGGCCGCCATAGAGTTCCGCTACGCGCTCCGGCTCCTGACGAGACATCGCGGACCGCAACTCGTGCAAGTCGCACGCGACGCATGATGGATCGAAGAGCAGCCCATCGCCGGTCGACGCGATCGCGTTGTCGCCGAGGACCCCGCGGAGCACGTGCACCGCGAGGTTGAGCAGTCGTCGCGCGTTAGGCGAGTCGCGCTCGGGCCACAACAGCGCCATCGCCCGGTCGCGCGCGATGGGCTTGGGCCACGCGGCGACGATGAGCGTCAACAGCGCAATGCGGTGTCGCTGCGCGGGCGGGCCCGTCAGGACAGCGGCGCCGGATCGGAGGCATGCGCCGCCCAAGAGTTGGACTGTGAGCATGGTCTGTCATCCGCCAGCTAATCGGCGGCTAACCCTGGGCGCAAGAGGCGGTTAATCGCTGCGGCTCATGCTTGGCGCGGGTTGAGCATAACCAAAACCGAGCGAGGCCACCATGACACGCAGCGCAAGGATGTTAACCGCCGTCGCAGTGCTGGCCGGATGCAGCGGGCAGCCGGTCGCCAGCAGCGTCAATGCGAACGTCGACGGAGGCACGCCCGCGGCCGCCCAGGGGTTGAGCGTCGCCGTGCGAAACGACCTCGCGGAGCTTCGGGCCGTCACGGCGCCGTTCCACGAGTTCGATCAGGCGAAGGCAGCCGGCTGGTCCACGCAGATCACGCCGTGCATGACCGATCCGGGCGGCGCCGGCGGCATGGGCTTCCACTTCGGGAAGACCACACTCATCAACGGATCGGTGAGCGTCGACCAACCGCAGTTACTGCTGTTCGAACCCGAACAGAACGGCCGGATGCGATTGGTAGCCGTGGAGTACATCATTCCGTACACCTTCGTCCCGCGGAGCGCCGCCCCGCCGGTTCTGTTCGGGCAGCCGTTCCAGCAGGTCGACGCGTTCCAACTGTGGGGTCTCCACGTGTGGGCGTGGAAAAATAATCCGAGCGGACTCTTCGCTCCGTGGAACCCGGTGGTCACGTGCGCCAACGCCACCACCCAAATGTCAATGTCGCACAACTGACCACCCTCGACACCACGCGTGGAGAACGCCGATGCCAAAGTACATCATCGAACGCGAGATCCCTCACGCCGCGGCGCTGTCGGCCGCCGAGCTCAAGGCCATCGCGCAGCGCTCGTGCGCCGTGTTGCAGCAACTCGGTCCGAGCATTCAGTGGGTGCAGAGTTTCGTGACCGAAGACAAGATCACGTGTGTGTACATCGCACCCGACGCGGAGCTGATTCGGGAGCATGCGAGGCGCGGAGGATTCCCGGCGGATCGTGTGCTCGAGGTGGCAACGATCATCGATCCGACGACGGCGGAATCGAGCGAGCTGGCAGCCGTCAGTTAGGCATAGCACGCGCGGGAAGCCGTCGACGTGAGGCATGTCGGCGGCTTCCGTGAGAGGACGGGCCGGACTCGAGCGCACGACGCTGCCAGTGCGAGAGGACCGGCCGTCGGGTCGCGGTGCGCGCAGCCTCAGGAGGCTGCGCGCATCACATCGGACTGGTGCGTCGTGAGCGGGGTGTACCGCTTTGGGTACCTCTCGGTTAGGCGACTTACGCAAAGAAGTCGCCAACATCAGTGATGTCAGCGACTTCGGAAATAGCAGGGGCGGGACTCGAACCCGCGACCCCGGCATTATGAGGGCCGCACCGGCCCTTAGTCAACTCCACATCGCGCGCACGGCTCAGTCTGAGCGCGTCCGCGTTTGTCTGCTGAATTCCGTCACTGTCGGTACACGCGACGGTACACAGACTTCTCGCCACGGCACGCCGCGTTGCAAGCCCAACTGCGCCACGAGGACGCGCAGGAGGCGCCCTTGAGTTTCGCGCGTCGCTGGAAGCGCCGTCACCCCGCTTGTGTGCTCTGTGGTGCTTTGGTCGAGTTGCCATCCGGGCGACGAATCGTGCCGCTATGCGACTCGTGCCTGCCGATAGTCACGAGGGAAGTGAGCGAGTTAGCCGAGCTGCTCGAGGACGGCTGCAGGTGTCCTGAATGCCTTGTCATAGCCGTCTGTGAGCCGGGGGACGGATCATGTCCGGCTTGATCGGTGTCGCCTCGCCCAGCGGGCACTCATACGCGACCGACATTTCTCCTCGCCTCGCTCGCCGACTCGCGAACGAAGCTGCTTTATCGTCGTTCGCGGAACCGAGAACGGTCAACCGTCGAGATCAGCCGCCACTGCTGCACGCTTGGATTCAATTCCTTTCCAAATGGGAATGGGACTGGTTCGCGACGTTGACGTTTCGCTTGGACGACGACTCTTCGAGGAGTTTCAAAACCAGAGTACGTCATCCGCTCATCCATCCGGAGCGAGCCAACAAAGTATTTCGCTTATGGGTCTCAAAGATCAACCGCGCATTGTACGGCCCTCGTTGGGCGAAGAACGGCGTCGGCGTTTGGTGGGTGCGTGCGGAGGAATTCCAGCGCCGGGGCACGCTGCACTATCACGCACTGCTGGGTGGCGTGTCCGAGCTGCGACGACTCACGTGGATGGACGAGTGGGAGAAGCTCGCAGGATACGCCCGAATCGAACCGCCCAAAGATGCAAGGGCTGTTCGTTCGTACTGCGCCAAGTACGTCTTGAAGGGCGGAGAGATCGAGTTAGGCGGACCGCTGGAACGCGAGGGGAAGATTGTGAATCCGCCTCCGTTTCTCGGGCCAATGGCGGGCTGGTAGGAGACCGACCCCACTGTTGGTTACGCAGCGCGGCACCCGGTATGCCGCCCCGCGTTGGAATTCGATCCAGCGCGCGTGTCGAATGATCGGGCTCCGCCGACGCGAGTGCTAGTCACCGCGTCGGCTCGGGACGGAAGGAGCGGCGCGCCGGAGCGGTGGCGTTAGGCGGCGCACCAGAGGAGCGCGGCACGCTCGCCTTCCGTTGCTTGACGGTCGCAGTGTGCCGTTGAACTTGCTCAAAGGCTTACGATGGGGGGGACCGCAAAGGATCTGCCGAAGGAGCTGCCCAAGGAGTAGCGAATGCGCTACTGAAGAGTCGCGGAGGACAATCCGAGGAGTTCCCGGACAGCGCGACGACGGGACCGGCGACGGGTCCGGCGACGTGGTCAGCAGGGAGCCCGGCAACGGGCCAGATCGCCTGCGAGACGGCCTATCGGACGGCCTCTCCGGACTCACCGGACGCGCGGGTTATTCGACTAATCGACAGTTCAATTCGGGGAGGGTCAATCTTCTCGTTGCTTATTCGAATCTCGGTGACGGTTGCCTGGACCTTCAGGCCAGTGTCGATTTCAGGAGCTAGCACCTGGGCAATGTCGCGCGGCAAGAAGCCCAACTCCTCGGAACCGTCCAACACCCGTATTGCGTTCTGATCGACGACGTTGTCGTAATCCCGAACCAGCCTCACAGCCCCGCCGCTGGTCAAGTTGAGAGCAGCAAAGCGACGGTTGCCGAAACTCACGCCACGCAGGGGAACTGTTATTGGGAAAATCGCGTCGACTTCTGCACGCTCAATCAAGAGCTGGTTGCGCCCCATACGTCTCAGCGCCCTAGCGACGATGTCGAGAAGAGGGCCCGAGAGGTCATAGCGATTGGAGATCTCTGCAATCTCAAGATGCGCGAGCCAATCAAGGAAGGACTCGCGACTTCGAGAGGAACGGAGTTCTACGAAAAAGTCGCGAGCGAAACTAATCGCAAGTCGACGAGTAGGAAGGCCGGCGGTCATTCCCCACGCTGCTTCCGGGAACGGAACACCAAACTTCACCATTGCCGGCAGAAACTGAGGTCCGATTCCCAAATGCTCTATGCCAGTCAGTTGCGCAGCAATACGAAGGTAGGCCGCGAAACCCCACGGGAGTCTAAAGACGAACAAATCTTCGATATACTGGGTGAGGTCTTCGATTGACTGCGCCTCAGGTGCATACTCAGTGCGGATGTCTTCTATCGTAGAGCCGGCTAGCCATGATTGGAGTAGCGTGCGAGCGTCACCGGGAAAGTCAGTGTTTGGATTCATTTCCTCTATTCCAAATGCGGCATCAAAGAGGAGGCCAGTCAGACGCTCATCCAAGTTTTCCGCTGGCAGGAGCTTTCCGAGTTCATCTGCGTGCTCAAGCACATGCTCTCGGAAGGACTCACAACTGTCTGTACACAGGCCAGTTGCACTATACGTGGCACGTAGATCGGCGCTTGGGACGCGATCGATAATCTGTTGGCGGCGCGCTTTAAGCGCTCGCCTAACTGGCTCGATTGTTTTCTCCTGCCGCCCCGCTTGCACTGCAAGCAAGCTCTGATTCAGGATGTTATCGAGCGTTACGATTTCGGGGCGCACAACCTCCTCAACGGCAATTGCTAGCACTTCAGCGTCAAGCGCTTCCCCCAGCGCTTCCTCACTGAACCTCGATTCATTGATCCATTTCAGTGCTTGGAGCAGCGTGCTCTCGACTGGTTCGGTGCTATCTCGATTTGCGAGGAAATTTGCGTAGTCCCGCTCGTCTTGCTGCGTTGATACGAGATGTATGACTGTGCCCTCTGTTTCCTGGCTCGCTCGTCCGGCGCGTCCTGCGATATTCCAGTATTCGCGACTGGTCATTCTGGTGTTAGCGGTTTCACTACCTCTCCAGCAACTGTGAAATATCACCGTCCGAATCGGAAGGTTGACGCCTTGCGCCAATGTGCTTGTGGCGGCCAGGACTTTGTATCGCCGCTCACGGCAATCAACCTCAATGGCTGATCGGACGGCGTCCGGCAGCCCTCCGTGATGCACGGCAATGCCATTGCGCAACAGATTGGTCACCTGGTGACTCTCTCCGAGCCACTCGGCAGCGACTTGGGCAGCACGTGTATTCGGAGTCACGAAGTAGCTCGGCACCGTAGCATTCGTAAGACGCATTAGCTCTAGCCTGTCCAGGAGAGCCCTTCCAATTGCTAACGCATTTCGTGGAAGCGTCGCAAACACGAGGACAGAACCCACGTCTGCGAATACAAAAGCAAGTTCGGCCGCTACCTGGCTCTTTCCTTCCTGCGGGAACCTCCGACGATTCACGCGTCCGGTGCGGTCGTTGATGAATTCGTACGTGCGCTGCTCGATGATGCCTGGAACAAATTCTCCAGGCACCGAGTGTTCATCCCGCTCGTAGCGTAAGACGCCTGTCCCCCCACGCCATTCGAGCGCTCCGATTCGCTGGACAGACGGCCGCCATTTAGAACTGATCACACCGTTCTTTCCGGCTCCTAACCACTTTGCGAAGTCTTGAAGTGTCTGGTCGGGAACCACTGCGGATAGCACTAAGAACTTCGCCGAGCCCAACGCAATCTTCAACCGCGTGAGCATTAGTTCATACTTGGCACCACGCGAGAGGTCATCCACAATATGCCCCTCGTCTAACACGATCAGCCGAACTTGCGTTAGGAAATCGGAGCGAAGACGTAGAAAGAGATCCAGCTTCTCCGGAGTCAACACGATCAAATCTGCATCCTCGGCCATCAGGCGCTCAAAGTCATCTGACTCAAACGACCCGAGTACGGACGTCACGCGCAGGCCAAGGTCTGACAGGAGATTCCCAAAAGTTTCTTCAACCTCGGAAACGAGCGCTCTGTAAGGGGCAACATAGATGCACTTGGCACCGGGCTCACCCAGCAGTGCGTTTACCATCGCCAGCTCCGCTATTCGCGTCTTTCCTGCGCTCGTTGGCATGCGGACAATCCTGCTCTCGGGCGACGCGAGCAACCCGGCCTTGACCGCGACTAGCTGGGACGGCCAAAGCTCGGAGACGGAAGCGCTCGCGATTATACGCCGCCCCGTTCCGCGTGCCAGCAATTTCAGGTAGCGCTGCCAGAGTAGCAGGTGCTCCTGCTTTCCAATCTGGACCCACGTCGAGCGCTGCCACATTACGGGTAACAGCGACCGCATCAGGCGAGAGAGATTCGCCTGCGATGCGAAGCCAAGAAACACGTAGCTTTTTTCAGCAAGAGCCAAAAACTCGCCGGCGCGATCGATTTCGTTAGCATCTCCCGCAAGGAACGCGTGAGCGGCAGCCCTAAGCCCTCTCGCAAACACAGCACCGGCCGCCGCCTGATACAGGTCGTACGACTTCGTAGTCTCAGCATCCGGTTCGATCGAAAACGCTTCGGCGTCGACGAGAACCCGGACGAACAGTCGCTGCAGGAACGCAGCCGCTAGATCAGCCGTGGTTGTGATTTGTCCGCCTCGGTCGCGCAAGAGAGGCGCCATCCTGCGTGCAATACAAACGGCGTTTGCCTCATAGCCGGCGAGATCGTAAGACGCCGCCGCATTAAGCAGATCCGTTCGTCTAGTGCCCGCTTCGCCGAGCGCTGCCAAACTCTCCCACGCGTAGGCGTATCTCAGTGCCTCTGCACTGTACGTCGGAATCGAAGACGCATTCTCGAAGGCAATTCTCTCTAGCTCAAAGAGCGCGCCAGTCAGGTTGCGCGCCATTCGTGGCGCGATGTAGGTCCAGTGGTAGCGAGGTGCCTCACCGAGCAAATCTGTCAGCGTTGCGCGAGCCCGAACCTGCGCCGCCTCACTTAGAAAAGAAGGGTCGTTTCCAAGCGTTCGAGCGAGGCCTTCGTAGTCAGCAGCACTAGGACCCATCGTCGTCCTCCACAGTCATTCCAGCTGCGCTGAAGACCTCTGCCACAAGGTCGCGCAAGTTAGGCAAGCAGGTCACAACCACTCCAAAGCGGCCTAGCTTGGGTTCTGCGTCCCGCAGATTCTCAAGGACGCGCTCCTGCCACACCGATGAGTCGTAGAAGAGGAGCAACCGCGAGCTATCTGCGTGTTCGGTTGAGCGCGAGCCTAGGTACTTGGCGAAGGGTTGAAAGAGCGGATCACCGCGCTCGTATAGTCGAGCTGCCACAAAGAGCAGCATGTCCGGCAAATCCTGTTCTTGGTCCGTTGCTAACTGCGTTGCACCCTCGACGGCCGCATTGGCGTCCCGCACTGTTCGCAGTTTTGATTCAACAAAACAGACCTCCGTGACGACAGCGCTCTGCCCGTCGAGCATCAGCAAGACGGCATCAGTGCCTGGTGGAGATTGGTCCGATGTAATTGAGAAGTGTCCTTTCTCAACGGGATTCACGTAGTTCATGAGCTCTTGGAGCAGCGCGACACCGACAACCTCACCGAATCTTCCGCGTTTGGTATTGTTCTGAGTTGGCATCCGAGAAGCAACGATTCCGGCGGTCGTCGGCCATTCTAAGTGCTCGGCCAATTCTGCCAGGAACTGGTAGTTGATCGCTGATTTGCGCATCAGTTCAGCGAGATGCTTCTTCATTTCCTCCGTGCAGGCCTCGAGCTCAACAAGGTCTTCGACGCGGAACCCAACGAACGTATCCTCCGCTCGTGGACTCCGATTGAGCCACTTGTCTAGCATTCAGATCGCTTGTTGGGAACGTGGGAATCCTTTACCGCCCGCCAAATCACGTCTACGGTCTGGCCACATGTGTCTTGTCGAGCGCTCCAGATCAACGATGAACACCGATTGTTCCGGCGTCCAGACACGTGCTCTCCCGCGTCCGGACTGGTCCGGTGACCGCAACGCACCGGACGCGCTAACCGAGCGAGTGGAGACTCAGGTCTCGCCCGATCGGAGGCGCAACGCTCATCACAGTTGACCACGTAGATCGCGATACATCGACCGCAGGCCCACAAGCATCTAACTCTGCGGCGTGGCTATGCGGCGGACACAACCGGGTTGGGCCTTAGACCTCATCGTGCGCAGCGTAGGGTACTACGAGTGGCCTGTGGATGGCGTGCGCGGCGTGATGGGGGCGTGCGCTTGCTAACCGAAGCGCACAGAGTTTTTGTTAGGCTGGTGACCAAGTGGCATCCCTCTCGGCGTTGTTAGGGTGCACGCATCCGCGATCATTTTCGCGCGGGGCGGCGACCCCATTCAATAGGTGCAAGGCAGCTAGCGACATCGAATGATCAGTCAACTCACATCGCGTGACGAATCGTTAGGCGAGCATCAAGCACAATGAACACCAAACATGTCGTCAATCAGCATCCGCCGCGCTGAACGGCCGTACGAGAGACTCGGCAGCCACGCGCATCGTACCGGCCGTGTGTACGCCGACTTTGTCATTGATGGTCGTCCGCTGTCGGACGTCGCTCGCGCTCGTGGCGACCTAATCTCGTGTCTTGGATGGGGCACGCGCTCTGGGCAGGACGCCACGGTCGCTGAGCTTTTCCTCGAACGGACCTCCGAGCTCGTAGATGGACGTGTCCCGCTATATGTCTGCCCCGAAGACGGCGATATCCATTGCGGTGCAATCACTGCTGTCGTCGAGCGCAACGGATCCGCGGTGGTGTGGCGTCAATTCGGTTACGAAACAGGCCTGGACACGGATCCGCCGGTCTTGGATCAAGAGGGCCTAGATCAGCTGGGGCCATTCGAGTTCTTGTGGAACGAATATGAGGCGGCAATTCAAGCGGGATACGGAATCGGCGGATTCCTCGAGGAAAACTCGAACGGCGGATGGATGCGCAAGTTCTTGGGGCAATAGGCCGACCGCTGCGCGTCGGCGCACATTTATCCGCGAGCCGATGCGTTAGGCAATAAACGGAGAACAAACAGGTGCGCATCGGCAGACTGGCACCGCTCGCATTCACGCTCGTTGCGTTAGGCACGTTGCCTCGCGACGCAGCGGCGTGTGTGCCGTTGCCTGGACACCACCCTATCCACGACAATACCATGGCCGCCTACGCTTGGGCGGCGGTTACCGTGGTGGCCGTGAGCGCGACGTTCCTCCTTGCTCGACGCCGCGTAGGCCGCCTCGGCTGGTTGCCTTGGACATCGCTGCTACTCCTCGCAGTACAACCCGCATGGACGGTATCGGCCATCACAGGCGACTGCGGCACCATGCGCCTCGCCGGTGCGGCCCTCGTGGCGACAATTGCTGTCGCTCTAGCCGGCATTCAGGCGATCCTGACCCTGCGGTCGTGGTGGACGTCGCGATGATGTCGAGCGCCTCGCGAATTCGCCATTCGGATTGCTGCGGCTGACACGGTGCCCAACAAATGAATTCCCCTTCGTCGCTGAGCGACGGGAGCGACCTCACGTGTGCGCGCTGGTAGCAAGGGAAAGACGGTCAGGTACCGTTGGTTGGATGGAGTTTCTCAACGCAAAGCGAGAGATGCTGCGGCGGTACGATTCAGTGAAGGGCGAATCTGCGAACCGACCCGTCATGGTAGATCACGGCGTAGCAGCAGAAGCAATCTTTCGCGAGTGGATCGAAGGCTTCCTACCGGCTGCGTACGGCGTGACACGCGGGTTCGTGATACCCGACATTCAGCAGCCAAACTACGTTCTGCGAGAATACGATCTGATCGTCTTCGATGCGATCAACTCGCCGGTACTCTGGGTTTCGTCGAACCCCAGTAGTCCGACAGCCGACCGGAAGAGGGCGATACCTGCCGAATATGTGCTTGCTGTCGCCGAGGTAAAGGCCACCTTCAACGCCAAGAGCATCGGGGAAGCAACCAGGAAACTCTCGGAGCTTTCCGCATTTCGTGATTACTTGCACAAGAATTTCCTCTCGTTCGTGGTGTTCTTCGAGGTGGTACGCGAGCAACAAACATCCTGCAGGATTGTGGAGGAGTTGACTCGTTCGGACGCGCCAGGGTACTTCGGTGGCCTGATACTTCGCGCCGAAGGTTTCGACGAGGATCTCGCTGGGTATTTGCAATTCACGGACGGATCGAAGGCGACGGAACCCTCGATGCCCGTTATTCGTGACATTGCCAAGTTGCTCGTTGACGATGAGAGGGGTGGCCTGCAAATCTCCCTACAAGGCGACGTAGCAGAAATCGTATGGGCAAATGCGCGCATCAATTACAACCTGGGCTACGCGCCTAACGTAAAGGGTGCTAGTCTGGCCTGGTCTCACAATTCGTTCCCAAGATTCGCTCTGCACCTCCTGGACAGACTGCGCGGGTTGGAGCCGCGACAGCGAACTACCTACGGACTGAGCTTTCTCGAGTAGGCTAGAACCCTTTCGTTACGTGGATGCGCGATCCGCCGAACGAGAGGATGGCGATCGACTCGTATCATATTGACACGGCGCGTACCTACTGATACACTAAGTGTAACATGCCCCGACGTGACGATTACTTGGAGGCCTACTGGATTCGCATCATGAAGGTCGCGCCTGACGGAAAGCACTACAAAAATCCGCCGGGCGACTTAACCGCTGTGCTGAAGATGCTCTCTCGAACTGGAATGCAGTACACACGCGAGGTCAGGCGCGGCGGCTACGTGACGCAAAGGGAGGCGGCAAAGCTGCTCAAAGTCAGCGTGATGACGGTGAATCGCTGGGTGCGCAACGGACTACTTCGATCAACGATGCGAAAGGGAGTATCCGTAATCGCTGTCCGCGAGGTGATAGCCCTTGCCGACCAAAGAAAGATTGAAGCAAAGCTCGTGTTCCCACCGCTACCACGCCGCAAGGAGGATCGAGGATGACGAATCGCACGAAGCGCGAGCTCGAGGACGAAAACGACGAGCTGAGAGAAGTGCTCGACGACGTGTATGGCCGTTTGGGTGAGGCGCTCGGTTACGACGAGTCCGACGTCGAAGAGGATGACGACGAGGAGACGGAGGACGACGAGGAGTAGAACGTCGCCCGGATGACCAAAAACGAAAACGACACGAGCCGCACGTGAAGTGATCCGGGCGGACCACACGAGCGGCTCGATTCCTATCGCCGGCGTCACTAAACGGGCCGGTTAGGAGAGGCTACTTATGCACTTGCACTCACCTGACGCAAATATCGACTCGTCACTACTGACGCGCAAGCCGTCCGCCGGCCTTATGAGCGTCATCGACGTCGCGCGGTTTCTCGGCGTAGGGCGGTCAACAGTATACGCATTGCCGATTCCCATTGTCCGAATCGGCCGACGTCGCCTCTATCAGCGCGAAGACGTGGCCGCGTTCGCGACTTCACGGCGCTGCGTCCCGCGAAAGTCGGAGGCGAAGGCATGAAAGTCTTCCCACGTGGCCGAGGGCGTTGGTTGTATGTACGAGTACCAACGCGCGATGGTCGGCTTTTCACTCGCGCTACCGGCACAACCGATTTAAGCACCGCGAAGCACATGGCGCGGGTGCTCGACGAGTTGGGCCCGAGAGGGCGCCGCGATGATCTCATCGACGCAGTCGCTCTCGGGAAGATTAGCATTGCGACGCTGTACGACGCGTACCTTGCGAACGACCTGGACGCAGTACGGGTACGTCTCAGAGATATCGACCTATCGCCGCTTGTGGAGGAGTGGCTTTCTTCCGTTAGGAGCTCGCGGGCGCCAGAAACCGCTGAACGCTACAGGCTCTACGTACGGTCGCTGATTCCTGACGAAGTTCGCTTTTCAAGAAGCGATCTCACCGTCGCGCGGATCGAACAATGGGTTGCATCGCGGCGTGTAACGCCGTCGACGCAGCGAAAGTACCGTGCGTGCCTCTCGTCATTCTGCCAGTACCTTGTTCGCATCGGCGCGTTAGTCCATAACCCGGTTCGCGACACGCTAGCCCCGCCAGCGAGCAAGGCGCGCACGCGACACATCGCAATGAGTGAAGTCCTCGCCCTGGCGAATGCTCAGAACGAGCCGTACAGGACGCTGTCCATCCTCCTGCACGGAACCGGTCTGGACTTATCCGTCGCTCTGAATTTGAAGCGGCGTGATGTCGATGATACCAGGCGTGAGATTCTGGCTCAGCGCACGAAAACTAAAGGCAACAGCTCACATCGAAACCCCAAGGTGGCCGACTGGGCGTGGCCACATATTGAGCGGTTCATCGCGTTGATGACGCCTAACGCACTGCTCTTCCCAGGCATCAGCCGCTACACGGCAAGCGACAAGCACCGCGCGGCGTGTGCCGTGGTCGGCATCGAGGACTACTGGCTTCGGGACGCGCGGCACAGCTACGCCGTTCGAGCGATTCGAGCAGGTGCATCAATCGAGTTCGTAGCGGAGCAGCTCGGCCACGCAAGCACGCAAATGGTGCTCGACGTCTATGGCCGCTTCCGGCCCTCAGAGCACGAGCGAACAGAGTGGGAGGGCCGTGCGGCTGAGCAGGATTCTGCTAGAGCGAGGACAGCGGGATGACTCCGCCGAACTTCGACGGTCAGCGTCGACCAAGAGAGCGTTTCACATTCGTCTTCTCAGATTGTGTCGAGGCAATTCTCTTCGCCACTTCCGCGAACGTCAAAACGTTGCGGCGGGAGCTCCGCCCGGGAGCATCGATGGCAAGGGATATTGATGGAGCAGTAGTGATCTACCGAACGGATGGCTCCGATGTCTGCGACGGCTGGAGGCCCGTTAGTCGATTTGGCTACGTCGTGGCACGCGCAATCGAGTATTTCCATGTTGCGAATAAAGCGCCATTCGTGCACGCATTTACTCCCGGGACGCGTATGTCGTTCATTCCGCACGATCCGGCATCATGTGCCAGTGTCATTCGGTTATACCGCCCCGGTGGAGAGGCAATGACTCACGAGTTTTCAGTGGAGACTGAGTGAGTATGTGCAGCCGCGCTCGCGACTCATTCACGCCGATTGATACACGCGGCGGTACACGATGCACAACGGCCCGCCACGGGAGCGAGCCGATGAAGTGCAACCAGAAAGAGCAGAACAGTTTGCAAAATAGCAGGGGCGGGACTCGAACCCGCGACCCCGGCATTATGAGTGCCGTGCTCTAACCAGCTGAGCTACCCTGCCCCGCTCGGCAACCTCGAAACCTAGCCAGCGCAAAATCCGCACGCAACGCGCAACCGAAATCGCGCCGAGCGCACCGAACGGCCTCCTCGTCCGTCCGCACCGCGGCCAGATCCCGCGGATACCTTTCGCGCCGACTCTGCAAACGGACACGCACCCATGCGCATCCTCGTGGTCGGCGCCGGCGCGGTCGGCGGATACTTCGGCGGTAGACTGCTCGAGGCTGGCCGCGACGCCACCTTCCTCGTTCGCCCGAAGCGCGCCGCAGAGCTGGCACGCACCGGCCTGGTGATCCAGAGCCGGTTGGGCAACGTCTGCCGCGATGCGCCGACGGTCACCGCCGACGCGCTCAGCGCGCCATATGATCTCGTTCTGCTGAGCTGCAAGTCCTACGACCTGGACGATGCCATCGCATCGTTCGCACCCGCGGTCGGCCCCGACACTATGATCCTGCCGTGTCTAAACGGCATGCAGCACCTCGACACCCTCGACGCACGCTTCGGCGCGCCGCACGTCCTCGGCGGCCTGTGCTTCATCTCGGCCACGCGCGGTCCGCACGGCGAAATCGTTCACCTGAATGAGAATCACACACTGTCGTACGGTGAACGAGACGGCGCACGTTCGCCGCGCGTGGAGCGCATCGCCCAAACGTTCGCGGGCGCAAACTTCGACGCGCGTGCGAGCGACACCATCGTTCAGGAGATGTGGGAGAAGTGGGTCTTCATTGCGACGGGCGCGGGCCTCACGTGTCTCATGCGCGCGACCGTCGGCGACATCGTGGCCGCCGGCGGCGCCGACATCGCGGCGGCGCTGCTCAATGAGTGCGCCGCGATCGCGGAACGCGCGGGCGTTCCGGTGCGGCCGGCGGCCGCGGAGCGGGGCCGCGCCACCTTCACCGCGCCCGGCTCGACGCTCGCGGCATCGATGCTGCGGGATATGGAATCCGGGGGACGCACGGAAGCCGATCACATAATCGGCGCGCTGCTTCGCCTCGCGCGCGACCAGCGCGACTGCCCGCTGCTTCGCCTCGCGTTCGTGCACCTCAGGAGTTACGAGGCGCGTCGCGCGCGCGAACACCCGCGCACCTGAGGGGGTGCTGGAATCCGGGACCCGGCCTCGTCACCTTGCGAGATATCGCGCGCGCACTGGCGTGTTCGATCTGTGCGCGCCTGACGTCGATACGCGGAGCTTGAGCTATGCCCAACACGACCGCCATGCCCCCAACCCTAGGCGTCCCCACCCGCATCGTCATCTTGGGCGGCGGCTTCGCGGGCGTCATTGCTACGCGGCGCCTCGAGAAGCTCGTCGGCAAACGACGCGACGTCGAAATCGTCCTCGTGAGCCGCGACAACTTCTTCCTCATCACGCCGCTCCTCTTCGAGGCCTGTTCGGGCACGCTCGAGCTGCGCCACTGCTCGCAGCCCATCCGGCCGTTTCTCACGCGCGCGCGGTTCATCGAAGCAACCGTCGACCGCATCGATCTCGACGGGCGCACGGTGTCGCTCACCGTGCCGGAAGGCACGGTGCAGGATCTCGCGTTCGACCACCTGGTTCTCGCGTTAGGCGCGAAGACCAACGAGCGGCTCATCCCCGGCTCGTCGCAGGCGTTCACGTTCAAAACCATCGCCGACGCCATCGTGCTGCGCAACCACCTCATCGAGCGCTTCGAGCGCGCCGACGTGGAAACCGACCCGGAACGCAAACGACAGCTCCTCACCGTCGTGGTGATCGGCGCGGGACTCGTGGGCACGGAGCTCACCGGCGAGCTCACCGCATTCGTCGATGAAATCGTCCGCTGGTACCACAACATCCGCCGCGACGACGTGCGCTTCTATCTCATCGAAGCCGGCCCGCGCATCCTCGGCGAAGTGGACCCGCCGCTCGCGGCGCACGCGGCGAACGTGCTAACGAAGCGCGGCGTGACCATCCGCACACACACGCCGGTCAAGAGCATCGACCAGGGCCGCGTCACGATGGCCGACGAGGTCGTCGACGCGTCCACCATTGTCCTCTCGGCGGGCATCGAGCCGAATCCGCTCGTGGCGGCGCTCCCCGTCGAGAAAGACCGGCACGGCCGCATCATCGTCGAGGCAACGATGCGCAGCGCCTCGCGTCCCTCGATCTGGGGACTCGGCGACTGCGCCGCGATTCCCGATCCGAGCGGCAAACCGTATCCATCGCTCGCGCAACACGCGGTGCGGGAAGCCAAGGTCCTCGCGCACAACATCGCGCGCGTGCTGC
>DASVAC010000040.1:0-5491 GCA_036376535.1 Gemmatimonadaceae bacterium | reverse complement strand
ACGGCGGGCTGGCTCATGTCGAATGGCTCGGCGAGCTCGTTCACGGAAGCCTCCCCCGTCGCCAGCCGGGCAAGGATCGCCCGGCGGGTGGGATCGGCCAGGGCGGCGAACGTTGCATCGAGGCGTTCGGATGGCGTCATCGATAACCTTGCGGTTTCACAACCATATGGTAATATACGTCGACGCCAAGCCGCCGTCAAGCGCGCCGGCGTCGACGGTGTCAGCGTGTCAGGACGTTCCGCGCCTCTACGTTCGCGGCTTGTACGGCGAGCGTGCCGGGCAGCAGGTAGCTCCCCCTGCACAGCCCGACGTCGTTAGGCAGCGGTACGACCCAGTCAGAAGACTCGCGATACCCGCACCTGAGGACCAAATGTTCAGACGCGACTTCCTCAAGACTGCCACAGCGACCGCGGTGCTGAGCGGCTGCCGGCCCTGGTCCACCGCTTCGTCGCGGCCATCACCTGCGACTCCTCCCGTTCAAGCCAAGCAGACCGCCGCCATGTCGAATGCGAATTTTGCCGACGTCAATGGCCAACACATCTTTTACAGCGTGCATGGCGCCGGCACACCGCTCATTCTTCTCCACGGTGGGATCGACCCAGACAGCTTCGGGAGCAATCTGGCCGAACTGGCCAAGGGCCGGCAGGTGATCGCCCCCCATCTCCAAGCACATGGGCGCACGCCAGACACTGACAGGCCACTGCGCAGTGAAACGTTGGGTGACGACATAGCCGCTCTGATCAACCATCTGAAACTCGCCAAGGCCGACGTAATGGGCTACTCGCTTGGCGCCAGCGTCGCGCTGCAGACCGCCATCCGCCATCCGGACGTCGTCGACCGGCTCGTGCTCGTGTCCGCGACGATGAGGCAGGACGGCTTTTATCCGGAGGGGGTCGCGGCCTTCAAACAGTTGGAGGCCAACGCGGCCACGCTCGGCGGTAGCGTCAAGGCATCGCCGTTAGGGCAGGCCTATCCCGACGTCGATTGGACAAACCTCTTCAGGAAGGTCGGTGACCTGACCAAACGCCCCTTTGACTGGAGCGCCGACGTCGCCAAGCTTCAGGCACGCGCGCAGCTGGTCTTTGCCGACGCTGATGCCATCCGGCCCGAACACATGGTCGAGTTCTGGAAGGCGTTGGGAGGCGGCCAGCGCGATGCCGGGATCGATGGCGCCCTGCGGCCCGCTAATCAACTCGCGATCGTGCCGAACGCCACCCACTATACGATCGCCATCGATCCGATGCTGCCGGTGCTCGTCGAGCGCTTCCTCGGTGCCCGTTCGACCGCCGATCAGTGAGCGTGAATCGCGCCGCCATCTTCGACCTCCTCGAACGCGAGCTCGCGGCACTCGGCGCGCACGCCGGCTACGAGCCTCCCGCGGCGTTCTGGGTGCCGGGACGCATCGAAGTGTTGGGCAAACACACCGACTACGGCGGCGGCCGCAGCCTGCTCTGCGCGGTCGACCGCGGGATCTCGGCCCTGGTCCGGCCGCGCGACGCGGACGAGCCTAACCGAACGCGAGTGCGCGTGCGCGACGCGAAGCTCGGCGCGACCGCGGCATTCGACCTGGCGGCGGATACGCCGCCCACGCCGGGCACGTGGTCCAACTATCCGATCACGGTCGCGCGCCGGATCGCGGCCAACTTCGGCCCGCCGCTGCGCGGCGCCGACATCGTCTTCTGGAGCGACATCCCGCACGCGGCCGGCGTGAGCAGCTCGAGCGCGCTCGTCGTGATGGTGTTTCTTGCGTTAGGCGACGTGAACGACCTCGCATCGCGCCCGAGCTACCGCGCGGCCATTCACTCCAGCGACGACCTGGCGGGATACCTCGGCGCCGTCGAGAACGGCCTCGACTTCGGATCGCTGCGCGGGAGTCACGGCGTTGGGACGTTCGGCGGGAGCGAGGACCACACCGCGATCCTGTCGGCGCGCCCCCGTTCGATCGCGCAGTACAGCTTCTGCCCGGTCACGTTCGAACGCGCGGTTCCCCTTCCGCGGAACGTGACATTCGTCGTCGGCTCCAGCGGCGTCCGGGCGGAAAAAACCGGGGCGGCGCTCCACCGATACAACGATGTCTCGCGCCGCCTCAGCGCCGCGCTCGAGTGCTGGCGCCGCGCGACCGGCCGCCACGACGCGTCGATGGGCGCGGCGCTGGCATCGGCGCCGGACGCGCGCGCGCGGGTGATCGCTGCGTTAGGCAGCGAGCGCCACGCCGACTATCCGCCGGCATCGCTCATCGAGCGCGTCGAACAGTTCGACACCGAGTCCAACGACATCATTCCGGCCGCCGCCGATGCGCTGGCCCGCGGCGATTTCGCCGGTTTCGGCGCCCATGTAGCGCGCTCGCAGGCGGGCGCCGAACGCGCGCTCCACAACCAGATCCCCGAGACGATCGGCCTCGTGCGGCGCGCGCTCGAGTTAGGCGCGTTCGCGGCGTCGGCGTTCGGCGCTGGTTTCGGCGGCAGCGTGTGGGCACTGGTCGATCGCGCGCGCGCCGAAGCATTCCGCGAGCGATGGGCCGATGCCTACCGCGCCGAGTTTCCCGACGCGGCGGCGCACGCGGAGTTCTTCGTCACCGGCGCCGCGCCGGCCGCGACACGACTCAGCCCGGCGGACGCGGCTTGAGGTACGAGTCGAACCAGGCAATCGAGCGGCGCAGCACGTCCGCCTGGTGCGCCGGGTTCGCGAAGTGGTGGCCTTCGTCCGGATAGACCACCAGCTGCGTCTTGACGCCTTCGTGCTGGAGTCCGCGCCAGTACTCGAACGACTGCGGAGCAGGGCACTCGGCGTCGCGTTCTCCCACCACGATGAGCGTGGGCGTGCGCGCGTGCGTGATGTAGTTCATCGGCGAGCTCTTCGCGTACACCGCGGCGTTCTCGTACACCGTCGCGCCGAAGTACGGCACCATCCATTCGCTGATGCCGTTTTCGCCCGTGTAGCTGAGCCAGTCCGATATGCCGGCGCCCGCAACGGCCGCGCGGAATCGCTGCGTCTGCGTGACGGCCCACATCGTCATGTAGCCGCCGTAGCTCCAGCCCGTTAGGCCAAGCCGCTGCGGGTCGACGGGATACCGGGCGATGACCGAGTCGACGCCGGTCATGATGTCGCGCAGATCCCCGTGGCCGAAGTCCTTGATGTTCGCGCGCGTGAACGCTTCGCCCTGGCCATAGCTGCCGCGCGGGTTAGGCATGAACACGAAATAGCCGGCACGCGACAGCGCCGCCTGCTGCGACTGCGCCGACAGAAAGGTCGACGCCACCGCGGCCGCCGGGCCGCCGTGCACGAGCACGATCATCGGATAGCGCGTGCCGTTCCGGAAGTCGCGCGGGTAGATGAGGAATCCCTGCACGTTGAACCGGTCGCTGCGCCAGTGGACGCTCACCGCTTTGCCCCACGACGGCGCGACGCCGGCGTTGGCATGCGTGATCTGGGTCCAATGCCCAACGGGACCCGCCCACACTTCGGGCGGGGTGCCGAGCGATTCGCGGACGAGCGCGACCTCGCGACCGGTGTCGGCTGCGGACACGACGGGCAGGCCGCGGCCGGAGCGCGTGGTGATGGCTTCGTCGCCGTGCCACAGCGAGGCGATCGCACCCGTCGACGTATTCACGCTCGCGATCTCCGAGCCGCCGTGCGACCACATCGTGGCCAGAATCGAGTGCGGCCCCTGCCACCGGATCGCGGCCACCGACACGGTTGCGTTAGGCGTGAGGTCGCGCGGCGCGCCGCCCGAGGCCGACACCGTGTACAGGTCGCCGCCGGTGGATCCCTGGTCGCTCATCACGCCGCCGATGAACGCGATGCGCGACCCGTCGGGCGACCACAGCGGCTGCGCGATCTGCACCGTGGGCCTGGCGATCTGACGCACCGCGCCCGAGGCGGCGTCGATGGCGTCGAGGCGCGCCACCCACCAGTTGTTGTTCCCCGAGCCCGTCGCCGCGCTCACCACCAGCTCTTTCCCGTTAGGCGCCCAATCGAACTCGTAGACGTAGAGATCGGCGGGCGACACGATGCGCTGCGTCCCGGTCCTGACATCGACGAGCGCCAGGTGCTGCCGGTCGATGTGCGTGTCCATCGCTCCGGTATCGCGCGGCGTCGCCTGCGTTGGCCCGTTGGCCTCCTCCGTTGGCGACGAGTAGAGCAAGGCGATGCGCGATCCGTCCGGCGAGAATCGGATATCATGCACCGATCCGGACACCGTGGTCACCCGGCGCGCGACGCGGCTCGACGCGTCCACCACGTAGATCGCCGGCGACCCGTTCCCCTCCGCCAGCACGCCTAACTGACGGCTGTCGGCCGACCAGATCACCTCGCGGGCGCTGTTCGCTCGGGCGCCGGGGAGCGACAGCGCGGCCGGCGCGGCGCCCCCCGTCGCCACGAGCATCACCGACTCGGCGTCGCCGTTCGGGGACGCCGGGCCGATCCACGCCACGTGCCGGCCGTCCGGCGCCATGGAGACGCTCGAGAACTGCCGAACGCGCGGCTCGGTCGCGCCTTGCGCGGACGTGCGCGACGCACGCGCGCCGATCGCCAGAGCACACAGCACCGCGGCCAGTACGCGGCGCAGGCGTGCACGCCGCATCGAGTCGAGTCGGAACAACGCCATCCTCCTGAATGTGAGCAATGTCTTCCGTTAGGCGTCGGGCGCGGGCGCTCCACCCGCACTCGACGACGCCGGGGCCGGCGATGCGTCGGACGCCGGCTCGTCGCGGCCTGGACCGTACGTGAGCGCGATGAACGTTACGGTGTCCCATGCATTGTGGATGCCGATGAACAAGAGGAGCAAGGCCCCGCCGCCAACGAGGAACAGGGCCCGCTCCGGGTCGTGCCGGAGGACGAACGCCGCGACGGTCATCACGCCATACGCGCAGAACGGAAGAATGGAGTGCCAGAGCCAGTCCTCGAACACAGGCGCGTAGGCCGTTTGCTGCCGGGCCCGCCTGGTGACCACGAGCGCGTACAGCGCACCGGCCACGCCGAGGCTACCGATGAACAGCGCGGGACTCACGAGACCCCGCCACGGCGCGCTGACGATCGCCGACGCGAGGAGCGACGCGCAGAAGTGCACGACGGTCGGCGTCCCGAAGGCGGCGATCGCGCGGCCCCCGGTTTTGGCACTCGATTCTGCGATGAGGGCGATCACGACGAACTGGAGTCCAGTCAGCGCGGCTGCCGACGAGCCGACAATCACGTAGAAATTTTCCCAGTCGTTGAACGGCGATCCAGCCGCTTCGAGCATCATGCGATGGCGGGCTCCTCTTGGGTTCTTGTGTGCGCTCGGTTATTTGTTCGATGTCCGCCCGATCTTTCACCCTGCAACCAGGAGGTGATCCCTTGTCTAGCAGTCATAGTACCACCGTCAGCCCGAGCTGGGCAAACGGTCGCCACATGGTGATCGCCTGAGCTAGTGCCCGGCGTCAGCCGAGCGACCGTCTCGGGCTGACCGTGGTCACCGCGCCGTCCGTGCCGTTAGGCATGGGCGGCGCGCTCG
>DASVAC010000039.1:0-19565 GCA_036376535.1 Gemmatimonadaceae bacterium | reverse complement strand
GTTGAACCAGGAAGCCGTTGCGCAGGTGCAAGCCGCCGAGCATGTGCCGCAACCGCGAAGGCCGCTCGCGTCCATCGCGAGCCGCGTGCTGCTCCACGCCGCGCTGCTGCTCGTCGCGCTGTTGTGCCTCGGCGCATACCAGCACTTCAAGCTCGCCGGCGAGTCGACCGCGTCATGGACGAGCCTCGGCGGTGCGGCGCTGTTCGGATTCGCACCACTGCGGGACGTAACGCACGTTTTGTTCGGCATCGAGGGCCGAATCCTGCACGTCGTCCATGGGTTAGGCGGGTTGGCGCTGGGCGCGCTGCCGCTCACCGGTGTCGTGTCCGGCACGCCCGTGTTGACGCACGCGGCGACGGCGCCGTTCGCGATCATGGGCGCGGCGCAGGCGTTGATGCACTCGAACAACCCGCGGAATCCCGAGCAGGCGGCGGCGCTGCGCCGCTTCGTGTCCAGCATGCCGGAGCTCGAACTGGTGGGCAACCCGAAAAACTTCTCGTCGCCGCAGGGCGCCCAACGCGCGGTATCGGCGCTGGCCGACATTATCGGCAAGGCGCAATCGTTAGGCGAGACCGAGCTGGCGGCGGATCCCAAGTTCCAGAGCGCCTGGCGGCAGGCATCCACGCGCCTCGGCGCCAATCTCGGCCTCGACGCCGTGGACGAAGCGCTCGGCAAACTCGCCGCCAATCCCGCGACGGCGAGTGCGGTTCCGGGGCTTCGCGCGCAACTCGCCACGGCGCGGCGGACGCTCGCCGGCTCGGCGCCGCGCAGCCGACGATGACCGCACACACCCGCAAGCTCCTGCGGTCGGCGCTGATCGGCGCGCTCATCGGTGCCGTGGGCGCGCGCATCCTGTTGCGCTCGCCTAACGGAGGCGGCCCGCCGCGTGCACCCGCGTGGGCGTCCGCCATCTTCGCCGGGTACACGCCGGCGCTGTGGACGTCGCTGGTGCTCTGGGTCGTGTTCAGCGTGTACTGGGAAATCGCGGCCCGGAGCGCGGCGCCGGTGGAGCGGCGCGAATCGAGTGGATCGCGCGCGGTCCACGTCACGCTCGTCTCGATCGGCCAGTTCATGATCTTCCTGGGCATACCCGGTCTGCGCATGCGATTCGTTCCGGCGTCGATGCTGCTCGCGTGGACGATGCTGGCCATCCAACTCCTGTTCGTGGCGCTTGGGTTCTGGTCACGGCGCAGCCTGGGCCGCAACTGGAGCGGCGCGATCGCGGCCACCGAGGGGCAGGAACTGGTACGCGCCGGCCCATATCGATGGCTCCGCCATCCCATCTACACCGCTCTGTTAGGCATGTACGCCTGCACCGCGCTCATCTCGGGCGAGGTGCACGCGCTCGTCGGTCTGGTGCTCCTGCTCGCGGCGTATTGGCGCAAGGTGCGGCTCGAGGAGGAGCACCTGGCGTCCCATTTCGGCCCGTCGTATCGCGCGTACCGCGATGCGACGTGGGGCGCGGTCCCCGGGTTGTTCTAGCCGGCTCGCCGTTGACCACATACGAGCCGGCGCATCGAAGAGACCGTGCGCGTGCCGCCGGGCAGTGATGTTGCGCGATTACATTGGAGCGCATGACGACATCACACGCCTCGAGCGGCGCGCGCACCGCCGCCGGGAAAATCGGCCCGGACGATGCGCGGTATCGCGCCGTGGTCGACAAGCAATTCAACAAGCGGTTCACCGCGCACCCCGACTACGTGCGCCTAACGGAATCCGCGGCGCAGGTGGCGACCGCGATCGAAGAAGCCGTGCGCGAGCGGGGGGGGTTCGCCCTGACGAGCGGCGGACACTGCCTCGAGAATTTCGTCACCGATCCGGCCGTGCGCGCGATCATCGATGTCTCGCCGATGAAGCGCATCGCGTACGACCCGGATCGTCGCGCCGTGTGCGTCGAGGCGGGCGCCACCGTGGGCGAAACGTTCCGGGCGCTCGCCGAGACGTGGGGCACGGTGATTCCACTCGGCGAATATCCCGGCGTTGGTATGGGCGGGCACGTGTGTGGCGGCGCCTTCGGGTTTCTGTGCCGGCAGCTTGGCTTGGCCGCCGACTATCTGTACGCCGTCGAAGTCGTGACGGTGGACGCCGGCGGGCGCGCGACGACCGTGATCGCCACGCGCGAACCGGACGACCCGCATCGCGACCTGTGGTGGGCGAACACGGGCGCCGGCGGCGGCACGCTGGGCGCCGTCACGCGCTACTGGTTCCGCTCGCCTAACGCGAGCGGCGAGGACCCCGCGTCGCTGCTGCCGCGCGCACCGGAGTCAGTCACCACCTTCCGGGCCGAGTGGAGCTGGGCCGGCGTGGACGAGGCGGCGTTCCGGCGCCTCGTGCGCGACCACGGTATCTGGTGCGAGCGGAACAGCGCCGCGCGCTCGCCGGCCGCGTCGTTGTGGACGTTGCTCGAGCTGCACCGGAAACAGTTCGGGACGATCGTGGTGCGCGGCGTGAGCACCGCGCCGGCGGGCGTGGTGGAGGGGCTGATCGACGGCCACGTCGCGGCGGTGTGCGGTGCGTTAGGCTCGCCCGCCAAGCGGGACGTCGCGCGCATGTCGTGGCTCGCCTTCGCCCTCGAGCCGTTCCCCGATCTGTTCACGATGCCGCCCGGCGGGGTGTGCTCGAAGGTCAAGGACGCCCTGCTCCGCCGCCGCCTAACGGACAGGCAGATCGATGCGGCATACGCGCACCTCGTGCGCGACGATGTCGACGTGATGGGCGGGATGCTCGGCCTCGCGACCTACGGCGGTCAGGTCAACACCGTGGCGCCCGACGCGACCGCATCCGCGCACCGTCATGCGATTCTCGACAGTGCGTGCAGCGTCGGCTGGGTGGACCCGCGCGACGAGGCCGCGAGCCTCTCGTGGGTGCGGTCCTTCTACCGCGATCTCTTCGCCGACACGGGCGGCGTTCCCGTGCCGGGCGATGCATACGATGGCGCCCTCATCAACCATCCCGACACCGACATCGCCGACCCGGAATTCAACACGTCGGGCGTCCCGTGGTCCACGGTGTACTTCCACGACAACTATCCGCGCCTCCAGCGCATCAAAGCGCGGTGGGACCCGCTGAACGTGTTCCGGCACGCACTGTCGGTGCGCGCCGGGTGACTGCCTAACGCAGCGGTCAGCGCTGCGCCGTGCGGCCCGCGTTCGTGGCCGTCCATTTCGCGAGCCACGCGTTCACGGCGTCGTGCCACTGGACGCTGTTGTGCGGCTTGAGCACCCAGTGGTCCTCGTCCGGGAACGTGAGGAATTCGCTCGGGATGCCGCGGCGCTGCAGCGCGGTGAACGCGCCCATCCCCTGTGTGATCGGGATGCGGAAGTCCTGGTTGCTGTGCACGACCAGCATCGGCACGCGCCAGTCCTTCACGTGGCCGAGCGGGTTGAACGTCTCGTAGTTCTCGGGGTGCTCGTACTGCGTGCCGCCGTTCTCGCGCTCCTCGAACCACAGCTCCTCGGTGTCGTAGTACATCGCGCGTGTGTCGAACACGCCGTCGTGGTCGACCAGGCATTTCCAGGGCGTGTTCCAGACGCCGGCGATCCAGTACGTCATGTAGCCGCCGTAGCTCGCGCCCAACGCGCAGGCGCGCGAGCCATCAAGGAACTTGTACTTGCCTAACGCAGCGGCCCAGCCGAGCTTGAGGTCCTCGAGCGGTTTGCCGCCCCAGTCGCCCGAGATGGAGTTGGTGAAGGCCTGCCCGTATCCGGTGGATCCGTGGAAGTTGATCGCGACGACGGCGAAGCCCTGGCCCGCGTACGTTTGCGGATTCCAGCGATAGCTCCACCCGTTGTCCCACGCGCCCTGCGGCCCCCCGTGGATGAGGAACGCGACCGGGTACGTCTTACCGGGCTCGAAGCCAACCGGTTTCACGACGTAGCCCTGGACGGTTTCGCCGTTCCAGCCCTTGAACGTGAAGAACTCCCAGTCGCCCTCCTTCGCGTTCGCGAGCGCCTCCGTGTTGACGTGCGTCACTTGTTGGGCGTGCGCGTTCGCCGCGGCGTCGATCGTGTAGAGATCCGACGGGTGCTTCAGGTCGTCGCGCGCGAAGAGAATGCGGCCGTGCGCGAGCGAGTAGCCGCTGATCGTACCATCTCCAACAAGCCGTGTGGCTTTCCCAGTGGCGACGTCGATCGCGAAAATCGGGTGCTCGCCGTTGTCATCGACGCTGGCATAGAGCGTTTTGCCGTCGGGAGCAATCGTCAGGCTGCCGGCGGAGCGATCCCAACTCGGGTCGATTTCGTGCGACTCGCCGGATGCGAGGTCAAGCGCCATGATGCCGAAGCGGTCCGACTCGAACTCGGGCGTCTTCATCGCCAGATAGTAGAGCGTCTTGCCGTCGGGAGAGGGAACGGGGTAGGCGTCCCACGCCTTGTTCGCGGCGGTCAGATCGTTAGGCGGCGCGGAGCCGTCCGCCGGCACGCGGTAGACATCGAAATTGGTGGACCAGGGCTCGGTGGTCCCGGCGATGCGCACGCCGAAATAGACCGTCTTGCCGTCGGGCGAGAAGGAAAATTCGCTCTCGTCGCCGAACGGCTTGCTCGGGATGTCCCCGTCGATGCCCTTGCTCAGCAGCGTCGGCTCGGCCGGCATGAGGCCCGACGGGTCGATGGCCGCGATGTAGAGCTGGTTGCGGCGACCCGTGGCCCACGTGTCCCAGTGCCTAACGAAGAGACACGTGTAGAGCGTGCCGCTGGCCTTGTCGGCCGCGCGATCGGCGATGCGCTGCGCCGTACAGGCGAGGGTGGGGCAACCGGTGTCCACCTCGTACGAGAGGAGCACGTGCGAGCCGTCGGGCGACAGCTTGAACGTGTTGAGGTCGATCGGCGTGTGGCTGACCTGCGCGGGCGCGGCATGGGCGGCCAGGTCGAGTCCGTTGGCACCGCCCAGGTCGACGCGCCACAGCTGCTCGACGCCGTCCGCAGCGGCCATGTAGTAGAGATGATGTCCGTCGGGTGCCCAACGCGGCTGCGCCGCCTTGTCGACGACCTGCACCGGGGCGGCCGTGCCGGAAAGATCCAGCACGTAGATCGCGGTGATGCCGCGGTTGGCGGCGTAGTCCGTGCGGCGTATCGTGAATGCCGCGTAGCGCCCGTCGGGTGAGAGCTGCGGGTCGCTCACGCGTTCCATCATCACCAGATCGCGCACGTTGAAGGGATGCGGGCCCTGCACGTTGCCTAACGACGTGTTCACGGGCGTCTGGCCGAGCAGCGCGGGCGCCGCGGCGAACACGAAGGTGAGCGCGGCCGTCATGGACGTCATGCGAAGGCTCCTTGGGTGCGGATGGCGAGCATCGTCTGCGGCATCCGGGACCGATAGCCCCGCCAGCCGCTGATCCCAAGTTACGTTGGCAGGTGCGTCCCGGCGAGCAGCCTCACGCCAGTTTGCGTAGCGCGGGACGCCGATCAGACGTGCGTCATCGGTCCGGTGCGCGCGTGCACGCATCGCCGACGTTGCCCAACGGTCACGAGATGTTAATCCGGGCGCAATCGACACATGCGCCGTCTCGAGCCCATCATCCCGCAGGTGGACGACCGATCCTCACATCGGAGGCGACGATGCCTAACGTTTCGTGGTCCATGCTGGCCGTTGCGGCGGCGATGTCGATGCCCGGCGCCGCAGCTGCGCAGGTGCCAGTGCCCGCCGACACGGGGTCGACGATCCAAACCACGGGCTCAGCGCAGTTGACGCTGCAACCGACCCGCGCGATCATCACATTTGGTGTCGCATCCCGCGCGGCCAGCGCGGCGGCGGCCACGGCGGTAAACGAACCGAAAGTTCGCCGGCTCCTTACGGCGCTTGGTGCGAGCCGCCCGAAGCCCGACAGCGTGCTGGTGGTCGCCGTGAGCGTGGGGCCGCACGAGAACGATCATGGGACCATCGTCGACTACGAAGCGAGCGCCGAGGTACGAGTGGTGATCGTTGCGCTCGACAGCCTCGGCCGGTATCTCGACGTCGGGCTGAACGGCGGCGCGACCGCGGTGAGCGATCTGTCGTTTCAATCCGACAGCGCGGTTGCCGCGCAGCGCCGCGCGTTAGGCAAAGCGTACGAGGAGGCGCTCGCTCATGCCCAGGCGTTGGCCGCTGCGGCTGGCGGAACGTTGGGCCGACTCCAAACCGTCTCGACCGAACGGGTCGGCGGCGACTATTTCGCGGCAGCCCGTATGTATACGCCCGTCGTCGAGAGTGCGATCCCGATGACGCCGCAGGGCGTGACGGTCTCCGCGTCCGTGGCTGCCGTGTGGCGCTTCACGCCGCGCAGCGCGCCGTGACACCATCATCCACCACACCTTCAGAAGCGAGCGCGGTCACGGCGGTACGGAGCGTTGCTGCGCTCTATGATATTCACGGCAACCTGCCGGCGCTCGAGGCCGCGATCTCAGCCGCCGAGGCCGCTCACGTCGAGTGCCTCGTCATCGGCGGCGACAACGCACTCGGCCCTATGCCGCGGGCATCTCGCGCACATCGTATCCACGAGCGGCGGAGTTCGCGGCCCGGTACGTGCTGCATCCGGCGTCAGAGCACGACAGGCTGGCGCTGTTCGACGCGGCGCCGCACGCCGGCTGACAGCGGCGCGTCGATCACGAAGGCCTAACGCACGGACACATGTACGACATCATCCCTATCGGTCACGTTCGTTCGTCCCTGATTGACCGCGCGCGCGCGCCGATGCAGGGCAACGAGGGCGCTCCCGACGCGCGGCTCGTGTTCGAACCGCAGTATGTGGATGCGCTGCGCGATCTCCGTGCCGGCGACGAGATCCTGGTGCTCACCTGGCTGCACGAGAGCGATCGCTCGGTACTGTCTGTCCATCCGCGCGACAATATGGCCGCTCCCCTTCGCGGAGTATTCAGCACACGATCGCCGGATCGGCCTAACCCAATCGGCGTCCACCGCGTCCGCATTCTCGCGGTCGACACGCCGCTCGAGCTCACGGTAGGCGAGCTCGAGGCGATCGATGGCACGCCGATCATTGACGTCAAGCCGGTGCTCGACCGCGCGCGCGAGCGCTGAACCCGGGAGGCCGCGTGAGTTCCAAACCGACGACCATCGATGAGTATCTCTCGCGCCTGACGGCGGAGCAGCGAGCCGCGCTCGAGCACCTGCGCACCGTCATCCGAGCCGCCGCACCGGACGCCGAGGAGTGCATCAGCTACGCCATGCCGACCTACCGCCTCGATGGACGCATGCTCCTCTCGTTCGCCGCGGCGACGAAGCACTGCGCGCTCCACATCGGAGCCCATCCGCTGGCTGCGCATGCGAGCGAGCTGGCGCGCCGCGACACCACCAAGGGCTCCGTGCACTTCTCTCCGACGCAGCCGCTCCCCGATGCGCTGGTGCGGAAGTTAGTCAAGACCCGTATCGCCGAGCGCAAGGCCCAACGCGCGACGAGGCCGCCGAAAAAGCGTTGATTCCGCGGGCGGCGGGCCCTATCGTGGTCGCATCGGCCGAGCCGACGGCCGACGCCTGACGCCGGCTCCCGCCTAACCGGATACACTCGACCCGCCCGTGTCCCTCGACTCGTTCGACGCCATGCTGACGCCGCTCTTCATCGCCGTGGCATTTCTGGCCACGATCGGCGTCGTCGTGTGGCTGCTGCGGCGCGCGGCGATCGGCGCCGCGCGCCATGCGGCCGCCGAGCCGTTGCACGAGAGCTGGCTCCGTCTCCTCGACAGCAACGTGTCGGCGAGCCGCGGCCTCACGACCGCCGAGCGCGTTCGCCTCCTCCAGCTCAGCCGCGACCTGATCGGCCGCGCGCACTGGGAGGGCTGCCGCGGGGTGGTCGTGGACGAAACGATGCAACTCGTGATCGCCGCTCAAGCGTGCCTCATGACGCTGCGCATGCCGGGCGAGCACTACGAGAACCTCCGCGAGATCCTGATTTATCCGTCCACGTTCGTGCCGCGACCGGCGTGCAGGAAACTCGTGCGGACCAGCGTCGGTGAGGACGAGCCGGTCCCGGAGCTCGGCGAGACGTGGACTGACGGCGTCGTCGTGCTGGCGTGGGATTCGGTGCAGGAAGGCGCGCGCGACCCGCACGACGGACACAACGTTGTCTACCACGAGTTTGCACACATCCTGGCCAACGAACACGATCTCGATCCTACACACCTTCATGCGTCGCTATTCGGACCCGAGGAGCCCGGCATACCGGACCTGCCCAACCCGGACAAATGGCTGCGCGTCCTCGATGCGAGTTTCCAGCGTCTCACACGCAGGCTTGCGGCCGGCCAGCCGTCGGTTCTCGGCGACTACGCGGCCACCAAGATGGCCGAGCTCATTGCCGTGGCCACTGAAGCATTCTTCGAGAAGCCGCGCGAGCTGCGCGACGAAGACCCCGCGTTCTACGCGCAGTTGAGCGCGTTCTATCGCCAGGATCCCGCCGCGGCGAGCTCCGGCGCCAGTTAGGCGGTGACGCACGGCCGGATGCACCGAGGCCCGCGTGGTGCACGCGGGCCTCGTCTGCCTAACGGACGACCGGCGGCCGTCTCAGAACGCGGCCAGCTCCCGGTAGGCGCGGACGAAATCGTCCGTCTGCGGCAGAATTGCATCCTCGAGCGACGGCGCGTACCCCACGAACGTGTCCGTGGACGCCACGCGCTTGACCGGCGCGTCGAGCCACGCGAAGCACTCGTCCGCGATCGCCGCCGCGATCTCCGCCCCGTAGCCCCACGAGAGCGAATCCTCGTACGCCACGATCACGCGCGACGTCTTGCGCACCGAATCCATGACGGTCTCGCGATCCCACGGCGACAGCGTTCGCAAATCGATCACCTCGACGTCGATGCCCTCCTCGGCCACCTTGTTCGCGGCGACGAGCGCGCGCTGCACCGTCGCGCCGTACGTCACCAGCGTGATGCCGGCACCTTCGCGCAGCACCTTCGCCTTACCGAACGGAATCATGAAGTTCGGTCCGGGATTGCGGCCCTTGTTGTACGTCTGGCGATAGAGGTGTTTGTGCTCGAGGAAAATCACCGGATCGTCACAGCGAATCGCGGTGCGCAACAGACCGTTCGCATCGAGCGCCGTGGCCGGGCACACCACGCGCAGTCCCGGACAATGCGTGAACAGCGATGCGCCCGTCTGCGAGTGGTAGATGGCGCCGCGGATGTACCCGCCGTACGTCACGCGCACCACCGCCGGCGCGCTGAAGTCGTTGTTCGACCGCCAGCGCATCGTCGCGAGCTCGTTGCGCAGCTGCATGTACGCCGGCCATATGTAGTCGAAGAATTGGATTTCGACCACGGGCTTGAACCCGCGCACCGCCAATCCCACCGCACGGCCGACGATGTTCGCTTCGGCTAACGGAGAGTTGTAGACGCGGTCGCCGCCGAATTCTTTCTGCAGACCCCACGTCACTTTGAATACGCCGCCCTTGCCCTTCACCTTGCCCAGATACTGCGCCCGCGACACGTCCGCGACGTCTTCGCCGAACACCAGAATCTTGCCGTCGCGATGCATTTCGTCCTTCATGCACGCGTTGAGGAGGTCGACCATCGTCGTCGGCTCACCGATGAACTTCGGGTCGTCCTCCGTGTCGAACTGCTCGCTCGTTGGATCCACGTCGGGCGAGTACACGCCGTAGAGCACCGTGTCGGGCGTCGGCTGCGGTTGGGCGAGCGCGTCATCCGTGGCAGCGAGGACTTGCGCATCGACTTCGGCCTTGAGCGCCTCGAGCTCCTTCTCCGTCAAGTGCCCTTCGGCCACCAGCCACTTGGGGAAGGTGACTAACGGATCGCGCGCGGCGTCCACGTCGCGCTCCTCGGACGGCCGGTACATCGTCTCCTGGTCGGAGAGCGAGTGTGAGTACGGCCGGATCACGTGCGCGTGCACGAGCGCCGGTCCGCGGCGCGCGCGCGCATATGCCACTGCCTTGCTCATCGCAGCGTAGCTGGCCACCAGGTCGCAGCCGTCTACTTCCTGAACGAGAAGACCCGGCATCGACGCAACGAGCTTCGAGATGCTGCCACCGGCCGTGTTCACCTCCACCGGCACCGAGATCGCGTAGCCGTTGTCCTCGATCAGGTAGACAACGGGGAGACCGAGATTACACGCGGTGTTGAGGGATTCCCAGAACTCGCCTTCGCTGGTCGTGCCATCGCCCGCGGACACGTACGTCACTTCATCGGACTCGAAGCCCTCGGTGATCGAGAGCAGCGACGCGCGCAGGGAGGCCTCCGCGCATCCGGTCGAGTGGAGGAACTGTGTGCCCGTGGGCGACGACGACGACACGATGTTGAGGCGCTTGCTGCCCCAATGGCTCGGCATCTGGCGTCCGCCCGAATTGGGATCCTTCGCCGCGCCGACCGCTTCGTACAGCATTTCCGACGGGGTCATGCCTAACTGGAGACACAGCGCGCGGTCGCGATAGTACGGGAAGAACCAGTCGTGACCGCCGCGCAGCGTCATGCCCGCAGCCGTGAGGACTGCTTCGTGTCCCGCGCCGGAGATCTGAAAGAAGATCTTATTCTGTCCCTTGAGCTGGATTTCCTTGTCGTCCAACCGCCGCGACAAATACATCGTCCGATATGCCGCCAGAAGCTGCTCGCGGTTGAGCGCCGCGCCGGCGCGGCGCTCGGCACGTGTCTGAGTAGCCATGAGTCCCCGTTTTGAGTGGAGCTAGCACCTCAAAATACCATTGGCAGCCCGCGTTGTGCACCCGATTCGGTCGCTCGAAAGGCGTTCGCCTTCCGCCGCGGCTCTCCGGGGCGCTGGCAGCCCTCTGCCGGACGCACCAAGCCCAGCCGGCGGCACGTTTTGACTCGATCGCACGCCCTTTTGCGAGCGCGCGACGGGCTCGCTACCTTCGCGCTATGGTTGTTCCCCACGTGACCGACCAGATCTCGCCGGCCATCGAGGCGGTCTTGATGCGGTTCGCGGCCATGGTGCGCCGCGTCGGCATCCGCCACGGTTTATCGGAGAGCGACGTCGACGAGGTCTTTCAGGAAGTCCGCATTCGGTTGTGGCGTGCGCGCGGCGAAGGCTCCAACCGTGCGTTGGACGCGATTCCGGCGGGTGGGGGCGGGGGCCCAGCCGTCGGTGAGCAGATTTCGTCCGTGGGTTCGTCTTACCTGTACCGGACCGCGGTATCAGCGGCGCTCGACGTCTTACGGCGCCACCGCCGTGCGCGTGAGGACGCGTTGGAGGACGTTGGGCAGGAGCCTGCCGCGCCGTCGCGTCGCGAGCCCGAGCAATCGCTCGAGTCGTCCGAGCTGGCGCAGCAGGTCGCGCGCGCGATCGACACGATCACGCCGTCGCGCCGGCCGGTGGTTCGCATGTACCTGGCCGGCTACACGCGTGAAGAGATCGCGGCGCTCCTCGGATGGTCGGAGGCCAAGACGCGGAATCTGCTCTATCGGGGGCTCGCCGATCTGCGCGATCGCCTAACGGAGCAGGGGATTGGACCGGAGGCGGTCGCATGACGGATGCACGGCTGCAGGAATTGTATCGGGAGGCGTTGGCGGCGCGTAGCGCGTGGCCCGGCGCAGCGTGCCCGGAGCCGGAGGCGCTGCAGGCGCTCGTCGAACGGCAGGGGACCGAAGAGGAGCGGTTGGCCACGCTCGACCACGCGGAGTCGTGCCGGTCGTGCAGCCGCGAGCTCGAGCTGCTGCGCGCGCTGCGCGCGGGCGCACCGTCCGTCCGTCGTCCGCGGGTCGCGAGTCCGTGGCTCGTGGCGGCATCGGCTATCGTGGCCGTGGCTGCGGCGACGATCGCGCTCCGGTCGATCTCGGCGCCGACGAACGTGATGCGCGGACCGTCGGCGGGCGGCGTCACGCTGGTCTCACCGCCGATGCACGCGTCGGTGCTCAGGTGGCACGCGGTACCGCGCGCGGTGTCGTACCTGGTCGAGGTGATGGACGCGCAGGGCGCGGTGCTCGCGGCCGATACCACCTCCGACACGTCGTTCGCGCTGCCGGCGGGCCTGCGTGCGCGGCCCGAGCCGAACGAGCAATGGTGGGTGCGCGCGCGCTTGTCGGACGGCGCCGAGGTCCGATCGGCGATCGCGCCCGTCGCGCCGCGCTGACCGCCTAACGGAGCATCTTTGGGGCCCGCGTGTCGGCGCCCCTGAGCTGCTGCGCCGGTGCCGCGACTTCGCCGACCAGCGATACGAGCTCGGCCAACAAAGCCTGGTGCCGGCGCTCGCGCCGCTTCACGGTCACCGAATAGATCGTGCGCGCAATCCCGTACGTCGCGGCCAGCCACCCGACGAGCGCGATGCCGATCGATCCGCTGCCGAAGAGTTTTTGCGCGAGCGCAACCACGCCGGCGGAGCCGCCGCCACCCAAGCCGCCGCCGACCCCGCCGAAGATGCCGCCGATGAGCGGCGTGAGTCGCTCACCGATCGTGACGGTGGTGCGTCCGGCGCGCGAGGAGATCGTGATGTTGACGCGTCGCTCGTTGCCCGTGGTGCTCCAGGATAACGTTCGCGCAAACACGCTCATGTGGCCCGCATCGCCCATCGCACGGCGGATGGACCGAAGGAGCAGCTCGAAGTCGGCGTCGGCGATCTCGCCATCCACCGTCGTCTCGAGGTGAAGCCGGGTCGGGCCTCCGATGAGCGCTCGCACGAACGGGTTGCACGCCGCCGGGTCGAGGATGGGATCCGCCGCGGGCGTTTCCGTTAGGCCGGCGGCAGCCGCGACGCGAGCCGGGACCGGGGGCGCGAAGCCCAGCTCCTGCACCGCACGCTCGACGTACGGCTCCGAGATTCCGGCTTCGACGGCGGCCTCGCGCACGTGGTCGATCCGGTAGCCCTGCGTGCGCGAACGCGCCGCCTCGATCTGCTCGAGCGGTGTCACCGCCGGTGCCGCGCTCGTGAGCGCCTGGAGCTCGGCGGCGCGCTGCCACACGGCCATCGCTTCGCGCTCGGACAACACATCGCGAGGCGCGGCTGGTGCGCGCTGCACCGTCGCGTCGGAGCGCGCATCATCGAAGGCCCGGGCGAGCGCATCTCCGTCGGCAAAGCGAGCCGCGGGGTCGCGCATGAGACACCGGTCGATGATGCGCGCGACCGCGTCCGGAATCTGGGGCGCGGCCTCCGTGAGCGGCGGGGCCACTTTGGTGACGTGTGCGACCAGCACCGCCGATGCCGTGGCGCCGTCGAACGGATACTGCCCCGACAGCGCCAGAAATCCGACGACGCCTAACGAATAGAGATCGCTGCGCCCGTCGAGCGCGTCGCTCGCCACCTGTTCGGGGCTCATGAAGTACACGGTGCCCAGCACCTGGCCGGTCGCCGTGAGCGGCGACGCCTCCGCCAGCCGGGCGATCCCGAAGTCCGTGACCATCGCGCGGCCCGACGCCGAGTCGATGAGGATGTTCTCGGGCTTGATGTCGCGGTGCACGACGCCGTGCGCATGCGCGTACGCGAGCGCCCGCGACACGTCGGCGAGCAACGGCAACACCTCGGCCGGCGCGAGCGGTCCGCGCGTGCGCAGCCGCTCGGCCAGCGACTCGCCCTGCACCAGGCCCATCACGAAGAAGGGATACCCGCCCAACTCATCGGCGCGGTGGATGGGCACGATGTTCGGGTGCGCGAGCCGCGCCGCCGTCCGCGCCTCGCGCAGGAACCGCTCGCGCACGTCCTCCACGCCGGCCAAGTTAGGCGGCAGCACTTTGACCGCGACGAGCCGGTCGAGCCGGATGTCCCGCGCGCGGTACACGATGCCCATTCCGCCGCGTCCGATCTCGCACTCGACCGCGTAGTCATCGGCCAGGGCGGCGGCGATGGCTGCGAGCTCGGTCGCGTGCGGATCGGTGCCGGATGTTATCGCCACCAGGTCCAGCCGAAGAGGCCGCGCGCCTGGCGCAGCGGCACGCGGACTGAGGGATCCCCGACGAGGCGGAAGGCCGCCCACTCGCGCGGCGGCGCGCCGTCTTTCATCGCGTCGAGCGCGGCATCGCGGAGCGCGTCGGCGCTGGTGCGGCCGTCGGCGAGCGCCGTGTAGAACGCGACGATCATCGGGATCGTGCGCGCATCCTCCACCGGCCACTCGGTGGCGAGCACGGCGCGCGCACCGGCCTGCAGCAGCGGCGCCGTGAGGCCGCGCACGCCCTCGCCGCCTAACACAGCGCCGCCCGCGGTGTGACACGCGGACAGCACCACCAGGTCGGCGTTCAATTGCAGGGCGGCGAGATCGCCCTCGCTCACGAAGCCATCGCTGCCCGAGCCGGGCGACAACGCGAGGCCCGCGTGTGCGATGCCGTTGTCATCGGTGACGGCGTGCGTGGCGAAATGGATCACGCGGTACGACGTGAGCGGCGCGCGCTCGAGGAACGCCGCGCTCGCGTCGTCGCGCAGACGGATCACGGCCTCCGACGCGAAGCGCGCCACGGCGCGCACTTCGCGCGCCGTCCCGGGGAGCCGCGGCAGCGACGCTTCGTTAGGCGTCGCGGCGCGCAAGGCGAGGGGGCCGCCGTCGTCTTCGCCCGCGAAGCGCGGGTCGCCGAACGCGAGGAGCCGCGCGGGGCCCGTGGGCGCGGGCCGCTGCCACAGCGTCACCGACACGGCCGCCGACGGCACGGTGGTGATCGCGAAGCGCTCGATCGCCCAGCGGCCGTCGCCCAGCACGAGCGCCTGGAACGGCACCGACCACAGTGCGTCGTCGGGCACCACGACCAGGTTCGTGATCCCGGCCGGCAAGTCGGCGATCGCCGGCTGGAGCAGTGCCTTGCCTAACTCAGTCGCCAGCCCGCGCACGTTGCCGCCGCTCTCGATCAACGCCTCGAAGCGCGCCGCCACGTCGCGCACCGCATCCAGCGGCGTCAGCACGTGCGCGCGCACGCCGCGCCGCGTGAGCACGAACACGGTAGTCGGCTGCCCCGCGCGGCCGGCGACGTACTCGAGCACCGCGGTGCGGTCATCGGGGATCGCGCGCCGCACATCGGCCGCCGTGACCGGCGCGGTGCTCGCGACGGGATCCGCCGCGTCGCCGGCCGCCACCCGCAAGCCGGCCGCGCGCGACAGCCGGTCGCGCAGGTTGCGCGCGCGGCGCTGCTCGGCGAGCGCGAACGCCCGCTCCACGCGGCCCGAGCGCGCGATGCCCGCGATGAGCATCGCGATCGCCGGCGGGCGTCCGCCGAACGCGTCGCGCACCTGAAAGGCCAGCTGCTTGAGCTGCTGGTCGCCGAGGGTCCCGCGCCACGCATCCAGCTGGACGCTCGCTTCGCCTAACCGCTGCTCCGCGCCGAGCGTGTCGCCCTGGCGCAGCAGCGCCTCGGCGGTCATCGCCTGCGACAGGTAGCGCCGCACGTGCTGCGACGAGTCGAGCGTCGCGAGGTCGGCGCGAAAGCGGCGCTGCGCCTCGCGCAGGCTGCCCTGGCGCAGCGCGAGCACGCCGTAGTAAAAGTCCTGGCCTTCCACCCAGCCGGTGGCGCCGCCGCGCCGGAACGCGACGCGCTGCGCCGCGAGCTCGCGCTGCGCGCCGGGCCAGTCGCCCGCGCGCACCGCGAGGTCCGCCAGCGCCAGGTGCGTGCCCCCAATGCCTAACGCATTGCGGTCGTGCTCGGCCAGGCCTAACGCAAGCGTGTACTGCCGGCGCGACGCCGCGGTGTCGCCGATGTCGAGCGCCACCTGGCCGCGCAGGCCGATCGCCGTCGCCAGTCCCCACTGGTCCTTCGTTGCGCGAAAGGACGATTCGGCACGCGCCGCGCGATCTTCGGCCGACGGCAGGTCGTTCAACGAGAGCGAGATCTGACTCAGGTTCACGAGCGACCACGCGAGCGCCGACATGTTGCCGGACGCCTCGGCCTCGCGCACCGCGTGCTGGAGCAGCTGCTGCGCGCGCCCGTAGCTCGCGATCGACACTTCCATGAAGCCGTGCCACTGCAGCATCGACGACAACCCGGCGCGCTCGTGCGCACCGTCGAGCATCGTTTCCGCGCGCGTGAGCAGCACGTCCACCGTGCCCATGTCGCCCTGCCGCACGTAGTCCTGCGCGAGCACCCACGTGCACCGCGCCTCGAGACGCGTGTCGCCCGCGCGCCGCGCGAGCGCGATCCCCTGATTGGCCAGCGCCGCCGCGCTCCGCTCGCCCGTGCGCGCCGCTATCGCCGCGCGCTCGCACCGCCACGCCGCATCGAGTCCCGGGTCGCGCGGTACCACGCGCCCGAGGCTGTCGAGCATGCCCACCTCGACCTCTGCGCCTAACGTACGCCCGCGCACCATCGCGACGCCGAGTGTCGCGTCGAATTCCGCGGCGCGGTCGCGCGCGGCGCGCGAGAGACGCACCGCCTGCACGAAACTCGATTCCGCCTGAACCAAAAGGCCGCGGCTGAACAGTCCCTTGCCGCGCTCGAGCGCACCGTATGCCGCGTAACTGTCCTCCGGCGTCCCGGGATGGGTCAGCCGCTCGAAGTACTGCGTCGCGCGAGGGAACTCGTACACGCGTTCGGCGAGCACCTGCAACGCGAGCAGCGATCCGCGGTCACCGGGGTTCGCGCGCAGCCGGTCCGACCATGCTCGACGCGCTTGGGCGACGCTGTCCTGCTCCACCGCCCGTGTCACCGACGCAACGATCTGTGTCGGTGACCCCGCGTTCCCGGGGGCCGATTGAAAAAGAGCGGCGACGGCCAATACGGCGCGGGCGAGAATCATCCGGCTACTTATAAGGATCGGCTAGCTTGCACAGCAAGAGCGGCCCCCTCCTCCGTCAGAATCGGTGGCACCAGCCGTGCGTAACACAGCAGTCTCACTGGAGGGAGGCTCCATGAATCGCCCCAACAGCAACCACTGCATCTTCTGCGACATCATCCAAGGCGCCGCGGAAGTCTCGATGTGCTATGAGGACCGTGATGCGCTGGCGTTCATGGACATCCAGCCGGTGAATCCGGGACACGTCCTCGTGGTCCCCCGACAGCATTACGAGTCGTTGCTCGATTTACCGTCAGAGCTCGGGATGCACCTGTTTTCCGTAGCCATGGAGCTCGGCCCGGTCATTCGGCGCGTCACCGGAACGGAGGGGATGAATCTGGTGGTCTCGAGCGGGGAGTCGGCGGGCCAGGATGTCTACCACTTCCACATTCACCTGATTCCGCGCAAGGCAGACGACGGCTTCGACGTGCCGCTTCCGTTCCCGGGCTCATCCATGCCCGACCGCACGCAATTGGACGCGACGGCGGCCCGCATCATCGCGAGCCTGCGCGATCCAATGAAGAAGGGGCATCGGGTTCCGCAGCTCACGGCCCTCTGAGCGACGTCCCCTGAAAGGCTGCTAGTCGGCCTTCCGCACCGCGGCGACGGCGGCCGACAGCTCGTGCGCCGTGATGCTCAGTTGCGTGGCAGCGTCGTTGAGCGCCTCGATCGCGCCCTCCTGCTGCGTGCTCGAGCCCGCGACGACGTCGGTCTCGGTGGCGGCGTGTGATGCGTCCTGCTGCGCGCCGGCGAGCGCCAACGCCATGATGTCGGACCGCTGCGCGTTTTCTCGCGCCGCGTCCACGATGCGATAGCCGGCCGACGCGACCGTCTCCGAGGCAGCGACGATCCGGTCGAGCTCGTCCACCCACCCGTTGCTCGCCTGCGCCACGCCTAACACTTCTTCGCGCGTGCGCTGCATGAGCGTCACGGCGCGCTCGAGCGCCGCGCGAATCTCGCGGACGGCTCGGTCTATCGCCTCGGCTTCCGTCGCGCTGCGATCGGCGAGCGCGCGAATTTCCTGCGCAACCACCGCGAATCCGCGTCCGTGCGTGCCCGCGCGGGCGGCTTCGACGGCGGCGTTCAGTGCGAGCAATCCCGTCTGGTCCGCGAGCGATGTAATCGTTTGGCCGAATTTCTGAACGGCGCTCGACACGTCTTGAAGTCGCGACACTTCCTGCGCGCCTTCCTGCACGATCGCCGCCGCGGCCGTGAGTTGCGTCGACGCTTGCTCGGTGGCGCCGCGCACGATGCGCGCGTCGCGGAGCATCTGCTCGCCCTTTACCTGCGTGCCGCGTCCCTCCGACACCGTGCTCTCGGCGACTTCCTGTGCCGCGCGCGCTTCGTCGGCGCCTTTGGACAGCGTGTCCGAGAGCGCCCGCACCGTGGACGCGAGCACGCGCGCCGTGTTGGCGCTTTCCTGCGATGACGCGTGCAGCTGCTGCGTCGTGGCGGTGATCGACTCGACGTGCTGCGTCATGTGCTCCGAAGCATCGAGCACCGGCTGGATGAGCGAGTCGAGCGACAGCGAGAGCGCGAGCTGCGGCGCGACGCCGTCGAGCAGCTGCGCATCGTAGTCGCGGTACATGTCGGTGCGCCTGTGCCTAACGGTCCACAGCCCGACGAGCCGGTCGCCGTACTTGAGCGGGACCACGATCTCGGAGCCCGAATGGCGCGTGATCTCGTTCACATCCGTGCCGGCATCGCGGCGTGTCACGGCGCGTCCCCGCTCGAGCGCGAGCCCGGGCATCCCGCGGTTCGAGGGGAATCGCATGCCGGCGATCAGTACGTGACCCGTGTCGGTGAGCACGACGAACTCGCGCCTCGCGTCGTCGTACCGCGCGATGCCCATCTCTTCCCACGGGACGAGCGTCCGCGTCAGCAGCTCGATGTCGCTCATCGCCCGGTGCAGCTCGGGCCGCGCGCTCATCACGCGCGACAACCGCTGCACCATCTGCAGGCTCTCGCCTAACGCACCCTTTTTGACCAGCCAGTGTGTGAGCGCGGCGATGCCGATCAGGATGCCGCCTTCCACGAAGTACCAGCGCGAATCGGCCTTGCTGTAGGCCAGGCGCATCGCGGTGAGCGCGAGCAGCGTCGCCAACACGGACACCGTACTTTCCCACCGCGCCGTGAGGCGTGCGTCCACCCACGCGATGGCCGGCGACAACCGGAGCTGCAGGTAAAACGTCGCGTTGAGGATGGCGATGAACAGGCAGATGAACATCGCCAAGCGCCACGAGTTGGACGACACGAACATGCTCGCGCCCAACTGACCGTTGGCCAGCCAGAAGTAGGCGATGCCGGCCAAGGTGCACGCCGTGCAGAAGTGGGCCGCGTTGCCCACGGCGTTGCGGAGCGGCAGACGTCGCACGGCCACGTCGCCGAGCAGAATGCCGATACCGGCCGCGAGCGCACCGGCTGCCCAACCGAGCGCAACTACCGCCGCGATCCCGGCGCCTACCGCGAAGCTGGCGAAGCCCTTGCCCGGCAGCGGAATCCCGAACGCCCGAGTCGCGATGGCGACGACGAAGAGGAGCACCGCGCCGAGCCACGGGAACGGCCTCGCGTACTGGTGGAACGCGAAGCCGATTGGAATGGCGAACGCGGCAAACACCACCACCAGCCGACGGATGGTTTCGTCCGTCAGCCAGTTGGGCTTGTTCGGGAGCAGAATGGCGGGTTCTACGGTGGTCGACGTCATCGCTCGCCCAACGTCGGCCGCATCGCGCGACCACGGAGGTGAAACATGACTCGTTACGGAGCGAACAAACAAAGCTCTTGCGCGGCGGCTTTCGACGTGCAATGCTGTGACGCACAGCGCGGTTATGGCGTCACGCTCATCGGAGGATCATGAGCATCCACGGTCCGCGACGAAGGACATCAACGGATCGATCAAGCGTCGAGCGCGATGCACGATCGAATGAACGTGCGA